>JAXEIW010000218.1:0-5853 GCA_034101885.1 Clostridia bacterium | reverse complement strand
ATCAACAACATAAATTTTGTCAACAAATAGAATCAGCATCTTGTGAGTAAGCTCTGTAATCTTGCCAATATCTTTAAAATCTTTCATCCAGCTACACATCTTTGATATATCATCTGAAAAGCTACTCTGCTCCTGCTTAAGTCTTTCTATAGATCTTTCGGCATCACTTATCTGCATATCATAAATTGCTTTAAATTCCTTAAATTCATCTTCTGTAATTATCCCGTCTGCAAAGCTTTGGTGTGTAAAAAATATATCCTTTTTTCTTTTACTTATCTCTGCTTCCTTTTCTTTTATCAGACGTTCTATTTTTCTATGACCATTTCTTGTTAAATCCTTTTTATCCATCATACTGATTGATTTATCAAGACCAATTACAGCTTGGATATGCGCATTAATTGTTGACAGAATAATATCATACATTATATCTTCACGGATATTATGATTAAAACATCCTCCTGTATTTTTTTGCGTAGAACATCTATAAAACGCATATGTCTTATCTTTGTATCTTGAAACTTGTCGTACCATAGTATCATTACAGTTCGCACAGAAAAGCATTCCGGAAAAAATATTACAATCGGCATTTTTGCTTGAATTGCGTGTGTCCCTGGCAATCATATTCTGTACAATATCAAAGATTCGTTTATTTATTATTGCGGGATGTGAAGCCTCTGTAATAGTCCAATCTGATTTATCCCTTTCAATAACCTTTTTAACCTTATGACTGACTGTTGTTTTTTTTCCTTGAATAAGTGTTCCGGTATATATTGGATTCGTAAGAATTCGTTTAACAGCCAAAGAAGACCATTTTGCGGTATCATCATTGGACTTAAATCCTGTATGCTTCGATCCGATATGCTTTTTATATTCCGAAGGAGAAAGAATTCCAAGGTCATTAAGCTTGTCCGCTATTGCATCAGGACTCATACCATCTAATTTCCATGAGAATATACTTTCTATATTACATGAAACATTTTCATCAACAATAATTTTATGTTTATCTTCTTCAGATTTTATATATCCGTATGCGACAAATGCTCCTATGTATTCACCTCTTTTTCTTTTCACCTCAAGATGACTTCTGATTTTTGTAGATATATCTCTCAGATAAATGTCATTCATTATACTCTTGAAGGACAGCATCAGCTCATCATTCGCTGTTAAAGGCTTTATTGAATCATAGTTGTCATTTATAGCGATGATTCTTATTCCCCATTTGGGGAACAAATTCATTACATACATTCCGGAGCCAATATAATCTCGCGAAAATCTTGATAAATCTTTTACTATGACGCAGTTGACTTCATTCATTTTTATTGCTTTAAGCAGTTCAGTAAATCCCGGACGGTCAAAGTTACTCCCGCTGTAACCATCATCCACTTTTTCACAAACAATCTCTATGTCATCCATTTTTTCAACAAAATCTAAAATCAAAGAACGTTGATTTGAGATACTGTCACTTTCCGGTTTATCTCCATCGTCCCTTGATAATCTTAGATACATAGCCGCTTTATATTTCGGTTTAACAAATTTAGGCATAAAAAAACCTCCTAACTTTTAATGGCAGTAATTAACCCATTAATAGCTAAGAGTTTGAAAAAGTTCTATTTGATTTTATAAATTACTTATTTATTTTATCACAAAACCGTCAGAAAGTCAATAATTTAAAATACAAAAAACAATTTTCGTCATTTCCTACAAATTCTGCAGATAATCCTCAAAGCAACGGTCTATGGTTCTTTCATCATCTTCAGAAAATGAAATTTGAATAACATAATCGCCGTATTTATAGCATAATGGGTTTCTTATTTGGTTTACGAAGCTCGTAATTCTTTCCTCTTTGTTTAACTCAGGATTGATTACAACGTCTCTGATATCGATAAGATCATCAGTATTTATTTTTTCTTTATTTCCTGTGTTCATAACGTTACCTCCATAAATTTTTAAAAACATCTTTTACCGGTTTCGGATAAACCGTCATAACACCCAAAATGCCGTTTGCCGAGCATCTCAGCTATTTCCCTGCATCCGCACGGAGCACTGCCATAGTGCAAGTATCATTATAGTCCATATGTATCGTGGCATACAGCATTCCAACTCTGTTTTTCGAACCAATATTTATCGCAAGCGTATTGTTCGGCGTGCTCACATATGGATAACGTATAAAAGATGAGCTATTCAATTGTCAAAGAACATAAAAAGATAAATTATTATCTTTGTAAAAAGTATAAAACTTATACCTTTTACAAAACCAACAATTTAGTGGTATGGGCTTTCCCATCGGTCATAAAATATTTATATGTAGGATGAAGTTTTTTATTTTTTGACCACGTACTTGAGAAAGCCCAATATTTAGTCATGCAATTTTATATGTATGAATCAGGTTAATAAGTTTACGTATCAAGTGGTCTTTTAAATCTATATTTACACCAATATACTCATTTCCTTCTTTATCATACAGTGTTTTGGACGCAAGTGTATTAATATACGGCTCGTAAATAGAAATTATTCTGTTAATTGCTACTTCATCACCGGACACAGCACGCTCTATAATATCATAGCTCAATGCACTATTCATAACTTTCTCATCTCCTCAATTATTTTTTTCAAATTACGTAAAGCTTTGTTTTTATTGTAATTTACCACTTGCTGACTCATGCTCATCGCTTGTCCAACTTCAGAATCTGATAAATCTCCCCAATACTTAAGAATAAGCAATTCTCTTATATTCGGCTTTATTGATAATAAAGCTTCATAAAGTAATTCATCATGAATTACGGCATCAAAAAGTCTCGTAGTTAATTTCTCACTGAAAATATCTGAAGGATAAATGTCTGTATAAAATAATTTTGCTTCATCAATTTTACTCAGCTCAGAAATATTAACAAAATGCTTCTGGCGATTTTTCATTGACCTTATTTGATATTTTAATTCTTTATTAAGGGCTTGTTTTACACATGAGTCAAATTTATTAACTTCAGCAATTTCTGAATTCATATATTCACCCCTTCCCGAGGGCGAATTATTTTCTCTCCCATTAATAAAGTGCAGCAAAAGCTAAAAATACAAAAGATTTCTAAAAAAAATTTAAAATTTTTTATTTTTTTCATAAAAACTCTCCTTTTTGTAATATTTTTGAGAGTTTTATGAGGTGGTCCTCGATTATGAATGCAAATAAAAAAGACAATATTTACCCTGTAATAAAGGTAAACATTGTCTTGAAGACACATATAATATTTATAGCTGCAACCGCCACAGTCATCGTTTGTACGCATAAAATTCCTCGCACAGCAAATGCTACTAATACTTCTGCTATACAAAACTCTATGTTAAATACTGTCTGCTACGGAAGCATTATAACATTTTAAGTCATATTATTCAATTTTGTTCTGTTGCCGCTTAAATATATCACGATATGATTACTCCTTACTTTTTTTAGACCGTGCATAGTCCTCGACTGATTCTATTAATTTTAATGCAAGCTTTTGTTCCTCATCATCCATATAGCTCATTTTCAAAATAACATTATCAATAATAACATTCTTTTTTACATGTAAGCTATCCTGAAAAATCTGATCCAAAGAAACATTAAAAAAATTTGCTATAGTTATGTAATAATCCAGGGATGGTTTCTTCTTACCTGTTTCCACATCTGAAAGATAATTCTGTGACGAATTTATTTTCTCTGCAAAATCCTTCTGAGTCAAATCATGTTGATGACGCAACAGCTTGATTTGACGTCCGGCCATTTTATATATCATATTGTTCACTTCCTCTATTATTATTTTAAATCAAAATTAGGCAAAAGCGAACAAGCTTATCTAATATATGTATATATGCCAATAGCGATATTAAATACATTTATTGCTAAAATTAAAATATTTTTTTAATATATTATTAAATATTTTTTATATTAATATTTTGATTTAACTTAACAATTATACAAATGAAAATGCAATTTACGTTGATATTATATATTTCACATTAATAAGAAAAGAGTAAAAGCATTTTTCAGCTCTTACCCTTTTCCAAATATATTTAAATCATATTATAACCTGCAGGATGATAACTATTATCCCCATCCCTCATCATAAAGCGTCAATCCAAGCTGTTTCAATTCTCCCATTCAATTCTCCGGATGTGATTTTTTCTTTAATGTGTGCAACTCATGAACTACAGTTTTACGTATTCTGCTTTCCATTGTATAAATACGGGTGGTTTCCACAGATGAATTATCAAGTATATCAACAAGTATTACAATGACCTTTTGCAATGAGTAAAATGTCATTGCAAATAAATATGTCTGAAATTGTGCGAAAATACCTTGTCTTTACCCACTCAGGCCATTTCGCATATTTTTTTAACATTTTCCATATATTTGAACTATACGGAGGTCTGACACTTTTTGAAACAAATATCGAGCCGCTTTTTATGCCTTGTTTCTTAATATATTCTTTCAGCATTTTGCATAGCTTTTTCGGTAAAAATATTTGTCTTATTTTCCCTGTACAATGTATTACCGCCGGTCCTGATTATACGGTTTCGCAAGTAACATATTTTTCAAGTCTTGCCATTTTCTCATTTTTAGGCAAATCAATTCAAAAACTCTACAACCTAAAAAAGACATTGTTTTTATTTCTGCTTGTCTATCACTTTTATAGTTATATATCTGTTCTATTTGCTCATTAGTATAAACTTTTTTGGAGTTGCCTTTATTGTAAATGACAAATTGTGATATTAAAAACAACACAATAAAAACCGAAAGAAATCGTTGTGTTTTCACTCTATATAACTTGTTGTATATTTTTCTCATATCTATTCCACAATTACATTTTTTGGCAGTCGGTACAAAGTATATCTTGCACCGACTACTACTCATTTTTTACATATATACTTCTACAATATGTTTTTTTGCGTCTCCTGCATACTTTATGCGGTTGTCCGTCTGTTTCTCTCCGTCCACAAGAATATACGAAACTCCTGTCTGTTTGTGTTTGGGGTTATGTACCTTGATTTTGTATATATCATTTCTGAATGGTCTTATTACTTCATAGCCCTCCCATTCTTCATTTATGCATGGATTTATAACAAGACCGTCAAGGCTCGTCTGTACTCCTAGCATATAGTCGAGTACCGCTCTGAACATCCAAGCAGCCGTTCCTGTCATCCAGTGATATGCACCTCTGCCATAATCAGGAGAATTCGGTCCGTGAGCAAATTGTGAATATATATATGGCTCTGTTTTATGAATATCCTGCGGTTTGCAAGCAGGTAATACCTTTTTATACACTCTATAAAGGTCATTTCCTCGTCCCAGCATTGCTTTTGCAACAAGATTGAATGCTGTTGCATGAGAGAATACCGCTCCGTTTTCCTTCATCCCCCTTGCGAATGCACTTGATACTCCAATATTTTCATCAAGACCATCATAAGCTGGCATTACAAGAGACAAACCATACGGTGTTTCAAGATGCTCATCTACTGCATCCATTGCTTTTTCAAGTCTTTCTCGGCTACCAATTCCGCTTATAACCGCCCATGTTTGAGTATTAAGGTATGTATTACCGACCCTGTCTTTCTTTGTACCTACCGGTTCAGACAAATCGTTATAGCCAATTATATACCAATCCTCATCCCATGCAACTGCCTCATGTGCAGTTTTAAATTCTTCTGCAATACGAGTCAACTCTGCAAGCTCTTTATCGTCATTCTTGAGTTTTAATAGTGGTTTAATTTCATTTATGCAGTAATAAATAAACTGAGCAAGCCATACACTCTCACCTATACCCTTATCACCTACACGGTTTAAGCTATCATTCCAATCTCCACCACCAAAAAGAGGCAAGCCAT
>JAXEIW010000217.1:0-2344 GCA_034101885.1 Clostridia bacterium | reverse complement strand
TTAAAAATGTAGCAGTTAACAAGACGGCTAATTTTAAAACTGCCATAGAGTATACGGGAACAAATGCCGATAATGCCGCCAAGGTCGGTACAGTAGGAACATATAATCCAACCTTTACAAATAATTATTTCGGAGCCGGAGATAATTATTGGAGTCCGTTATCAAATCTTCCGAAGGATAATCCGCTGCTGATAGATCTTGGAAATAAATATGAAGTTATAGGTGTCGCATGGTGTGGAAACTTTAATTGGCATACATGGGAGTTAAAATTTTATGCTCAAAATGATGCATCTTATGATACTGAGGGAAAAACCGAAAATTATACAACACCGAATAGCGGAAGTTCATTATTCGGAACGGGTGCATTCACATATGCAGAAGGAGCGGATACTTCTTCAAGATACATACTTATAAAATCGCCGGATAATGACAGATATGTATTAGAGTTTGCAATATATGCTTATGTTGATGCCGAAAAGCCCGACATATACTATACAAGCCCAATTACCCTTGATGATTCGGTTCAGGTAACAACAGTTTATGCAAATGCTAAAAATGCAGGAACAGATACCTTGATACTTGCCGAGTATGACGGAACGACACTTGTGAATGTACAGGTTACAGATTGCGTAAGCGGCAGTGCAACGTTAAGCATTAAACCGACAGAAGGACACACTTATAAGACATTCTTGTGGGATACACTTTCGGGATTGAAACCTAAGACTGCTTCTATACAGTATTAATTGTCAGAATTGACAGATTGAGAATTTGTGCTTCCGTATGTTCAATGCGAAAGCACAAATTCAAAAAATTGATAAATACAAGAAAGGTTTGGTTAAAAACATGACAAAAAAAATATTTTCATTGCTTGTGTCATTAATTTTTATCTTTAGTGTTGTTCCGACAACGCTGGCAGACAACGAAATATTTGGTTCAAATGGTGCTGTTTGCACAAGTTCTACTTTGTATGACGGACAGACCGGGGTAACAAACATAGACACAGATGAGATTAATACTGTTTCTTTTAGCAAATCTCTTGACGCGTCAACTGTAAACAGCTCTAATATATATGCTGTAAAAAGCGGAACAGAAACAAAGACGGGTATAAATACTGTAATGCTTGATGAAAAAACGATAGGGATAGATTTGGGTACATTAAAGTCATTTACAAGCTATAGTATTGTTATAACAAGCGAGGTTAAAACCGCAGATGGTATTTCTGTTGTGCCGTATACATCAGGAACCTTTAAAACAGGAATAATTGCAAGAGTTCCTTATGAGCCAGAGAGAATTTTGACAAATGTTGCATTGGGTAAGGCTGCATACACCTCTGAAAATGAGGACAGATCAATACTGACAGACGGCAATTTAGGTATGCAGGGCGTAGCAAATAAGGACGGGGTATATTACAATTCTATCACTGCATCAAAATATGCTATAGTTGATTTGGGAAAATCCACAACGATTGTTGCAGTCGGTGCAGATATAGGAATGAGCAATTGTTGGTATCATTTAGCTTCTGATAAAGGCCCTGCAAGAATTTACGGAACGAATGAAGATCCTACGGATATTTCCAAGGCAACGCTTATAGGTCAGATAACAAGAGAAGATATAGACGGATATACAAATACGGTTGAAGCTGTAACCGAAGGTACATATAGGTATATTCTTCTCGACTCGGACGTCACAATGTATCTTGATGAAATTCTTGTATATTCAAGACAGATATCTGCCGATATGATACAGAGCGTAAGCATTCCGGAAGGTACTGTTGGTCTTACAAATGTCCAAAATGCGAAGGTTTATAACGAGTGGGATCCGACGATTAATGTTCGTACCTATATTGATGGAAAGCCTATTGCAATTAAGCTTTCAGACAATACAGATATGTCAACCGTAACAAATGATACAATAGTTCTTTCAAAGATAACAACAACCACTACAGACGGTGTTACGACAGAAACAAAGGAAACGGTATCATATACTCCGATTATTGACACCGAAAACAAAACCGTAAGCATTGACTTATCAGAGCTTGACAGCTTTGTGGGATGCGGCACGAGAACAACAAACCAGGCGTACAGAATTGAGATTACAAGTAAGGTTACAAGTGAGGGAGGAACAGTAGTTGCTGCACCCAAAACCATAGTAAACTTCACGTCGGGCATGATTGCAAAGGCTCCGTATCGTGATGGCAAGGTTATTAAAAATGTAGCAGTTAACAAGACGGCTAATTTTAAAACTGCCATAGAGTATACGGGAACAAATGCCGATAATGCCGCCAAGGTCGGTACAGTAGGAACATATAATCCAACCTTTACAAATAATTATTTCGGAGCCGGAG
>JAXEIW010000216.1:0-9712 GCA_034101885.1 Clostridia bacterium | reverse complement strand
GACGAATCGTATTATGAAGCGGCGGCGATTGACGGTGCAAACTGGCTTCAGTTAAGAACAAAAATTACGATTCCTATGATAATTCCAATGATTATAACTATGTTTATTATGAATATAGGTAGAATATTCTACGCGGATTTCGGTTTATTTTACATGGTACCAAAGGATACGGGAACGTTATATCCGGCAACGGACGTTATCGACACATATGTATACCGTGCTCTTGTTACCGATGCGGATGTGGGCAAGTCGGCAGCTGCCGGTTTGTATCAATCGTTTGTCGGGTTTGCACTTGTTATGTTTACAAATGCACTTGCAAAAAAATATGATAAGAATACGGCAATATTCTAAGAAATGGGAGGTGAAATATAATCATGATACAAAACAATAAGAGTAGGATAGCGGGAAAGGTTATGGCAAACTTAATTTTTGTGATATTATCATTATCATGTTTGCTGCCTATCATTTTGATAATATCGGTTTCGCTGTCGGATAACGGAGAGATACTTAAAAACGGATATTCGTTTTTGCCGCAGGGCTTTAATTTGGAAGCATATAAATATTTGTTAAAGGATTCAACGAAGCTTGTCAATGCGTATAAAATAACGCTTATTGCAACAGTCGGGGGGACATTTGTTGCTATGATGTCAACCATTACTTTAGCATATGTAACATCAAGAAGGGATTACAAATTCAGATCGATAATATCATTTATGATAGCATTTACGATGCTGTTTAATGCAGGATTGGTGCCGACATATATTTGGGTTACAAAATACCTGCATTTAAAAAACAATTTACTTGTTCTGATTTTGCCGGGAGCCGTAACGGCATGGAACATAATATTAATGAGATCATTCTTTTTGGGATTACCCGAAGAAATTTTTGAGGCAGCTGAAATTGATGGTTCTTCAGAGTGGAATTCATTATTCAGAATAGCGATTCCGCTTTCAAAACCGGCTCTCGCCACAGTAGGGTTGTTTATAATTCTGAGCTACTTTAACAGCTGGCAGGATTCCATGCTTTATATGGAGCCGGACAGAATATCTGTTCAATACTTTTTATACAAGACAATGAATAATATTCAAGAAGCCCAGTCGGGCAACAGCTTCTTGGATGCAACGCAGGTATTTCCGCAAGAACCTGTGAGAATGGCAATGGCAGTTGTGGCGATGCTGCCGATAGTAATAGTATTTCCGTTCCTGCAAAAATATTTTGTTAAGGGAATTACGCTGGGTTCGGTAAAGGGTTAAAAAAATATATAAATAAAGAAAGGAAATGAAAAATGGATAAGTATTTGAAAAAATTAATGACAGGAGCATTAGCAGTCATAATGATTATAGGATTGACAGGATGCAAAGAAAGCAAAGAACAGTCAAACGGAGATATACCGACATTGAATTGGTATCTCAGATACGATGAACAAGATGACCAAGCCGAGATAACCGCAAAAATCAATGAAATCACAGAAAAAGAAATCGGTTGTCATGTGAACATCGTGAGAATGGAATCGGGAGATTACAATCAAAAGCTTCAGCTTGCATTATTCTCCGGTGAACAGGTTGACATTTGTCATATGGCACCGAGATATGGATTTTACAGCCACGTTTCAAAGAACGCATTTTTACCGCTTGATGACTTAATAAAGGAATATGCGTCCGATACATACAAAGATATTCCTGAAAGATTTTGGGATGCGGCAAAAATAGACGGTAAAATTTACGGCATTCCCAACTATCAAATTGTAGGAAGAGAAAACGGATTTGTTGTTCTTAAATCATTATTGGAAAAATACAATTTTGATTTATCAAAGGTTGAAAAGCTGGAGGATATGGAGCCGTTCTTTGAGGCGGTTAAAAACGGCGAAGACAGCAATATGAAGGTATTTGCCAATGCAGGTGCTGCTTATGAATGGGGATTTAATCATCTTATCGGCTTTGACTCAATCGGTAATGCAAACTATCCTTGTGTAATAAGAAACGATGATGATTCACTTAAAGTTATAAACCAGTTTGAAACGGAAGAATTTATGAATTACTGTAAGCTTATGAGAAAATGGTATAACAAGGGTTATATTCCGGCACAGGGTTCAAATGACAATCTTGTCGATTTAAAGCAGCAGGGTTTGGTTGCGGCATGGTGTGACAATGTTCCTCCCGGATATATTCCGAATTTTGAAAAGCAGTGCAACGGCAGAAAGGTTGAAGCAAAAGTAATCGATCCTCCGTTTGTAAACACGGCAAATGTAATTTCTACAATGAACTGTGTTGGTGCAAATACAAAGTATCCTGAAAAGTGCGTACAGTTTATTAACCTTGTAAACCAAAATGTTGATGATATTTACAACATACTTTGCTACGGTATTGAGGGCAAGCACTTTAATAAGGTTGGAGAAAACAGAATTGAAAAGGTAGCTGATTCCGGTTATGATCCAAATGTGTCATGGGAATTTGGAAATAATTTCAATGCATATTTATACGGTGAACAAGAGGATAATGTTTGGGAAGAAACCGCAAAGATTAATGAAGAAGCAATAGTTTCCAAACTGTTGGGATTCTCACTTAACACAGAGAATATAAAGACAGAAATTGTATCATGTGAAGCTGTTGCAAAAGAATATTTAGATTCGTTGGTAACAGGTGCGGTTGATCCGGAAGCATTAATACCTGAATTTTTGACAAAATTAAAGTCTGCCGGCTGTGAAAAGGTAATTGCTGAAGCTCAAAAGCAGGTTGACGAATGGAAGGCTGGAAAAAATTAATTACGATAATAAAAAGTATTTGCAGCTTTGTCTACGGTGGGCTGTATGATATTTTGCCGAAGACAATATATAAATGAGAGGGAATATTCAATAATGAAATTAATTGACGCTATAAAAAACGGATACAAAAAACGTCTTGACTATATGATTCAATGCGAATTGAAAAAAGATCCGGAAATTTACTCTCACGGAGGAAATGGGGTTATCCACTATTATTTTGGTAAACCTGAAATGCGAAAAAGAGCAGAAGATGTTATTCGGAGAACAGCAAAGTGGTTTTATGAGTGTCCGTATGTCAACAACGGTGTAAGGCGCTCTCCGCAGGGTGAATGCGATTTTGCCGCAAACAGGCTTATTCGTGTATTATACGAAGGAACGGAGGGTATTTCGGAAGAAACAGCAGCATTAATTAAAAGCTTTTTCTTGGAAAATGATTTTGAAAGTCATTATAAGTCGGAAAACCATTTAATTATATTCCATGTCAGCAGATATTTTGCTGCACAGATATACAAGAATGACCTTTTTAAGGCTTACGGAAAAACCGGCGCGGAATTAATAGAAGAAGACAGGAAATATATTACAGAATATATTCAATACAGAGGCAGAGAAAGCTGGGGAGAATTTAATTCGGTTGGATATATGGCAGAGGACTTTGGTGCGTTATTAACATTGTATGATTATACAACAGATGAAAAATTAAGGACTGCCGCAAGAATGAGTCTTGATCAGATTCTGTTGGAAATGATTGCGAATGAAAAGGAGGGTTTATACTGCGGGGCACACGGCAGAATTTATGAGGCTGCGGCATTGGATTATGCAGACGGTGCATTATTTGCATTCTACGGTCTGTATTTCGGAAGCCAGTATTATTATGAAACTCCAATCCAGTTTTCTAATGTTGCATCGGATTTGGCATTAACAAAATTCATGCCGTCGGATTGTGTGTTTGCAGCAGCAATAGAAAAGCCTGTTAATTATGAAAACTATGAAGCAAAGCATCTTCATGCCATAACAACAAAGCCTGAGGTTGGAGCAATGGAAGAACTTCCCTATGAAAAGGGACATATTTCAAAATATACATACATAACAGAAAGATATGCCATAGGCGGTGTATGCATGCAGGACGAATATGAGAATCCGTTGGCTGCGTGGTACGCACATCATCAGCAGCATGAATGGGAATTAACATTCCCTCATTCAACGGAAGCAAAAATTTTCACTCATCATCCGGGCTCGTTCGGAACTGAGGGTGCCGAACACGGATATTGGACCGGTGACTTGGGTTGCTGCTGCGGAACCTTTTTTTCAAACAAAAACAAGGTATTGGCCATGTATGATATACCCCCAAATAAAGAACAGGAAATAAATGCAAATGTGCTGTTTGAATTGTATGACATCGTAGAAGATGGAAATTATATTTTTCTGCAATACGAAAAAAAGACATATGCATCCCTGTATTTTTCGGAAGGGTATTATCATAAAAAAGGCAAGTATGAAAACAGAGAACTTCGTTCACCCGGTTCAAAGCATGGTGTTGTGTGTGTTGCGGGAACAGAGGAAGAATACGGCTCGTTTGAAAGCTTTATGAAAGCTGTCAAGGAAAAACCCGTGCGCTTTGACAAAGAGAATATGGTTCTTACATATGACAATATTACAATAGATAAAAGTACAAGAATTTTAGACGGAAAAAAAGTTGAGTTCCCATATCCGTTGTATAAAAATCCATTTATGAATTCGGAATCGGGATCCGGAATTATAAAGGTCGAAACATCTCTCGGAGAAACAGTTTATGATTTTAATAAAACAGAAATAAGATAGGAGGCGGCGCACAGTGAAAAGAGTTGGTTTTTTTGCGGGATTGCTTTTGGCATTGGGAATTTCATTCTCTGCATATGCTCTCGGAACAGGTGATGGGTATTATGTGACATTTGATGATTTTGCGATGATAAACACGTCTAATCCGGATACGACGCTTGTTTCACCTTACGATTCGGTTGAGCTGGGTGGCTTTGGTAACTGCGGTACGATTACCGATATAAGTGAAAATGCCGCAGTTGAGGCAAAAAGAGATTTTAATCGTGTTGACGGCATCTGTACAGTGGAATTATGCTTTTCGACTGCAGATCCTCCTGATGGTGCAACGTTGAATTTCAGGTGCAAGGATATAAATGCAATAACCGTTTTATGTGAAAAAGGTGAATTTTTCATAATGTCTAAAGAGGGAAAAACGGAGCTTACGGGAATAAATAATTTTTATGGCTTAAGGGCAATTGTCGATATTGACAACAAAACGTACTCATTGCAATCAAACGGCATTACAATAGGAAGTAACTTTGGCTTTTTGAATGATGTGGAGTATCTTGATAACTTTTATGTTTCTACATCAGACGAAGGTACGGGCACAATCAGTCTTGAAGCTATGAGAATTTCCAAGGACTTTTCAATCAACGAATGGTTTATTGCATCACGGCAGAATGTACCGGACGATTGGAAGAAATTGGGAGATGGGGTAAGCCTTGTTCGAATGAACAGCTCTCTTTTGAATGACAGATATTCAATGCAAATTACGGACAATGACTTTACCGAGGAAACGGGTGTAAGCCACGAACTTTCTTACGATTCGGATGAGCTTTGGTTTGAGTTTCAATTTTTCCTGCCGCAGCAGGTTAAAGATTTCGGAGCCACGCTGCGTTCGGACGGAAAGGATATATTCCGTTTCGGTACAAAGAACCTTAATTACGGTTATTGGCTGAACAATGAGTTTACATCGGTATATACACTGCGTACAAATTTATGGTATCATGCGATGCTGAAAATAACAAAAGACGGAACAAAACTGTACATTAATCATAAGCTTGTTGCAGATAATATTCCGCTTGAGCAGGCAAAAATAGATAGCATAAGATTAACAATCGGCAAAGCGGCAACGGGAAGTGTTTGCATTGACGATATTATTGCAAAGGCAATTCATCCTTTGCCGGAGGATTATGTTCCGGCACCCGTAAAGCCGGAAAAGAAAAATCCCGAAACTATAATAGGAATGCAGTCCTGTGACTTGTGGAGGGAAGGAACTCATTTCGGCTGGGACTCAATCTCTGCATATCCCGAGAGAAAAACCTATCTTGGCTTTTATGACGAAGGCTCAAGCGAGGTTAAGGACTGGGAAACAAAATGGATGGTAGAGCACGGCATTGATGTTGAAATTTACTGCTGGTATCGCCAATCGGCAAGCAATACGGAACCGATAAAACGACCGAGAAATTCCTTTGCTCTGCATGAAGGATATTTTAACGGGGAATATTCCGATCAAATGAAATTTGTTATTTCATGGGAAAACGGAGGACGATGCGGAGGACCGGAGGATTTTGAAACAAACATGGTCCCTTATTGGATAGAGCAATACTTTAAGGATGACAGATATTTCAAGATAGATAATAAGCCTGTTGTTGGTTTTTATAATTTTGATAATCTGGTAAAAGATTTTGGTTCGGTTGAAGGAGTTAAAAAAGAGCTTGATTATCTGGAAAGCGAATGTATAAAAGCCGGATTCGACGGTGTGGAATGTATTTTAACCTCCTCTACAAAAAACGAAACAACTCTTCAAAATTTCAAAGATGTCGGCATAGATGCGTTATATTGTTATTCATGGGGTTATAACGCTTACATACCGGACGTTCAAAAAAACAGTATGAATGCTCAGTTAGAAACAGGCATTATGGATATTCTGCCTACTATTACTATGGGATATGACGTTATGCCTTGGGAACGCGGAGCCGGAGGAATACTAAATAAGGAATCACTGATTGGGCTGTTGAAGTGGGCAAGAGATGATTTTATGCCTCGTTCCGGGCGATTAGGTCAAAGATTTATAACATTGGATAACTGGAACGAGTTTGGTGAAGGACATTGGTTTTATCCGTCAAACTATGCAGGCTTTGATTACCTTGACGCTGTACGAGAGGTATTTACAGAGGGTAAAGAGCATGAGGACATAAAGCCGACAGAGAACCAAAAGGCAAGAGTGAACCATCTGTATGTTCAATCAAGAGCTGTTGAAAAAACATTTACCGCAAAAGAGTATTATAAAAGTCTTGAAAACACAAATGCCGGTGATTTAGGTTATGAATTAATAAAGAAGATTGATTTCGGCAAAGACGGTGATAAGATCGAAGATTATCCGATTGCAAAGCAGATTACAAATTATAAGCTTGGAAACAACACAATATCGGGAGATTCAACTGACACTGATCCGGGATTTTATGTGAATGATTTAGAACTTAATGCTTCGGATATAAAGCAAATCAAGGTTAGATTTAAGACCGATCAAACGGCGGCGGAATTTCAAATGTTTTTTGTCACGGATAAATCAACCAATTGGCAGGAAGGCAAATCGTTCAAAACTTCGACAGAGATGAATGGGGAATTTAAGGAAATTGTATTTGATACTAAAAATAACGAATTGTGGAGTGATACCGTCACAGCTTTGCGAGTCGATCCAATCAGAACAAAAGGGCATTTTGATATTGATTATATAGAATTTTATGGCAAAGAAGAGATTTCGATGCTTATTCTGGACGGCGAACCACAATATCCCAAACGCCCGATAACAATAGTTGACGGAGTTATGTATGCACCGTGTGCGGAAACAGGAACTTTGCTTGGTTTTAAGTGGTCAAAATCACTAGACAAGGAAAAAATAAAAATGTTCAATGAAGATCTTGGTATTTATCATGAATTTACAATAGGAAAAGATACGATTCTTGTTGACGGCGAGGCATATTTCCCGTTGAGAAAAGTGGCTCAAAGCGCAGGATATGCTGTTGAATGGAACAATGATGGATACGCTTCATTAAAGGATTTAAATGAATCGGAAACGAACGTTGTAACCGATGCGGCACCGGATGCGGATGGAACATTTAATTTTAATAAAACAAATGATACACAAGGCATTGTCTTCGGCAGTGTGTCAAATATAATCGTTTCGAAAGGAATTCTTAAATTTCTGGCAGCAACAACAGATCCTACTATGAATTTACCGTTTGCAGGGTTTAATGCCGAGGATTACAGATACTGCAATGTCAGAGTGAAGAATGGAACAATGGGTACTAAATTCCAAGTGTATTTTTCAACGGAAACAGAGCCGGGCTTAAATGAGGCAAAGTCTGTGAGCAAGGTTATTTCAAAAAAAGATACGGAGTTTAAGACCTATTCGATTGATATGATGTCCAATCCGTATTGGAAGGGGAAGATAACAAGCCTTCGCGTTGACCCTGTTGACAATACAGGGAGTTGTGCAATAGATTATATTATATTCTCAAATGAGAAAATCGAAGAAGAAACGAACGGTGCGGGTTCGGTTGAAGGAGAAAATATATTATCGGGAGGAAACATTGACGATAAATCTTTAAAGTATTCGACTGATAATATAGAAGCAGAGATTACGTCTGCCGAGGGATATGTCGGCAGATACTCACTGAAACTTGTCCAAAATTCGGACGGATTTATTAAGCTTCCTGTCGACATTAAGTCAAATTGCAACTACAAGGTCAGCTTCTGGAAAAAGACGGATAATGTTTCAAATGTAACGGTGGGAGCTTATGATGTTCATGGTGATTTGAGCGAAGGCATATCAAAGGATATTGAAATCGGTTCCGAATGGACAAAAATAACCGTAGCTCTGTCTGAGGATCACGGTGATTGCTCGGGCATTTACATAAAGCCGGGGAACGGAACAATTTATATTGACAATTTAAGAGTGACAGAAAGCAATATCTTGCAAAAGCAAGAGGATGAAAAAAATGAATTTTTGGAAAGGACGAAGGTAAAAACAGGCCCGCTTAAGGTTTTGATTATCGGAAACTCAATAACACAGCATAATCCGTCCGAAGCATTGGGCTGGTTAGGCTCGTGGGGTATGGCTGCAACAGAGGAATCCAAGGATTATGTTCATTTATTAAAGGCATTAGCGGAAGAAAAGGACAGCAGCGTTCAGTTTAAATGGAAGAATATCGCTGAATTTGAAAAGTATTTTTATAATTTCAACGCCTTTAATGTAGGAGCTTACAGTGAGTTTGCGGATTTTGATGCGGATATTATAATTTGTACAGCCGGTGCAAATATTAATAATTCCGCAAACGAGAATGATCCGAATTATAATTCAGGCAAAGAATTTAGCTCAAAAGCGTACCAAAACATAATCAATTATTTCAATCGTTACGGTGATGCTAAGGTAATTGTGGGTATTACACCTCTTGTAGGCTACGATGTCAAAGAGATAATTAAAAAATCGGCTGAGGAAAACTCACAGATTCTTGTTGATATGTCAGGATTGGTTGAGGATAAGTATACAGCAATGGCATTTAAGGATGCGCCTGTATTTACATCAGAGGTATCTTCCGCAGTTTTAGGTCATCCCGGCGATGAAGGTATGAAAGAGATGGCAAGGCTGTTATGGCCTGAGCTTTCGAAATTAATGGATGAGTTAAAGCGGTAGTCTTTAACTGCTAAAAAAGGAGGGATATATAAAAATAATGTAAAATTATCTCAAAGCATATGGATATATGCAAAACACTTCGGTCAGATAATATAATTCTCTGACTAAAACTATTATATTAGGAGGTAATACTATGAAAAAACTATTCAAAAAAATTATGGCGACAGTAATTACTGCGTCAATGGCATTATCTGCACTGCCGGCGTTTGCTGCCGATGGCGGTTATA
The DNA here is from genome assembly GCA_034101885.1 of Clostridia bacterium. GTDB lineage: Bacteria > Bacillota > Clostridia > UBA1381 > UBA1381 > RGIG1988. Next base: position 231 of record JAXEIW010000216.1, on the reverse strand, counting down.
TCAACATTTCCAACAGTCAAGGTATAAGCGGAGGAAATATTTGGAAAAACCCAGAAGCAACATATGAGGTCAAAAGTGATGGTTTTGGCAGTAAGCCTGCAGGAGATAACTTTGCTGCGATTACGTCTCCGGCAACCACAAAAATTCATTTATACAATGCTAATGCTATAACTTGGTATGATGTTAATAAAACCAGAATTTTGAATGTGGAAATGGATTTTGTGCCGGTTG
>JAXEIW010000215.1:0-2127 GCA_034101885.1 Clostridia bacterium | reverse complement strand
GCAAGATTGTATTCGATAATTGAAACAGCAAAAGCAAATAATTTAAAAATTTATGATTATCTGGTATGGCTGTTTGAAAATATACATATTCTACCGAAAACAGAATTGCTGCCATGGAGCAGTAAGATTCCACCAAATATACGCAAGGGTTAGGGGATGCCGAATGGCATCCTTTTTTGGTTCGAACATTTACAGTGCGTATCATTTGACGCTTACAATTCAACAATTGCTTTGCATATTGTATTCGACTCAAAATCACATCGCTCATCGGTGTAGTATTAAAATATTGTTTATATAAATGTGAAAAATGTGAAATACTCAAATTGCTTTTATGAGCTAAACTTTCAATGGTATATTTTCCGGTTGGAAAGCTATATATCATATGTCTTATGGTTGTAAGCTTGTTATAATAAAGCAATTTAGAATTGTCGGGCAAACTGATTTCCATATATTTTTTCAAAAATGCAGTTAATAAATCACTTAATAATGAGTTGTAAGAATTTGTATTGTTTAGGCGAAATTCATCACTCATAAGATTTATAATATCTTCAAAAAAACAAAAAGACGGTATATTATAGAATTTATTACTTGTTATTCCGGATGAACGAAACAGTAAATCTTCATCCTTGTTTAGTGAAAATGATATCCAGTCATTTGTATAATCATCGTCTATCGCACCGAAAAATTGCGGAGTTCCTTTATCAAAAAAGATGATTGATTTTTGATGAAGAAATTTTTTATCGCAACCGTCGAGATAATATGCATTGGAGCGTATGATTAAAAAAAGATAATAATTTAACCCTTGAGGTCGTGATATTTGAAAGTTTCTGTTATGGTGAAAATCGTATCCTATTGATATAAATTCCATTTTCTTCTCCTGATTTGCAGTATTTGATAGTTTTATAACATTATAACATCTTGAAAAAACAATTGTCAAGTGTTAAAATTAATAAAACAAGCTTGTTAAGAAATATTTGCGAAGGGAAGAAAATGAATGTATAAATATGGCAAAAAATTATTTAGGGGCGGAGATCCTTTTCTACTCGAACATGATGGCATTTATTATGTTTATTGTACAACTGAAAATGACCTGCCTGCTTTTACTGATGAATATCCGTTCTTTGAAACATACAAAGAAAACGGTGATGATGGAATCGAGGTGCATATTTCAAAGGATTTGACTAACTGGGAAAACTGCGGATTTTGCTTAAAAAAGGAGGAAGTTTTGGGAAACCATGGATTTTGGGCGCCTGAGGTGTCATATTATAATGGGATGTTTTATATGGTTTATGCTGCAGACGAGCATCTTGCAATAGCAGTATCCGACGGCCCGGCAGGACCGTTTAAGAAACTGACAAATGATTGGCTTCGAGAATTTTCAGCTATTGACGGTCATCTGTTTTTTGATGATGACGGAAGTATATATTTATATTTTGTCGCCCTGGAAAACGGTAACAGAATTAAGGTTGCAAAAATGTCTGATGATCTGACAAGAATTGAACATGAATATGAATCAGTTCTGATTTCGGCTGATAAGGATGTGCAGCGGTGGGAAACGGTTGATTGCTGCATTGCTGAGGGACCGTTTGTTTTAAAACATAACAGGGTGTATTATTTGACATATTCTTCAAATCACACCCGCTGCCCCGATTATGCAGTAGGCTATGCAGTTTCTGACAAACCGTACGGACCGTTTAAGAAGTATGATAATAATCCCATATTGCACAAGTTTGATGATATTGTTGGAACAGGTCATCATAGCTTTGCACCGACAGAAGAAAATAACAGATATCTGTGCATTTATCATTGTCATAGTGATGCTCACAATAGCTTTAAGCCGAGACAGATTTGTTTGGCAGAGGCGGAATTTGCCAAAAATCCTGATGGTGGAGCGGATATTTTAGTTGTTAACCAATGATATATTTATGCATCTATAATGAACACGAAAGCCAATAAATGCTGATTTCTGTATGGATTTCAGCATTTTTTGTTATTGTATTTAGTGAGACATGGAATTTAGTTTAAATTCTATGTCTTTTTTGTGTGCCCATATGAAAGGAGGGTGTCTATGTTGTTTGAATACTTTTATGGGAGTCAAGCGGAGCAGTTTTCGTTTTACCGTATTCC
>JAXEIW010000214.1:0-2646 GCA_034101885.1 Clostridia bacterium | reverse complement strand
TGGGAATATCGGGCTTCCAATACAGCCTTTCAACGGCAATAGGTCTGTTTAAATCGGTAGTCGGTATAATAATGGTGGTTGTAACCAATTGGCTTACAAAAAAACTTTCCGACGGAGAGGTTTCACTGTAAAATTATTTGTGCCGCTGCAAGCAGCGGAATGGAGGATTATAATGAAAATAAAGAAAATTATTATGAACATAGCTTCTGTAATAACAGCGCTTTCTATGCTTATGTCCGGCACGGCAGTGTTTGCGGAGGTTTTGCTGTCCGGTGCTGTCAATCTTAACAGCGGAAAAAGATACTTTAACTCGGCAATGTATGAAAATTATATTTATGCTCTTACGACGACAGATCAGTGTCTTGATGTGTTTGATATGGACACCTTGGAAAAGACTTGCTCTATTGCAATGTCTTACAATCATTCACAGCCCTTTAACAGATATGTATATATAAAAAATGATGAATTATATGCTTTGGCAAATGACGGTATTCACAGATATTCACTGAAAAATCCCGCAGAACCCGAAGAAATAAAGCTGTACAGCTCATACAAAAGCTATGATTATCTGGAGGTGGAGGATAATTATATGTATCTTCCGTATTTCGGAAATGAAGGCTTGATAAGCGTTAATCTCGATACGGGAGAAAAAACAAAAATTTCCGATACAAAATACACGGGATTATTTTATTACAACGGTTATTTGTATGCCATAAATAAAAATACGGTTGATGTGTATAACACAGAAAACGGATTTGAAATACCGGAGCTTATCGCACAAAAGGACTTCGGCGCAAATATTATAGGCATAAATGCAATAGGAAACACCCTATTCATGACTGCGTGGACAGATTCACAATCAGTTATGGATTTATGGTGGATTGATATTTCGGAACCTGAGCTGTTGGAAAGCCGTTCCTTTTCAAAGTGGGTTGCACCGGGTACGGGAAACAGAAGATTGGCGGACATTAATTTCGTAAACGGACTTATGCTTGTTCCGTCGACCGATAATAAGATGTATACCTTTGATATTACCGATGAGGAAAACGGAGTTGTAAGAGATATAGTATTGCTTGAAACCCTTTCGATACAGGGAAATCCTTACAGATTTTCTATGAATCAAAGCAAAATGTCCTTTCAAAACACCTATTTCATGCTATATGATTACAGTATAGATTATATGCAGATTAGCAGCTCCGAGATTAATAAGCTGCCCATATTGATTACGGGTAAGGCTATTGGTCAGCAAAATGTTTGCGTGGAGCTTGCGGGACAAAAAAGAAATGTTTCCGTTGATGAATTCGGTCATTTTGAGGCAATTTTTGATGATACGAAAATTCCGAACGGAGAGTATACCGTAACCGCTTATTCAACGGATAACGAGGAAGCGGTGGATGAAAAAACAATTACAATAGCAGCCGAAAGACTTTCCCTATCGGCCGATTATGAAAAGGGAAAGGCGTCTGCGGCTTTAACGAATTACTCTGATGATTATACCGCCGCTGTTATTCTGGCAGGGTATAAAGATAATCAAATGGCAGATTATGACCTTTCGGAAATAATTTTGACCGGTAATGATGAAACAAATGCTGAATTAAATATAAATGATGCAGACTATGATTTTGTAAAGATCATGGCTGTAAGAAAAACAGATAATGGGTATATTCCCGAAGCCGACATGATTGTATATGGCAGTGATAACAGAGAGAAGGTAATACCCGATATAGATAACGGCGGCTTTGAAATAAGATGCGATATGAATTTTTCGGAGGGTGTTGTAACTGTAAATGCAGCAGCGTCAGATGCAAAAACGGACATCCTTGTAATTGCCGAAAAACCGGAGGGTGAGGGATATGAGTATATAGATATGATTCCGTCATCGGAAAAGACAGGTATTATGTTTGCACTTAAAGCTCCCATGATTGAAAATAAACCCTATTCGGTAACGATTTCCGCAATCGGAGCAGGCGATTATCTTTATAAAAAAGGTGAGTTTACCTATGTCGGAGAGGATACCGTAAATGCAATATTAAAATCAATATCGGAAAAAACCGACGAGAAGGAATTTTTTGAAGCTCTAAAGGAAAATTCGGAGCTGATTAACGTGGATATGTCGGAAAAGAGTGATTTTGCGGCTCTTACCGAGACATATCGTACAGAGGTGTTTAATGCTCTTACCGGCAAAGATTATTCGGTTTTGGGAGCAGTTCGACTGAAGCTTGATTTTGACGGAGCTGTTTCGGAACAGCTACATAAGAAGAAGGTTGATGACGGTCTTGCGGAATTGAATAACGCTCAAAGCGTCACAGAGTTTGAAAATGCACTCAAAAACAACTCGGCATTGGAAATTGATATTGAAAAGGACAGCTTTTACAGACTGTTGTCCGAAAGCTCAAAGATAAAAGTTTTTGATAATATTAAAAATACTGAGTATGCAGACATTGAAAGTCTTAAGAAGGACTATGAGATATATTCGAGTCTTTGGTACATAAATGATGCAAAGTATTCGGATATTGAAAAAAGAATAGATGAAAGCAAAGAGGTAACAAAAATTAAATTCCCAAATGAATTTAACAGCTTTACCAATGTACAAAAAACTTTATATTTTACAAAAATTGCCGATAAGGATTATGAAACGGTGAGCGA
>JAXEIW010000213.1:0-8857 GCA_034101885.1 Clostridia bacterium | reverse complement strand
ATATGTTACTCCTCCACATCTATCAACGGATACGGGAGCTTCAGAGTTTCTCTGAATGTATATTCCCGCGATTCATTACTGCATTTGCGCAGAACCGTAAGCTTAAATTCAAGCTCATCCCCTTCTTTTGGCGTAAAAGTTTTCTTATCTTCTCTTGTTGTATAAAAAGCTCTTCCGACCGAAAGAATTGTGTTATACGAAACAGTTAACGGCACAAAGTTCACTCTGCTGTATTTCTGCCAGCCGTTAATTGCACCCTCGTCCTGCTCGTATGTATTAAACTGAGTTGGATTAGTGAACTCTATTTGAAATTCATAATATGGGCAGTTCCTCTGAAACTCTCTGTAATTATCCAGAGTAATCCAGAACATTCTCTTGTCTGATTCGCTTTGCGGATAATGAATCGAAATTTTAGGTTCCGGGAATTTTACCGCCTCACCCGGCGAAGCTATTACAACCGTCTGAGTTTCCTGCTGCCAGTCAACATAGCAGGAAAGCATTTCGGCAATAAACCTCAACGGCACAAATGTTCTGTCTTCTTTCAGTATCCCGAAGGAATCAAAAACCAGCATCTCTCCGTTAAGATATGCAATCGGTTGACCGATAGTATATCTTATATTATCCTTCTCTTTTTGAATAAGAACCGTCTGCGTGTCATTTTCCCATTCAACCTGCGCTCCCATCGCCTCCGAAACAAAACGTATCGGAACCAAAGTTCTGTCACGACTGTCAACAAACGGCTTGGCATCGGGGAAGATAATTTCTGCACCGTCCAACGTGACCGTTATCTTATCGGCATTCTCTGCGAATGCAACAATACTCATTGATAAAAGAATACTTACCGCCAATACAATAGATATAAATTTTTTCATATGTCTTTACCTCTTTCTTTTATTCTTTATCAGTCTACACGATAGTTGGTAGATGATATCTTAAATGGTATTTTTATTTTAGCGTCTGTTAAAAATGCGAATAAGCTGTCAGCTTCCGCCCTGCCTTTGACGGTCAGTTCTGCGGGATTACTGCTTCCCGTAACTGATAAAAAATACAGTCTGTATGTCATTCTGCCTTTTTTGTATTTTCTATAGTTTGAGTCCAGCCCGACATCCTCGGATAAATATTTATAAAACTCTTTTTTTGCTAACGCCACATCAAGATTTACAATTTTATCCTGACGGTAGGAATCGCCCATAGCAAATTCAACGGCACAATTGACACTGCGCTGAAGCTGATATTCAATATCCTGCTGAAGAATATGAATCCTGTAAAATTCACCTACGGTAACTATAAAGGTTATCATAAAAAACACCATAATCATCGTGAGGATTGTACCGCTGCATTTTCTTTTACTTTGTAATTTTAACCTCATACCCGCTGCGGATTTTTGCAAGCTCCTTCTCATATTCTTTCTCTCCCATCTCCATCTGCATATCGTGCTTTATTTCCTCAAATTCAGGCTCAGCTTCTCCGTATTTTGAAGCATTACTTTCGTAATATTCTCTTGCAAGCTCTGCCGTTATATTTATTTCCAAAGACAGCTTGTCAATAGCCTTTTGCCGAAGAATTGATTCTTCACAAATATCCAAAATTTTGTTTTGGTCAAGATCCGGAAATTGCTTTTTTACACTCTCAGCCTCACGCCTTACTTCATCTTCCTTTACAGTGAGTCCAAGCTTTTGACACAGCTTTTCAAAAGACATATCATCTGCTCTTTTATTAAGCAGTTCTTCTTTGTTTTCCAATGCCATGCCGTAAAAATCATACAAGCGTATTTTTTTGTCTCCGATATTTCCGACAGGTCTTAACATCGCTAAATACCCTGACACTAATACTAATACGAAAAAACTCACAAAAACGCAACAAATAAAAAATTTTCTGCTCATTGTCTCCTCCTATAACAACATATTGCATATTGTCCCTGCAAGCAAAAAAGGAACTAACGGCAGCGGTTCGTTTTTATCGCGCTTTTTCATGATAATCTGCGGAAGATATACCGCAATACCAAGGACACACGCAATGACAACCGACAATACCGTATTGTACACTCCGCACAGGATATACATAATAATCAATATATCAAAATCTCCTTCACCGATTTTGTTCCTTAAAACTCTTGAAAAAATAATGACAAGTCCCTTTATCATGATAACCGAAACAGTTATTATCACAGCCTCGTTAACCTGCGCAAATTTTATACAAACACAAAGCTTGGCAAGATATGCCGAAACTATACCTGCTGATAATATCCAGCTGTACACCATCTGCTCCTTAAAATCCTCTATTGCCGCAAAAGCAATAAAGAAAAGAGAAACAAAACAAAGAGTACCATACCATATCCCATGCGAGGATATAACCAAAGAGGAGCACAAAAATGCCCCTCCCATAAACAGCTCGCTCATTATATGTGACGGTTCTATCCTTTCCCGGCAGTTCCTGCATTTTCCGCCTAGGCAAACAAAACTCACAATCGGAACAAGGTCATACCATTTCAGCACATAACCGCAGTGGTCGCATCGTGATCTCCCTCTGTACCAGTCCCGTCTTGACAAAACCACATTTATAAAGCTGCCGATACAGCAGCCTGCAATAAACATCAAAATATGTATCATCTAAAACACCACCGTTGTACTGCCTTCATTTGCCGGCGGCTTAACCACAATGAATTTAACATATATAGTTTTATCATTGATATAATATGTCTGCTCATAGCTTCCTTCACTCAGTCTGCTTGGATCAGAACAATACCAGCACAAATTTTGACCGTTAGTATATACTCTGATATATGAGGAACCCATACTGTAATCGTATCTTGAGAAAGAACTCAGCGACATTCCCGTATTCAAACGTCCGCTTTGATACTTATCATTAATTAAAATAACTATATCGTTAAGCCTTACAGAATTTACCTGTTCACGCAGTTCAGTCTCAAAGTTACCTGTATCAATAACATTTTCCTTAATGTTGAATCCGATAGGAAGCTCGTTCTGACTAAAATCGATTATCGGCAGAACAACCTCTGTATCGGCAGTGTCGGGAGGTGTGATATTTTTTTCTCCGAGCTGTACATTTGCTCCTATCTCTCCTGTATTATTCTCTGTTACTACCGCCACACGATAATACTCCCTATGCCAGCTTTTTTCCAGGTTTGTTATGGTTGCAACAAATTTACTGTTATTTATTGCAATACATAAGGTCTCTCCATAAGCTGAGTCCTCAATCGCCGTTGTTCCTACATCTCTTGTATAACCTGTCGGTCCGGTAGAACGCAATGTTCCGTCAGGATTGTAAATATAGTACCACAATTCATATACATAACTGCTGATACCCATCCAATCAACCTTCACATATCTGCCATCAGAAAATACATTATTGCGTTCACGTCCCCACCATTCTTGAACCAATGCAGCATTTAAAGCACTCTTAATCGGTTCTTTAAAATAACTTGACGATGTACCTGTGTAATATCCTTTTAGTCCTTCAGGCTGTGTACTTGATATTTTAAATGAAATATCCTCACTCAAAGTCATATTGCCTTGTGCATCAAAATCAATGTAGTTGACATTTTGCCAATAATATTTGGTTGTGCTGTCAGAGTTGGGATCTGCTCTATAATCATACCCTGAATATGTTCTGTATCTGTTTACCCCCAGTCTTCCGTTATATACACAAAAATCATAACAATTACTGTAATATTTTTTTGCATCTAACTCAACAGGACACACAGTTCCGTCGCTTAATATAACTCCGCAATTATCAATCAGAACGATTGGGGGTGTCTTCCCCATACTCTTATATACCTCAGCATCTATTCCGTTTATAGCGTATAAATTTACAGACGAATTATCATATGTGTATGTTGTAGGCAGCAGTCCGGTTGAGTAAGGCTGCATATCACCGTTTACACTCTTAAGTACATTAATCCGCAAATAATAGTAATAATTACTGTCATCCGGATTATATGTTTTTTCCCATTTATAGTTACAAAACAAGCTGTCACTTCCCGGAATACTGTAATAGCTTTCTTTTTTCACATCAACAATATTTTCGTCTTCACTATAGCTTTTGTATGATTCATCTGCCTTCAGGGTTGTTGTAACAACCCTTGATGATTCGCCATAAGATATAACACCATTGTTAAGCTGTAATTCCTTTAATAATGTTGCATCTACTCCATCCACCTTGTAGTTATATATGCTGTTACCGCTTCTGTACCGAACTGTTCCGGCATACAGTTTTTTATTATATACTAATGGGTAGCTCCCGCAGCCATACTCATCACTATAACTAAACGAGTATGCGTTCCCTTTATCTGTTATAACAGCAAATTCCAAATATTCCTCATAATTGCTATTTGTATATTTTCCATTCATAGAATATATGTACTTGGGGACTTCAAGTCCAGAGTCTTTATAATATTGCTCATCAATTACACCGGTTAAATCAGCAAAATCCAAGTCATATGACCAGTAATATTCATTATTAAAAAACGGTGCTCTTGACAGTATTATAAAGGATTCGTCAGTTTCATAAAGCACATATGTATAATAATACGATGTTTTTTTGTTGGAGTTGTACCCTCCGTTTCGCATCTGTGATTCACAAACCGCAAGATAATATTTATCGCCTATTTCATCAAGCTTATACATACTGAGCATTTTAAGCTTCATTGCCTTATAAATCATAAGCTCTTCCTCAGTTATTCCGCATGTTATTGCAGGAGACTGTGTCCACAGCTCATATTCCTTTGCAGTCGTAATTGAGCTTGGCTCTGCCGCAAATCCAACAGTACCCAATATAGTTATGAAACATAACAAAAATGCAAATATTCTTTTCATTTTATTCACCTGCTTTTCTCTCTTTCTGCATTTTATCGTTTTGAATAATTGTTTTTAGTTCATCATTGTTGTTTATCGGCGAGTCAATTCCAATTCGCTTTAAATAGCAAAACATATTGCTGTACAAAACCGGCTCCTTTGCATAATCTCCGTCTGCAAGGCTGTCAAAAATCTCCTCAAGACTTATTTTGCCGACAATATTGTAATATCCGTCTTCCATTAGAGGAACAATACCGCTGCCCGCCTGTTCAGGGTATTCGTCAGCTCCATGAGTTTCAATAAAGCTGCGGCATTCCTCCTCCGACTCAAACAAAATGAACACGACTTTTTTTATGTCCATATCAGAACCTATCATATTTCTGTACTCTCCCATTTCTTCATCTGTTACCTCAATATCGGACAGGTCTTCATAGACCATTTCATCACTTTTTGGTTCTCTCATGCAGATTGTAACAACAGTTATTAAAACTGCAAGAGCCGCAATACTGCCTCCTGCTATAAGTAATCTTTTTTTATCCAAAGACTTAAGCTTTGAAATATTAAGTTTCATTCGGAACACCCCTCACATTTATTTTATACTTTAAATTCTTTCCAAGCCAATTACCGTCGGTATCAGTTAAATTTCCTTTTATAAAAATATATGTATCGCCTGATTTCCAGCCGTCAACCGCTGTTATGACAAGTTTATTCTTAACGGCTGAAATCTCAATCGGAATTTTCTCACCGTTTCCAAGCGGATCTGATGCTGCAAATATATTGTTTTGAGCTGAGATATAATTCACATCCGCATCAAAATACATTTCTATCTTTCTGCTGTTTCTGAGGTTATATGCCTCACCGAGCGTCAAAAAGTAATCGTTGCTGTAGACAGCATTTAATACATATTCAGCCAATGTCTTGTAATTCTGCGAATACACGCGAACCTTAATTTCTCCGCCGTCTGTTATAGTCAGCCGTCCGTTTCTGTCAATCGTTCCTCCGCCGTATGCATACCATGTAAGTCCTCGCTCCGTTGTATCCTCGGGATAAAATGTTGGCGTGAATATAACGGTATTTCCGGTTTTGAAAACGGCATCCTGTGCCGGGACAATGCTGATTGAGTCAGGATACCTTATGTATTCCGTTACCTTAATTGTAACGGTGCACTTTTTTGCGGAATTCACCTTTGAAACAGCCTGTATTTTGCAGGTTCCGGTACTTACTCCGGTCACACGCCCGTTTGCATCAACTGCTGCAACATCTTCATCAAGGCTTTTCCATGTGACATTTTTATTTGCAGTGGAAGGGCTCGCCTTAATTTCAAATGATACAGTCTCCTTTTCCATTATTTCAAAATTATCCTTTACCGCCTTATCTTCACACATGATGGTAAAGCTTCGTAAAGTAGAATCGTGTATGTCCTCGTCATATTCATCTGTCACATATACTCTGACATAAGCCTGTGCACCTCCGTCTTTGGATGTGATTTTAATGCGTGTGTTTCCGTTTTTCTTTCCGTATACATTTCCTTTGCTGTCAACAGTAGCAACAGCAGTGTTTAGACTTTCAAATACCACACTTTTGTTTGACGCATTTCTCGGAAGAATATCATAATAAATTTTCTCTTCGCTGTATCTTTCGATATAAAGCGTATCATCCTCCGGCTCAATTGATGATACTTTTATTCCTTCACCGGAAACCCCGTCAGGATTTGTTGTAGACTCGGTATTGCCGTCTGTCCCTTTAACGGTAACGGATATGGTGTCTGAGATTTTCGTGCCTGATACCTTAACCGTAATATTAGCGCTTCCTTCTTTATTGGCAATTAGTGTCCCTATTGCCGCAGTTATGATATCGGGGTTGTCTGAATAATAATCCAGCGAATATCCTGTTGCATCAACAGGCTCAATATTTACGTTTATCCTCTGAGCACTCCCGATTTCCATAAAAGTATTTTCTACGCTTATCTTTATTGACTCCGGAACAATTGTTTCTGTCTGATCTTCCGCATAAGCTGAAACTGTCGATATGGCAATAACAAAAATTATCAGTACGGATATGAACTTTTTCATCATACATCGCTCCTTTCCCAGATTGAATTAATCTTACCGTCAACCAACAGAAATATTTTAAATCTGTTGTCAGTAAGATTATTTGCGTGCAGTGTTCTGATTTTTTTAAGCATCACAAGCCGTGAGTTATAGGGAATGACCTCTTTTGTCATTCCCTCAATACTGCATACACATTGCCAATAGGCGTCATTCGGATTATTAAATTGACTTGTGTAGTGCGTATAGCCTCCGATGAGCTGAATGTTTCTGTATATACTGAAATATGCCACCGGTTCAAAGCTTGCCGTATATCCCGACAATCCTCCAAATGCACCAAACAGATTTAGCCTTTTGCGTAACTCCTCATCAAAAACCTTATCTGTGTTCAGATTCATTTTGCCGCTGTCAATTTCATCTACAGTAAGCGGTGCCGACAGCTGTGCGTAATATTCATCAATCGCCGATATGTCTGCACATTTTTCCTCTGTGACTACATAACGATCCCTGTATGAATCGGCAATGCTTCTTAAATAATTTACATCATCTGTGACATTACGGTTAAGGCTGTCCAGGAACTCTGTATCCGGACCAATCCCTGCAATATCAAAGGCATTTACCGTACAAAAGCTGCTTATGCACAAAACAACCGTTAAATAAAATATTCTTTTTAACATAATATTCCTCCCGTTACTTTATAAAATCAAATACATCGGTGTTGATTCCACTTTCCTTTTCTCGCCTGATACCGATATAATATACATTAGCTGCTCTCGACTCTTCAACCGTTGTTGTATTGCCCTCTGTCAGAATATCTTCCGTACTGCTGTCCCCCAGGTCATCATTTCCGTATATTCTCTTTGTTGCAACAGAAGTATTCCCTGCAATATCTGTGTATAGCGCGGTTACGGTGAAATTATCCGCATCAAAAGCGCCGGTGTATGTCTTATATACATTAGTTGACAACTCGCCGTCCTTCAATATTTTGAACTGCTTTTTATAATGCAACTTAATAACCGATGAATTAAGGCTGCCGGAAAGCGGTTCTTCCGGATAAGTGATTGTAACCTGTCCGGAATCGGTACTGATTATCGGCTCAGGCGGAGCATTCCTTTTAATAACAACCTCGCATCCTTGCATATTCGTATATGTCTGTACCCCTTCTCCGTCTCCCTTTACTTCCGTCAGAGTAATCAGCATATCATATACGCCGTCAGGAAGCCGATTTCCTTCGTTATCAAGATACGAAATATTGAACACAACGTCTCTTTGGGTTTCCCCGTTTGGCACACATTCCGAATCAACCTCTGCATATACACCTGCATCATCACGGCTTATAAGCTTTACAGATGTTTTTATTGTGTCATTCAAATCTTTTTCTCTGACTTCAAAGTGATATTTCGTGTTATATGCAGTGTTTTTTACTACATAAAATCCGGGCGTACTGTAATAAATGGTATGCTTGTATTCTTCAGTCGGACGAACTGTTCCGACTATCTGAAGCTTAGTATTTACCCTTACCCGTTTTGTGGTTATTGTTTCATTTCCGGCATAATCAACACTCTTAAAGTGAAGATAGTATACTCCGCCCTCTGTAAAGGTCACACCATCTGAGTAAATGTTCCATACATCGGGGATTTCATTAGTGTCTGTTATCGCATAAAGCTTATCCTTAACGCCGGATGCGTCGTCCTTGCCGCTTACGGACGGATAATCGTAAAACGACGCTGTAACCGTGTACGGTGCTTCATACCACTTATCATCATCATGACTGTCAGTTACAGTCGGAGAGGTTTTATCAAGCCACACATATTTTGAAAAATACCTGTAGTTTCCCGTTGAACTTGAATTATAGGTATTATTGGTTTTGTCTATGGTCTTGGCATCGTCATATACATATCCGGTGTAGCGCAGCTTACCCGTTTCCTTTTCGGTTACATGTCTTGTTATTGTTTTCTCAATAGCCGGTGCACCATAGGTTATGCTATAATCAGT
>JAXEIW010000212.1:0-38559 GCA_034101885.1 Clostridia bacterium | reverse complement strand
TACCAAAATATTTATTTCAGCAGACTTTATCAATGCGAACTGTGTAAAATCTTTGATTTTACACGAAAAATTTTGACAATAGTCATAATTTTTCTAAATGCGATTGAAAATCGCATTTATTCAGTGAGCATTATATAAATTCACGGCAGCTGAGCTTTTTTATTTCATGAAAAAAAACATGAATATCAATTAATATATAATATGTATCTTTTCGAAAAAATATAATATAAAGGCGGTAGAAAACAAATGGATATAATCGACGTATGGAAGCATGCACAATCTTACATCCGTACCGAAATAAACTCTAATGTTGCGTACAATACATACTTAAAGGATGCAACTGCGGTATCATATGAAAATGATATTTTTACAATTGCCGTTACATTACCGACAAGAAAAAAAATGATTGAAATTAAATACAAAACAATAATAGAAACGTCAATTTCAAGAATATTGGCAAAACCTGTTATTTTAAATGTAATTGTTTCAAACGGAAACACCGAACAAATTCCGACAGTTATTAAAACATCAGAACAGATAAAAACAGAGCCTATTTCCGACTTTACACAAAGAAATTCTCTTGCACAAAAAAACAATCTTAATCCCAGATATACAATGGAGAATTTTGTCGTCGGTAAATCAAATTCCTATGCCTTTGCAGCAGCTCAAAACGTTGTAAACTCACCTGCTCAAAATTATAACCCATTATTCCTTTACGGAAAATCCGGGCTCGGAAAAACTCACCTTATGCAGGCAATAGGAAATGAAATTCTGAAAAGAAATCCAAACATGACAGTATTATATGTAACAAGTGAACAGTTTACAAACGATATGGTAAAATGCATCCAGGAAAAAAATATGGAAGAATTCAGACGTACCTACCGTGATGTTGATGTACTTTTGGTTGATGACGTTCAGTTTATAGAAGGAAAAGAAGGAACACAGGAAGAATTTTTCCACACCTTCAATGACCTTCATATGAAAAATAAGCAAATTGTTCTTACAAGTGACCGAAAACCAAGAGATCTTATAACTCTTGAAGAAAGATTAAGAACACGATTTGAATGGGGACTTGCAATCGATGTCGTAATACCTGACTATGAAACACGTGTTGCAATATTAAAAACAAAAGCCGAAAGTCTTAATATTGAAATTGATGATGAAATTTATGAATATATAGCTCAAAGAGTAAATTCAAACGTTCGTGAGCTTGAAGGAGCTCTTTCTAAAATAATTTCATATTCGGGAATATCTCACAAAAAAATAGATATTGACCTTGCGGAATATTCTCTTGCATCTATGGAATCGAATGAGGTTAAAATAACACCTCAAATAATAATTGATCATGTATGCGAATTTTATAAGGTTAATTCAGATGATATAAAAGGACCTTCCCGAGTTAAAGAGCTTGTTACACCTCGACACGTTGCCATGTATTTGTGTAAAACTCTTACCGATATGAATTTTGTAACTATAGCAAAGGTATTCGGAAATCGTGACAGAACCTCTGTTATGCACGGCGTAGACAGAATAATGAAAAATATGCAGACAAATACAGATTTAAAATCCGAAATAGATTTTATAACCAAGGATTTAAACCCCTGATATTTTTCCTCATTAAGGTGTTAATAACGTGTGGATATTATGTTAGTAACCAATAAAGAAAATTAAAGAGATTTTTCAGTGTGGACAACTTACAAATGTTTACTGACTTATAAACATTTATCAACATATCACCTGTGAATAAAAAAACAAGCATATACAAGGATTAATCCTACTTATTCATCAAATCCACTCCTCTACTATTAATACTTCTTTTTAATAATATATAACGTACGTACGTACCTGTTCCGCCGAATTTTTACGGTACGATGAATTTATTCACACCATGTTAAAGAGGATAAATTACAAAAGGACTATATTCAATTAATTTAAAAAAGGAATCGGTGATTAAATCATGAATTTAAAATTTAATAAAAATACATTACTCAATATAATAAATACAGTACAAAAAGCAGTTACCGCAAAATCCGTAATGCCAATTCTTGAATGTATAAAAATAGATGCATTCCAAAACGGAAATGTAATAATAACGGGAAATAATCTTGATATTTGTATTGAATATGAATCCTCCTGTGAAGTCATTGAAGCCGGTTCAATAGCAATCAGTTCCAAAATGTTCGGAGAGATTATAAGACGTTTTCCCGATGAAGATGTTTTTATTAAGGTAAATCCCATGAATAATGTAATGACATTAAAATGCGGTAACAGCGAATTTGATATACAGGGCCTGAATTCCGAAGAATATCCTGCTATACCTGAGGTAAAAGAAGAATATATATTTAACATAAAGCAATCTCAATTAAAAAGAATGATAAGAAAAACAGTATTTGCCATTTCAAACAATGAATCAAAAAAGCCTATTTTAACAGGTTCTTTGTTTGAAATAGAAACAGGAGTTTTGACAGTTGTTTCAACGGACGGATTCAGAATAGCTAAGATTGAATCGATTGTAGATTCTTCATTAAATGATATTAAGTTTGTAATTCCGGGAATCACATTGAGAGAACTTATGAAGGTTTTAGAGGAAAATGACGAAAATGTTGAAATTATGGTTTCAAAAAGAAATGTCAAGTTTTGTTTTGAAAATTATACGGTTGTATCAAGATTGCTTGAAGGAGAATATATAAGATACAAGCCTATATTTAATACACCAAATACTATTGTGGTTACCGTTAATACAAGAATTTTTACCGATAGTCTTGAAAGAGCGGCTTTAATTATTAATGATGATGCTTTGGCAAAAACAGAAAAAGTTCCCGTAAGACTAAATATTTCGCAGGATAAGATTGAGATTGACTGCAAAACCGGAAAAGCAAAAATAAATGATGAGGTTCCGGCAAATATAATAGGCGGAGAAATTGAAATAGGTTTTAATCATAGGTATCTTTTGGAAGCCTTGAGAAGCTGCGAAGATGAGGAGATAAAATTGGAGCTGTCAAATCCTAAAAGCTCATGCTTTATTAAACCGACTGAAAATAATGATTATATATACATGATATTACCGGTAAGATTGTACGAAGATTAATCTTAAATTATTTTTTATTTTCGAAATATTATATTCGGAGGTATATTTTTATGAATATAGAAAGAATTGTTAATATGGAAACCGATCAGAATTGTTATCTTGTATATGATGAGAATAAAAAAGGTCTGATTATTGATCCGGGAAGCAGCGCTGAATGTATTGAAGAAAAAATTACGCAATGCGGAGTAGATGTAAAGCATATTTTTCTTACTCATTGTCATTACGATCATATTGAGGGAGCGGAAGAATTGAGAAAGCTGCTCGGTGCAGAATTGGTATCTACTTTTGAATGTAATAAAAACATACAAAGCACATCTGTAAATCTTTCCATGTTATTTTCAGATCCCATAAAAGCAAATCCTGCCGATATTATTGTTACCGACGGAGATATTATCAGGGTAGGAAAAATGACTGTTAAGGCTATAACCACACCGGGACACACAAACGGCGGAGTATGCTATCTTATCGGAGAAGATTTATTTTCGGGAGACACTTTGTTTTTAAACAGCGTCGGAAGATGGGATTTTCCTACGGGAGATGAAAACACTTTAAAAAGTTCCATAAGAAATAAGCTTTTTACTTTGGAGGATGAAATAATAGTTCATCCGGGACATGGTAATGATACAAAAATTTATTATGAAAAAAAATACAATTCTTTTTGCAGGGAATAAGAAGAAAAAATAAAATTCTTATTTTACGTCTATTTGAAGTATGAATAAAAAAATTAATCATTTTGAAAGGTTATAAATAAAATGGATTTAATTCAAACCGGATTTTCATGTGAATATGATATGGAAATATTTGTAAATCTTTTCTTTGATAAGGAAGATGAAGGAATAATTATGACAAATCTATCACATGAAAATGATATAATAAATGTTTATATAGAAATACTTTTTAAAGGAAAAAGTTATTTCGGCGATTACAGTTATCCGTTTACAGCTGATTTAAAAAATGAAAATGCCGTAAAAAAAAATTATACCTGTTCTGTTACAAAGGCTTTTTGCAGTACAGCGAAAAAAATAAGAAGGGTAGATTTACCGTGGGGAGTTATGTCGGGAATAAGACCGGCAAAGGTTGCAAGAAAATATATGGAAGAAGGATATTCTCATGATGAAGTAAAAAACATTTTTACAAATCTTTATAATACAAGTGAGAAAAAAGCAGAGCTTGCAATGCTTGTGGCAGATAACGAAAAAAAAATATTATCGGATATAGATGAAAATTCGGTAAGTATATATATCGGTATACCCTTTTGTCCCACAAGGTGTTTGTATTGTTCCTTTGTTTCTACAGACATAAGAAAAAGCGGAAAATATATGGACGAGTTTGTAAGGCTTCTTCTTAAGGAAATAGAAAAAACCGCAGAGGTTATGAAAAAATGCGGTCTTTATGCAGAAAATATCTATATAGGAGGAGGAACACCGACAACTCTTTCGGCAGAAAATTTAAATTTGATTTTAAATCATATAAAAAAATATTTTATAACAGATAAGATGAAAGAGTTTACTCTTGAGGCGGGACGTCCCGATACCATTGATGAAGAAAAGCTTTTGACAGCAAAGAAATACGGAGTAAACAGAATAAGCATAAATCCGCAGACCATGAATGATGTCACCTTGAAAAAAATAGGAAGATGCCATACAAGTGATATGATAAGAGAAAAATATGATATGGCAAGAAAATGCGGTTTTGAAAATATTAATATGGATCTTATTGCAGGACTGCCGGATGAAACAGTTGATATGTTCAGATACAGTTTAAAGGAAGTGGAAAAGCTAAATCCTGAAAATATTACCATTCATTCAATGTGTATAAAAAAGGCAGCCCTATTAAGATTTTCGGGAATAGAACTGACAAAAAGCAAGAATATGAATATTATGCTTGATTTTGCAATGTCAGAAATGAAAAAAAGCGGAAGAGTGCCTTATTATATGTATAGGCAGAAAAACATATCGGGAAATCTTGAAAATGTAGGTTATGCAAAAAAAGAATGTATGTCATTCTACAACGTAAATATTATGGAAGAGGCTCAGACAATTATTGCTTTGGGCGGAGGAGCGGTTACCAAAATAGTTATAGGTGACAGAATAGAAAGAATATTTAATTTTAAAGATCCTTATGAATATATAAACAGATTTGATGAAATTCTTAAAAAAAAGGAAGAAATATTAAAATATTATAATTTATAATAACTTCTTATCTGTTTGATAAATTGTGCCGTTATATGAGGGCAGAAAGGATATTAATATGGATAAAAATGAGCTTATTGAAGAAATAACGAGAAATTTTGAGATTAAACAGGGAATTGCAGTTGAAAAAAAGAACAAAGAAATAAAAAAAGTTTATTCACAATTTCCGGAGTTGGAAAGAATAGACAGGGACATAAACGAGCTCGGTCTTAACAGTATGAGAATTATTCTAAAAAATCCACAGAAGGCTTCGGAACTGAAAAAAGATTTTGAAAGAAAATTATATGATTTAAATGATAAAAGAGAAAAGTTTATATTTTCAAACAAAATTAATCCAAATTACAACAAGCCTGTTTATGATTGTAAAAAATGCAATGATACCGGTTATCTTGAAGACGGCAGCAGATGTGAGTGTTTTGAAAAAGAATTAACAAAATTTTATTTTGAAAAATCAAAAATGGGAAATATGCTTAAAAACAGTGAATTTAAGAATTTTTCTTTGGATTATTACAGTGATAAGAAAACGGGAGATAAACAAAGTCCAAGAGAGATAATGGAAGAGGCTTTAAAATGTTCAAAATACTTTGTAAAAAATTTTGATAATGTAGATTATAATTTATTTTTTTACGGAGATACGGGACTGGGAAAAACCTTCCTTTCATCGGTTATTGCCGCAAATCTGATGAGAAAAGGAAAAAGCGTATCCTATGTAAGAGCAAATAAAATGTTTTCGATTTATGATGATTATAAGTTTAACGATTATTCTTTAAAATCCGAAGTAGATGAATTTGAGGAATGTGATTTGTTGGTTATAGATGATTTGGGAAGCGAATATCAAAGCAAAACCGGAATCGCATTTTTGGGAGAACTCATTAATGACAGAATATGCGCAAATAAAAAAACGATTATTAATACAAACCTTGATATAGGACAATTTTCAAAGATTTATACCATAAGACTTACATCAAGAATATATGAAAATTATAAAATATTTAAATTTGAGGGAGAAGATATAAGAATAAAAAAATTATTAAAAAACAATAAAAAAGATAAAAGGTTATGATTTTTTTATATACCGTTTAAGTCTTTGAAAAAGTAAAAATTTAAAATCCGGTGGGAGAAAACTCTCCCGCCGGATATAGCTTATGAAAAGTAATAAACACAACAGTAATCAGTAGTTTTGAATTATTGATTGTTTGTTTTTTTATCCTTATTTCCTGTTACATCCTTGACGCCGTTTCCGACACCTTCACCGACATCTTTAACACCGTTTGCAACACCTTCGCCCACATCCTCAACGGCATCGCCTGCGTCGTCAATAATATTATCGTTTGCAGTTGAACTTGGTGAAGGAGAAGCATTGTTATTTGTATTATTGTTTGCTCCGCATCCCGTCAGCATTAAAAATATAAATGTTGATATTAAAATATATCTTAATTTTTTCATGGTAACATATCCTTTCTTTATGGTTATTTTGTTGCTATGTTCATTTTACGGTTTTATTATCGTCAATATTTAAATAAATTATACCTAAAAAATAAAGTGTATTATTATTAGATAAATAGTATTAAATTTGCAGTATATTAATTATAATTATGTAATTTTATGCATAAATATTAAAAAAAATTATTAATTTATGTTGACAAAATATAAAATATGGTTTAAAATAACAGACAAATAAAACATATTAAATTATAGGAGGAAATTTAAATGAAAAAATTTTTAACATTATCACTTGCAGCAATTATGGCATTATCTGTTGCCGGCTGCGGAAATAAGACAGAAGAAACGTCCACTGAAGGTAAAAAGGTATTAACAATGGGTACAAATGCAACATTCCCGCCTTATGAATATTATGAAAATAATAAAATTGTAGGTATAGATGCTGAAATTGCCCAGAAGATTGCTGATAAAATCGGATATGAGCTTAAAATAGAAGATATGGAATTTGATTCTATTATAGCAGCTGTTCAATCGGGAAAGATTGATATGGGTATGGCAGGCATGACTGTAACCGAAGACAGACTTGAAAGTGTTGATTTTTCGGATTCATATGCCACTGGTATTCAGTCTGTAATTATAAAGGAAGACAGCGACATTAAATCAATTGACGATTTAAGCGGCAAAAAAATCGGTGTTCAGACAACAACAACTGGTGATATATATGCAACCGACGATTTCGGTGATGAAAACGTTGAGCGTTATTCAAAGGGTACAGACGCCGTTGCAGCCTTGGTTGCCGGAAAGATTGACTGCGTAATTATCGATAATGAACCGGCTAAGTCTTTTGTTTCATCAAATGAAGGACTTAAGATTCTTGATACGGAATATGCAGTTGAAGATTATGCTATCTGTTTTGCAAAGGAAAATACAGAGCTTAAGGATAAAGTCAACGGTGCATTGAAAGAGCTTATAGAAGACGGTACTGTAAAGTCAATTATTGACAAATACATTACTGCTGAATAATAAATACAATTAATTGTCAAAAAGGGGTATATAATTTATACTGCTTTTAAGGCAATACCGTTATTTTACGGTATTGCCTTAACGATTTTTGGGAGGTTTTTATTTTGCAGGAATGGCTTATAACACAAAAAAGTAAATTTTATTTGAATTTTATAAAGGAAGACAGATGGAGATACCTTTTGGATGGTCTCGGAGTTACACTTAAGGTAACGTTTTTTGCCGTAATTTTGGGTATAGTAATAGGTATGGTTATTGCTTCCGTTAAGTCTACTCATGATAAAATTGCAGATACAATGAGAAAAGGATTAGGAAAATTTATCCTTAAATTTTTGAATTTTTTATGTAATGTATATCTTACAATAATTCGAGGAACACCTGTTGTTGTTCAGCTTATGATTACTTATTATATAATTTTTAAGGCATCGAACAACAAAGTACTTATTGCAATTTTGGCATTCGGAATAAATTCGGGAGCATATGTTGCAGAGATTATTCGTTCGGGAATAATGTCGATAGATGAAGGACAGACAGAGGCGGGACGTTCATTGGGATTTAACTATTTACAGACAATGATATATATAGTTGTTCCGCAGGCTTTTAAAAATGTTTTACCGGCGTTGGCAAATGAATTTATAGTTCTTTTAAAGGAAACATCTGTATCGGGATATATTGCTTTGCAGGACCTAACCAAGGGCGGAGATATTATAAGAGGACGAACATATGATGCGTTTATGCCGCTTTTGGCAGTTGCCGCAATTTACCTTGTTATGGTTATATTTTTCACAAAGCTTGTAAATATTCTTGAAAGGAGGCTTCGCAGGAGTGAAAGGTGAGTATCTTATTGAAACAAAGGATTTATGTAAATATTATAACGGTGGAAAAATAAAAGCTCTTGACCATGTAACCGCAGGAATAAAAAAAGGAGAAGTTGTTGTTATTATAGGACCTTCGGGATCCGGAAAATCTACTTTTTTGAGATCTTTAAATCTCCTCGAAATGCCTACATCGGGAAAAATAATGTTTGAAGGAAATGAAATAACCGATCCGAAAACAAATATAAATCTTCACAGACAAAAAATGGGAATGGTGTTTCAGCATTTTAATCTTTTTCCTCATATGACTATTTTAAAAAACATGACAATAGCTCCCATGAAGCTTTTAAAAATGACGGCTAAGGAAGCGGAAAATAAAGCAATGGAATTGTTAAAAAGAGTAGGCCTCGATGATAGAGCAAACGCATATCCTTCACAGCTTTCAGGCGGCCAGAAGCAAAGAGTTGCAATTGTAAGAGCTTTATGTATGAATCCGGACGTTATGCTTTTTGACGAGCCGACTTCGGCACTGGATCCGGAAATGGTTGGAGAAGTTTTGGATGTTATGAAAAGTCTTGCAAAAGACGGAATGACAATGATATGCGTTACTCATGAAATGGGTTTTGCAAAGGAAGTTGCCGACAGAGTTATATTTATGTATGACGGAATGATAGGAGAAACAGGCTCGCCTGATGAAATTTTTACAAACCCTCAAAATCCGAGAACAAAACAGTTTCTGCAAAGTGTTTTATAATAAATATATTAATAACGATTCATATACCGAATAAATATAAATAAATAAGGAAAAATAATAAATATTAACAAGAAAGACATTTATTCGGAAACAAAAACACATTAATAATTTTGTGAAAAAATTTAAGAATAAAATATATAAATATAGGGTATGTTTACTAAAAAAATACAAATGTTTTTGGTAAAAATAAAAAAACTATTGACTATATGTGAATTTTTTGATATTCTAATATTATTCATAATTGAGTGTTTTATGTGACATTCACCACAGAAACGTATAAAAATGTAGATTAACTTTACAGGGGGATATCAGCTATGTTTTCAAAAGAGGTTGTTGTACAAAATCAGGTTGGACTACATGCTCGGCCGGCTACCTTTTTTATTCAGAAGGCAAATGAGTTTAAGTCAAGTGTTTGGGTAGAAAAGGATGAAAGAAAGGTTAATGCGAAGAGTTTGTTAGGAGTATTATCGCTTGGTATCACCAAAGGAACTTCAATTGTAATTATTGCGGACGGTACCGATGAGCAGGAGGCAGTAGCTACTTTGGTTAATCTTATCGCATCAAATTTTACTGAGTAATCAGTTTGTACAATAAGAAGAAGTTTAAAAAAGTAACTCTACAAAAAGTAGAGTTACTTTTTTAAGATTAACATGAAAAATAAACTGTGCATCTGTTACTATTCACCTATGCAGATAAATTATTGTTTAGATGCGTAATTATTTAAAATAACAAGTGTTAATCCGCTGATTTTTATTGCTTGCAACGTTATATGTTGAAATATATGTACTTTTGTTTGCCCAAAAGTACCAAAAGGCACATAAGGTGTTCCCCTTATGTATCCCCTTTTGGGTTTCACACCCGTATCGGTATTCCATAGCTCAAACACGCGCCAACTGCTTTGCAGTTGCGCAACTCGCATAATACATTGCCCCCTTTAGACTATGCTCTTTGGTTGGGCGGTTCAAGTTTTGCGTTTTTTTTTCAGACAACAGTCAAGGAAGTTTAGTTGAATTGTTTAGCTTTTTTGAAAATAATGCTGCTAACACATAGTGACAAACAATAATTTATACCTGAATAGTAACGCGCATCTTGCCCTTTATCGGGACTTGAAATGCATAAAGTAATACAGTGTTCTTTAAAAGAGTATTTGATTGTTTTTTATTCTGCGTTGCAGTGATTTTGTATATTCAAGATATAAGAAAAAAATAAAGGTCATGTTTGTATATTTTTGATTAAAGCATAAAAAATAATTATGTGTTGTGTCATAAGATAATAAAAAATTTACTGTTATTATATTGGCAAAATGACATGGAGGATTGTTATGTTTGATATTAATGAAGAACTTAAAAATTTACCGGAGCAGCCGGGAGTATACATAATGCATGACAAAACGGATAAAGTAATTTATGTGGGAAAAGCAAAAATACTTAAAAACAGAGTACGTCAATATTTTCAAAACAGCGCAAATCATACACCCAAAGTAAGGGCTATGGTTTCAAATATTGATTATTTTGAATATATAGTAACCGATTCTGAAATTGAAGCGTTGGTTCTCGAATGTACACTGATAAAAAAGTATAGACCAAAGTATAATATATTATTAAAGGATGACAAACAGTACCCTTATATAAAAGTATCGATAAATGAAGAATGGCCAAGAATATTCATGACAAGAACTTTAAGGAACGACGGAGCAAAATATTTCGGACCTTATATGGGAACAAACACAGTAAAAAACACAATTGAGATAATTCAGAAGATATTTACACCTCCTACCTGCAACAGAGTTTTTCCGAGAGATATAGGAAAGGGAAGACCGTGTTTAAATTATCACATAAAAAACTGTTTTGCTCCGTGTACCGGAAATATATCGAACAAAGAATACAGAAAAGTGTTTTATGATATATATTCTTTTTTGGAGGGAGATCATAAAAAGCTGATAAAAGAACTGGAAGAACAGATGAAAGAAGCTTCCAAAAAACTGGAATTTGAAAAGGCAGCTGCTATTCGTGATAAAATAAAAGCGATTAATGCAATTGATGAGAAACAAAAGGTAATAAATTCCGAAAAACAGAATGATAAAGATGTTATTGCAATATCACGAGATGAAACAAAAACTTTTGCGGAGGTGTTTTTTATTCGTTCCGGAAAACTTTGCGGAAGGGAAAATTATCAGCTGGACGATACGGAGGAATTATCGGATCGGGAAGTAATATCTATTTTTGTAAAACAGTTTTATCAAAATTCCGTTTTTGTGCCGGAGGAAGTTATTACTCAATATGAGTTACAGGATAAAGATATAATTTCGGAATGGCTTACAAAAATAAGAGGAACAAAAGTCACAATTACCTGTCCGAAACGGGGAGAGAAAGTAAAGCTTGTTGAAATGGCATTAAAGAATGCGGAAATTGCATTGAATAATTATAATATAAACAGAATAAGAGCCGAAGATAAAAAATTGGCTGCATTCAATGCCAATGAAATTTTGGGAATTGAAAAGCCTGTAAAATATATTGAGTGTTATGATATTTCAAATATTTCGGGCAGCGACAATGTTGCGTCTATGGTAGTATTTGAAAACGGAAAGCCGTTGCGTTCACGTTACAGGAAGTTTAAGATAAAAACCTTTGAAGGAGCCGATGACTATCGTGCAATGCAGGAGGTACTTTACAGACGATTGAATGAAGCGCGTGAAGAAAAAGAAAAAATCGAAAGAGGAGAAATTACTTTAAAAGAAGCAAAATTTCTGCCTCTTCCCGATGTTATATTTGTGGATGGAGGAAAAGGACATATATCTGCCGCTGAAGAAATGCTTCAGATGACCGATACTGATATTCCTGTTTTCGGAATGGTAAAGGACGATCGTCACAGAACAAGAGGATTATTGTCATCAAAGGGAGAAATAGGATTAAATCCTACAAGCGCATTTTTTCATATGATTACAAGAATGCAGGACGAGGTACACAGAACCGCAATATCATACCACAGAAATCTGCACGAAAAAATAAGATCAGAGCTTGATAACATAGATGGAATAGGTGCAAAAAGAAGAACAGAGCTGCTGACTCACTTTAAATCTATAGATAATATCAAGAAAGCGACAGCCGAGGAATTGATGAATGTGAAAGGTATGGACAGGAAAGCAGCGGAAAGTGTTATTAATTATTTTAATAATAAACAAAGAGAGCAGAGTGATAATTAATGGATAAAACGCCGATAATTGTAATTTCCGGACCTACGGCGTCGGGTAAAACATCTCTGTCTATCGATATTGCAAAGGAATATAATGCAGAGATTGTTTCGGCAGACAGTATGCAGATTTATAAACATCTTGATATAGGAACGGCAAAACCGGATATGAAGGAAAGAGACGGAATTATTCACCACATGATAGATATTATAGATCCTGATGAGAATTTTTCGGTTGCGGAATATGTAGAGATGGCGCACGACATTATAAAGGATATCAGAGAAAAAAATAAAAATGCCGTAATAGTCGGAGGAACCGGATTATATATAAATTCGCTTGTTGATGATATAGATTTTCGCAAAGATGATTCGGATGAAAATCTAAGGGAAGAACTGAATAAAATTTGCGAAGAAAAGGGAATTGATTACCTTTGGAAAATGCTTGAAAAAATTGATCCCGTATCTGCTCAGCGTCTTCATAAAAATAATACAAGAAGAATAATAAGGGCAATTGAATTTTATAAGATGACAGGAATACCTATTTCGAAGCATCAGGAAGAAACGAAGAAAAAAGTATCAAGATATGATCCGTGTATGATAGCGATTAAGTGGGATATGGATAAGCTTTATGAAAGAATAGAAAAGCGTGTGGATATAATGATTAAAAACGGTTTGGAAAATGAAGTAAGAAATCTGTGCGAAAAGGGCTATACAAAATCCATGCTTTCAATGCAGGGAATCGGATATAAGGAAATGACCGATTACATTTACGGCAGCTGTTCTTTAGAGGAAGCAGTGGAAAAAATAAAGATAGGAACACGTCATTATGCAAAAAGACAGATGACATGGTTTAGGCGTGACAACAGAATACATTGGATTGATTACAGAGAAAATATTTTGGAAAGAGCAACAGAAATATTAAAGGAAAACGGATATAAAACAAATAATACTTAATAAAGATAAATAAAGTATAAAATAATATTGTATAATATACAGAACGGAGAATTTTATGGCTTTATATACAATTTCCGATTTGCATTTACCTATCGGAACGGATAAGCCCATGGATATATTCGGAAGCAAATGGACAAATTATGTCGAAAGGCTTGAGAAGAATTGGCAGAATATAATAAATGATGATGATTTGGTTGTCTTGCCCGGAGATTTTTCGTGGGCTACATATTTGGAACAGAGTATTCCCGATTTTGAATTTTTACAGAAGCTTAACGGTAAAAAAATTATATCAAAGGGAAATCATGATTATTGGTGGACTACAGCTTCAAAGCTTAATAAATTTCTTAAAAAAAATAATTTTGACACAATAAAATTTATGCATAATAATTCTTTTATGTATCAAAATACGGCAATTTGCGGTACAAGAGGATGGGGATATATCGGATACGGAGAAAGAAATGAGGAGGATATAAAAATTTATGAAAGAGAAGTGTGCAGACTTGAGCTTTCTTTAAAATCCTGTATTTCAAACAATCCCGATGAGATAATAGTATTTTTTCATTATCCTCCGATTTCCTCCGATTGTATTGATAACGGATTTACAAGAGTAATGAAGGAGTACGGTGTAAAAAGATGTATTTACGGGCATCTGCACGGTCAAGGACATAAAAATGCCGTATGCAAAGAAACGGATGGAATAAAATATATGCTTGTTTCGTGCGATTATACGGACTTTGTGCCCGTTAAATTGTGCGATTAGCATATAAATATTAAGATAATATTAAATTTTAAAAAAAGTAATTGAAATTTGTTGATTTTATGATATAATATTGTGTGATGTAATAATAATGGTGATTTGTGCCATCATGAAATGACGGGCAATCTCCTTATTGAATATTTTAACTTTTGAGGAGGATTTACCAATGGCTGTAAAGACAGAACAGGTAGAAAAAAATCTTGTAAAACTTACATTTGAAGTTTCGAGAGAAAAATTTGAAGAGGGAATGAATGACTCATATAAAAAGAATAAGAGCAAATTTAATATTCCGGGTTTCAGAAAGGGTAAAGTACCCAAGGCAATGGTAGAAAAATACTATACAGAAAGTGTATTTTATGATGACGCTATAAATTATGTATTGCCGGATGCATATGATGCTGCCGTTAAAGAAGCAGAGCTTGACGTTGTGGCAAAACCGGAAATTGACATTGATGAAATAAAGAAAGGCGAGCCTGTTGTATTTACAGCTTTGGTTACAACCAAGCCTGAAGTAAAATTAGGCGATTATACAGGTATAGAAGTGGAAAAGATTGACAATACTGTATCTGATGAAGATGTTGATAAGGACATAGAAGCTACACGCAAAAGAAATGCAAGAATAATAAGTGTTGAAGACAGAGCTGTTGAAAACGGAGATATTACCGTGATTGACTTTGAAGGTTTTTGTGACGGAGAAGCTTTTGACGGCGGAAAAGCAGAAGGATATGAGCTTGAGATTGGTTCGGGAAGCTTTATTCCCGGCTTTGAGGAACAGATTATCGGAGCAAAAATTGATGACGATATAGAAGTAAATGTGACTTTCCCGGAGGATTATCATGTTGAAGAGTTAAAGGGCAAACCGGCAATGTTTAAAGTAAAGGTTCATGAAATTAAGGTTCGTGAGTTACCTGAACTTGATGATGATTTTGCATCGGAAGTAAGCGAATTTGAAACTCTTGAAGAATACAAAGACAGCATAAGAAAGAAGCTTGAAGAAAAAGCTGAAAGCAAGACAAAACAGGAAACAGAAAATGCTGTAATTGAAAAAGTATGTGAAAATGCCGAGGTTGATATTCCCGAAGCTATGATTCAGGCTCAGATTGACAGAATTATTAATGATTTTGCACAGCGTCTTCAGTACCAGGGAATGAATCTTGATATGTATCTTCAGTATACAGGAGGTACAATGGAGGCAATGAGAGAAAGCTTTAAAGAGCAGGCTGAAAAACAATGTCGTGTATCACTTGTTATCGAAGCTGTAACAGACAAAGAAGGTATTACCGCAAACAATGAAGAATTAGATGAAAAAATTGCCGAAATGGCTAAAATTTACAACATGGAAGTTGAAAAGCTTAAGGAAGTATTAAGACCGGAGGATATTGACAATATTAAGAGAGATATAAGCTTCGGAAAGACTATTGATATGATGGTTAATAAGGCTGTAATCAAATAATTAATTAATATTTAAAGCCTGGCATAATGTTAACGAAAGGATGGATTACCGATGAGTTTAGTACCTATGGTCATTGAACAGACAGGACGGGGAGAACGTTCTTACGACATTTTCTCAAGATTACTGGAAGACAGAATTATATTTTTAGGGGAAGAGGTAAATGATGCAAGCGCAAGCCTTGTAGTTGCACAAATGCTGTATCTTGAATCAAAGGATCCGGATAAAGATATTCAGCTTTATATTAACAGTCCGGGAGGCTCTATAACAGCCGGTATGGCAATTTATGATACAATGCAATACATAAGATGCGATGTATCTACAATATGTGTCGGCATGGCTGCAAGCATGGGAGCATTTTTGCTCACAGCCGGAGCAAAAGGAAAAAGATATGCTCTTCCAAACAGTGAAATTATGATTCACCAGCCTTTGGGAGGTATGCAGGGACAGGCAACCGATATTCAAATTCATGCTGAAAGAATCATTAAAATGAAACAACATTTGAATGAAATTCTCAGTGAGCGTACAGGTCAGCCTATTGATGTTATCGCTGCCGATACAGAAAGAGATAATTTCATGTCAGCTGAAAAAGCCAAGGCATACGGTCTTATAGATCAAGTAATCGAATCAAAGAAGAAAAACGTATAATCAGAATAATTTTATATTATGATTTTATGCCGCCGAAAAGACGGTATGTAGAATTTAATAGGATGATTTCATAATAATAAAACTCATATTATTGAATTAAATTTATGACAACATTGTTTGTTTGGTGAGCATTATGTATTTGAAATCATCCTAATATTTAGTAAAAATTAATAAGGCTAATGTCGGAAGGGATTATAATATATGGCAAGGAATGACGAAAAAAAAGAAGTTTGTTGCTCCTTTTGCGGAAAAAAAGAAAGCGAAGTTGCAAGACTTATTTCCGGTAATAATGTATATATTTGCAATGAATGTATTCAGATATGCAACGGAATATTGAATGACGGATTTAATGAAGAGCCGTATGATGTTGAAGAAATGGATTTGCCGAAACCAAAGGAAATTAAAGAAGTTTTGGATCAATATGTTATAGGTCAGGATGAAGCGAAAAAGATATTGTCGGTTGCGGTATACAATCATTATAAGAGAATCGGAAAAGAAGTTGAGGCAGAGGATGTAGAATTACAAAAAAGTAATATTCTTATTATCGGTCCTACCGGTTCGGGAAAAACTTTTTTGGTTCAGAATCTGGCAAGAATTTTAAAAGTACCGTTTGCTATTGCCGATGCTACCTCTTTAACAGAAGCAGGATATGTCGGTGAGGACGTTGAAAATATTTTATTAAAGCTTATTCAGGCAGCAGATTATGATATAGAAGCGGCAGAAAGAGGAATAATTTATATTGATGAAATCGATAAAATTGCAAGAAAATCTGAAAACGTATCTATAACGAGAGATGTAAGCGGTGAAGGTGTTCAGCAAACCTTACTTAAGGTTTTGGAGGGAACTGTTGCGTCTGTTCCGCCTCAAGGGGGAAGAAAACATCCGCACCAGGAGTTTATTCAGATTGACACAACAAATATATTGTTTATATGCGGCGGTGCGTTTGATGGTATTGAAAAGATAATAGGAAACAGAATAGGTAAAAAAGGTCTTGGTTTCGGGGCTGAAATCGAGAGTAAGCAGGAAAAAAATACAGGAGAGCTTTTGAATAAGGTTGCACCTCAGGATTTATTGAAATTCGGTCTTATTCCGGAATTTATCGGAAGACTCCCCATTATTGCGAAGTTGTCACCTCTTGATGAAGATTCATTAGTTGATATTTTGACAAAACCTAAAAATGCATTGGCAAAACAGTATCAGGCATTGCTCGGAATGGACGGTGTCGATTTGGAGTTTGATACTGATGCAGTAAAGGCAATTGCAAGAAAAGCCTTAAAAAGAAATACGGGAGCAAGAGGGCTGCGTTCTATTATAGAAGAAATCATGACTGATATTATGTTTAATGTTCCGTCGGATGATGAAGTAGAAAAATGTATTATTCATGAGAATTGTGTGACTGAGGATATGAGTCCGGAGCTTATCAAAAGTGAAAATTAATTGATTTATTTTGCGGCAGAGAGGTCACAAAACATTTTGTTTTGCGGTTTTTCTGCCTTTTATATATAATTTATAAACTCGGTAAATGTGGAAAAGTAAAGAAAAATGAAAGGGATGTTTTTATGTTTGTATCTGAAAATTTAAATGTAAATGAAAAGGGACACCTTACAATCGGAAAAAATGATACAGTGGAGCTTGCCGAAAAATACGGAACTCCGTTATATGTTATGGATGAAGATTTGATTCGCGCAAATTGCAGAGCTTACAAAAATGCAATGGACAAGCATTACGGAGGAAAGGGATTAATATTGTATGCAAATAAGGCTTTTTGTTCCTTATATACCTGCAGAATAGCAAAAGAAGAAGGACTGGGACTTGATGTGGTTTCGGGCGGAGAATTATATACGGCCGTAAAGGCTGATTTTCCAATGGAAAAAATATGTTTTCACGGAAATAACAAAACAAACGATGAGCTTTTGATGGCAGTAAAAAATAATGTGGGACATATTGTGGTTGACAATATTTATGAACTTGAAGCATTAAATAAAATTGCAAAGGACGAAGGAAAAGTACAAAATATAATGTTCAGAATAAAACCCGGAATAGACGCACACACACACAGCTTCATACAAACAGGACAGATTGATTCAAAATTCGGTGTTGCATTGGAAAACGGTGAAGCATTTGAAATTATTGAAAAGGCATCTAAGCTTGAAAATGTAAAGGTTACGGGAGTACACTGTCATATAGGATCGCAGATTTTTGATATTGATCCTTTTGTAAAAGCTGCTGAGGTTATGATGAATTTTATCGGAGACTTAAAGGACAAGCTTGATATTGAAATAGATGAGCTTAATCTTGGAGGAGGATACGGTATAATGTATACCGAAAAGGATGATCCGCTGCCATATGATGCATATATGGAGCCTGTTTCAAAAGCAGTAAAGGAAGCAGCTGAAAAAAGAGGAGTTAAACAGCCCTTTATATATATGGAACCGGGACGTTCAATTGTTGCAAGTGCCGGCATTACACTTTATACAGTAGGCGGAATAAAGGATATAAAAAATGTAAGAAAGTATGTATCGGTAGACGGGGGAATGGGAGATAATCCGAGATATATTTTATATCAGTCTGAATATGAAGCGGTTATAGCAAATAATGCCGCTGCAAAACGAACTGAAAAGGTTACGATAGCCGGAAAATGCTGTGAATCGGGAGATATACTTCTAAATGATGTTATGATGCCGGAAATAAAGGTTGGAGATACTCTTGCTGTTTTGGCAACAGGTGCGTATAATTATTCCATGGCATCAAATTATAACAGGATTCCAAGAGCTGCCGTTGTTGCGGTAAAGGACGGAGAATCTAAGATAGTTATTAAGAGAGAAACATATGAAGATTTGATTAAAAATGATGTCATGTGAAATCTTTCGGTGAGTTTTTCACTGATTGCCGAGGAAATATAGGCTTTTGAGAAACAATATGAAAAGACTGCTGTATCTTATAGGGTAGGGCAGTTTTTAAATTATAAAAACAAAAGTAATAATATTTTAAAAGATTGGAAGAATTATTAACAAATTATTATTATATTTCAATAATAATACATTAATTATTATTACTTGATTTTTAAAAAAAAAGATGATATAATAAATATAATGAAATTTTTATAATTATACGCCGGAAAATATTTTTAAGGAAGAAAAGATTATGGATATAACCGATATGATAAAAAACAATGATAATAAAATGAGAATAATACAGGAGCTTGTACCGGGCAAACAGGTTACTCTGGCACATATAATAGCGAGTCCGGATGAAATTGTTTATCAAAAGCTTGGTTTAAATCCCGATATTGATTATAATAAAGCCGCAATAGGAATTTTGACGGTGAGTCCGGCAGAAACAGCAGTAATAGCGGCGGATATAGCATTGAAAACTTCAAATGTGGAATTGGGTTTTGTTGACAGATTCAGCGGTACGTTGATTATAACCGGAATGGTTTCGGATGTACAGAATGCCATAGAAGAAGATGTCAGATATATAAAAGAAACCTTAGGTTTTTCGGTATGTGAGGTAACCCGAACGTAATGAGAAAGATTATTTTAATTGGAAGAAGCGAAAGTGGGAAAACTACATTAACACAAGCGTTAAAGGGTGAAAAAATAACATATCATAAAACTCAGTATACAAATAATTTTGATGTAATAATTGATACTCCGGGGGAATATATTCAAAGTAGGAACCTTGGTGCCGCACTTGCCATGTATACATTTGAGGCTCAGGTTGTAGGGTTGCTTATAAGCGCTACAGAACCCTATTCGCTTTTCAGCCCCTGTATAACACCTCTTGCAAACAGAGATGTTATCGGAATTGTAACCAAAATAAATGATCCAAAAGCAAACATTGCCTTGGCAGAACACTGGCTGAAGCTTGCCGGATGTAAAAATATATTTTTTGTGGATTCGTTCACAGGCGAAGGTGTGTGGAAGATTTTTGAATATTTAAAGGAAGACACCGATGAGATACCATGGGAAAATTTGAAAGGAGAGATGTTGGATGGAACTGAATGAAACAATGAAGATTAATCTTGAACATGACAGAGAACAGGAAGTAAGAACAATAATAAAGGAAGTCTATCTGGCATTGACAATTAAGGGTTATGATCCAATAAGCCAAATTGTCGGATATATTATATCGGGAGATCCTACCTATATTACAAGCTATGATTCGGCAAGAAGTAAAATTGTAAAAGTTGAAAGAGATGAGTTAATCGAGGAACTTTTAAAGAATTATATAAAAAGCTTATGATGGAGGAATGGCAATGATAGATTTTCATTCGCATATACTGCCATTTATAGATGACGGTTCATCAAGTATAGAAATGAGTCTAAATATGCTTGCCGACAGTTATAATCAAGGTGTAACAACAGTTGTTGCAACCCCTCATTGTTATTTGATGAAAGACAGCAGTATTGATGTTTTTATTAATAACAGAAAGAAAAGTTTCGATGCTCTTACAGAGGCAATAAAAAGGGATGAGAGAACTTTCCCGGAAATAAGATTGGGTTGCGAGCTTCGTATTATCAAAGAAATAGATGATATGAAATCCCTTGAAAAGCTTTGTATTGAGGGGACAGACTATATTATGGTGGAAATGCCTTATAAGGATTGGGATGTCAACTATTATGATTTTCTTTATGAGATGATATTGAGAAATCTTCATCCTATTATGGCTCATATTGAGAGATTTTGGAATCACAAAAAGGATTTTAATAATCTCTATTCTTTGGATTTGCTTTATCAGGTGAATGCTGAATCTTTTATCAAATCGCCTTTTAAAAGATATATCCCTAAGCTTTTTGAGGACGGAGCAATACATATTATCGGAAGTGATATGCATGATATGAAGGTGCGACCGTCATATATGAAAAAAGCTGCCGATACCATAATCAAAGTATACGGCGAAAAAAGACTTGATTATCTTATGAAAAATGCAGAAAATGTTCTTAATAATAAAAATGTAAAAGGAAAAAATTTCCCTAAGATGAGTTTTTTTGAAAATTTAAAGATATAATGAATTGGAAAATGAATACAAAAATACAGTCGAAAAACATTCAATATAATATCTTTGACGGAATTATAAATTAAAGTGTTTTTCGGCTGTTTTTCTTTTATATTAATGACTGCTGAACAATTATGAAACGCAGCCGCATAGCGACTTACAAGCGTTTCAGAATTGTTTAGGTGCAAGTTTTTTTGCATTTTTGCAAAAAAAATCTTGCACCATGAATAAATATTTTGCTCCGAAAATATTTATTTCAGCAGACTTTATCAATGCGAACTGTGTAAAATCTTCGATTTTACATGAAAAATTTTGACAATAGTCATAATTTTTCCAAATGCGATTGAAAATCGCATTTATTCAGTGAGCATTATATTATTGTAAATTGAATTTTGTCGGGACATTCAATTTTTGGCGGATTATTTTTACTAAGCTTGCAGGTTATAATTCCGTAAGGTGTGGGTATTTCTATTTTAGCTTCGTCCAATCCAAGCAGTGAGGGTGAAAATGATATTTTTTTAAATCCCGGTTCAATAATATCAAGACCTGTGAGAGCAAGAGGAATTGACCAAAGCGGAGTGCCTCCCCATGCATGGCTTAAATCGAAATTGTAGGTGGGTTCGGGTTTTATAAAACCTTCCGGTAATCCTTTTCTGCATTTTCTTATAGGCTCCTTCCAGCGATCGGCTAACATTAATGTATATTTTTCTCTTAAGTCATTTTTATAGATTGCTTCAAATAAAAAATGTGCAAAATAAGGTTGAATGTCACCTAACTCTTTTTCCATAATACGCTTCAGAATGTTTTGAGCTTTGTTTTTATCACAAATTCCGAAGTATGCTGCAAGTATATTTGAGTATGCAAGAAAATATCTTTTATTAACATTCTGCGGCATAAAGAAGTTTATAAGTTTTTCGGGAGATTCGGTGTTTAAACCTTCAAAATATAAGTCACGCTCCTTGTCAAAAAGTAACTCATTTATTTTATCGCGGAGCTGTGCGGCATTATGGCTGTAATTTTTTGAAAGTTCGTCTTTACCCAATACATCACAAATAACTGAGGCTGTTTTTAAACCACCGTAAAAGAACATATTCAGACAGGTTTGTCCGAGACATTTCGGAGGATGATGCAATGAAAGCCCGTCAAGATATATCCAGTCAACAAACATATAATTCGGCGGATTTTCTATCAAACCGTTTTCTCCGATATATGATTCAAATTTGTTGAGCAATATAATAAGGGCGTCAAAGCATTCCTCTAAAAGTTTTTTATTTCCCGTAAAAAGATATGTATGATAGAGCATAAATATCCAAATCATACTGTAGGTGGTGTGAAACAGTACACCGTTTTGACGGCGGAGAGAGTTGGCGGTTCTTATTAAATCAAATTCCGCAAGAGTCATATCGCCAAATGAAAATGCTGTCATAAGTGTTTCTATATAATAATCTCCGGTGCAGGCAAGAGGTTCACAGTGGTTTGGACTGTCTAAATGCATTAGCTGCCGGCAGTATTTTAAGGAATGTGCACATACTGACATAATATTATTGATTTCATAATCGGAGGTGATTGTTTCCGCGCAATCCGAAATAGGGTAGTAGGTAGTTGTTAAGAAAACCTTAATGTAACCGGTAAAATCAGATGTATTCTTTACTCGTATTAACAGTTTTCCGACACTGTGAATTTGTAAACCTATATAGTTATCATTTCCGTCAAAAATTAAGCTTTCAGACTTGCATTTGTTGTTTCCCTCATAGCAATCTACATTAATTTCCAATGTTCCCCGTGATTGAACACAAAAGCT
The DNA here is from genome assembly GCA_034101885.1 of Clostridia bacterium. Taxonomy (GTDB): domain Bacteria; phylum Bacillota; class Clostridia; order UBA1381; family UBA1381; genus RGIG1988. Next base: position 15,449 of record JAXEIW010000212.1, on the reverse strand, counting down.
TAAAAATCCGGCATAAATTTTATCGAAATTTTTTGTGTAATATTTTTCACTGTTTGGCGGAATTATTATTTCGCTCCCGTTTTCGGGATATACGGCATCTTCTGTTCTGACAGAAAGAGGAGCTGTTTCGGTGGGAATAAATCCTTTTACTGTTACAGCATAAGAATAATCATCAGCCTTAAGTCTGCCGTCATAGAAATATGGCTTAGTGTATGAGGGATTTTTTCTTGCAAGCCAGGTATTATCAGTATTTATATATTCAACAGTACCATCTTCGAATGTAAGCTGCCCGAATAACATAAAGCCGCCGTGACCTAAGGAATATTCGTTTAAATAAACAGGCATCATCTTAACTCTTGCAAAAAATTCAAGATTGCAGCTTTGAGGATAGAATCTGTAATCGGTGGAATATTTCTGATTGCGTATTTCGTCGTTTAAATGGTAATCGCCGCCCACGGGAACGGGACCTGTAGCAATAAATTTATTATTGCAGTATAAACGAAATTCGGTATCGGCACTGAAATGAAGCAAAGCCGATGTAATTTTTTTGTTAAAGCTGTATTGCTTTTTAAATTCGGCAACGGTGTAGTTACCATTGTTTTCTTGAAATTTTGAGTTGCTAAACCCCGAATAAAATGTTGTTTGAGAATCAGGATATTTTTTATCATCCAGCCATATCCAGTTTTCTATACAGGTCATAATAATCTCCATTCCGCCGCCCTGCGTCGGCACAAATTTAATGTGAAAAAGAAGCATGCAGGTCGCTCGAAGGACTGCCGCCAACGTATGTGTATATTTCAAGGCAGACTTTCGAGATGAGATGAGCCGCTTATTTTTCACATTATACCTCCTAAATTCTTTAATAATTTCTTTCTACTCTTACGGTGAACGGTTCATTTTCTTGGTTTATTCATATGAAAAAGCCTTATCATAGGAGTATAATTGATATAAACGTTACTATTCACCTATGCGGATAAATTATTGTTTATTACTGCGTGTTAGCAGCATTATTTCCATAAAAGCTAAACAATTCAACTAAACTTCCTTGACTGTTGTCTGAAAAAGAACGCAAAACTTGAACCGCCCAACCAAAGAGCATAGTCTAAAGGGGGCAATTCATTATGCGAGTTGCGCAACTGCAAAGCAGTTGGCGCGTGTTTGAGCTATGGAATACTGATACGGGTGTGAAACCCAAAAGGGGATACATAAGTGGAACACCTTATGTGCCTTTTGGTACTTTTGGGCAAACAAAAGCACATATATTTCAACATATAACGTTGCGGGCAATAAAAATCGGCGTATTAACACTTGTTATTTTAGTTATTGTGCCGTTAATATTTTTTTGTTAAAAGAGAATGTTCTGTTTCCTGAATGGATTCCAAAGCATCCTCAGAATGATTATATACTATATAAAAATAAAGAGTATCAATTATGGCGAGCTGTGCAATTCTTGAGTTAAGTGCAAGTATGTTGTATTGCGTTTCTTCCGATGAAGTTGAAAGAACAATATCGCTCTGCTTAAGGATAGGTGATTTACCTCTGTTTGTTATTGCAATTGTCAATGCCCGGTGTTCTTTTGCGATTTTTAAGGCTTCGACAATATCTTTTGAAGACCCCGAATGTGAAATTCCTATTGCAACATCTCCCTCTCCGAGATGAGAGGCGGCAATAACCTGCATATGATTGTCGGTATATGCAACGGCATTAAGACCGGCACGCAAAAACTTATGACTTGCATCAATTGCAATCGCGGCGGAATTGCCAAGACCAAACAGAACAATTTTATTTGCATCACATATTTTTTTTGCAGCTTTAGCCAGATAATCTGAATTTAACGATTCTTTTGTTTTTTCCAATGAAATGTAAATATCGTTGCAGACTTTGCAATATATTTCAAATGCGGAGTCTTTGGCGGTTATATGAGTACTGACAGGTGAGCCGCCGCCTTCTGAAGCAAGAGAAAATTTTAACTCCTGATACCCGTTCAGCCCAAGCCTTTTTGCAAATCTTACTATTGTTGCTTCACCGCATCCGCATTGTTCCGCAAGTTCAATTATGGAGAGTGATATTATTTTTCCGGGATTATTTAAAATCCAATCGGCTACATGCTTTTCTGCCTTTCCCATTTTATCATACAGTAATTTTATCTTTAATGATATTTTATCCATAACATACCTCAAATGAAAAAATTTTCTATATAATGGCTGCTGAATAAATATTTTGCTCTCAAATATTTATTTCAGCAGACTTTATCAATGCGAACTGTGTGAAATCTTTGATTTTACACGAAAAATTTTGACAATAGTCATAATTTTTCTAAATGCGATTAAAAATCGCATTTATTTAGTGAGCGTTATATATATTATACAACAAGAAAAATTATTTGTCAATTATAAAAAAATTTCATTTAGGTATTGAAAATATTTTCATAATATGATATAATACAGGTATAAAAATTAACAAAATATGAAAATATTTTTGGAGGCGCGTTGAAATGATTAATTATAAGTTGAAAATAGGGCTTATTCCCGATGTAAGGGACTTGGGTGATTTCAAAACAAGAAAAGGCATATTTGAACCGGCAAAGGGTGTTGAAAACAAAAACAAAGTGATTTCATATATAAAGGAAAACTTTACAGATGAAATTACGGAGTTTTGTGACCTTGAATGGTTAAATGAGCTGGGAGTGTTGTATAAAAACACCGATTGTGAAAAGGTAAGGGATTATCTGCAAAACGAAAAGGTTGATGCTATATTTATCATCAATTGCAATTTCGGTAATGAAGAAGCCTGTGGAAGATTGGCGAGAATGATGAATCTTCCTGTGATGTTGTGGGGACCGCAGGATATGGTTTTTGAGCCTGACGGAATGAGATATACAGATGCACAGTGTGGCTTATTTGCAATAAGCAAACAGCTGAGAAGATATAACATACCATTTTCTTACATAGAAAACTGTCCGGTTGAAAGTCCGATTTTTAAAGAAGGTCTGAATAAATTTTTATCTGTGGCAACGATGGTTAAAAATTTCAAGAAATTGAATGTTGTCCAGGTTGGAACAAGATTGACACCATTTAAGAGTGTTATGTATAATGAGCTTGAATTGATGCAGAGATTCGGGATTAATATGAATAATGTCAATATGGCTCAATTTGAGGATAAGTACAATAAAGCGTTAAGCTCTAAGGCATCTGAGCTTATTGCTGATATTGATGATTTAAAAAAGAAATATGATGTCGGTGATCTTAGCGATGAAGTATTAAAGAAAATGCTTACATTTGTTTATGTATATATAGAAATTTTTGCCGAAACAGGTGCAGATGTTCTTGCAAGCGAGTGCTGGACGGCAATGCCATTGGCATTCGGTGCAAATCCCTGTCTTGCTATGAGTATTCTTTATGATATGGGATATATAGTAGCTTGTGAATCGGATATTCACGGCGCAATTACCTGCGCATTGCTGCAATGTGCGGCAAGAGGAAAAAATAAACCGACATTCGGAGAATTTACGGTAAGGCATCCCGAAAATAAAAATGCGGAATTGTTGTGGCACTGCGGGCCTTTCCCCTATTCGGTAAAGGATGAAAATGTACAGGCAAAGCTGTTTAACACAAAGCCGAGCTTTAAGGCTCGTGACGGAGAATATACAATTGCAAGATTTCAAGCTGATGATGGCAAATATACCTTGCTTGGCGGAGAATATAAAACCGTTGACGGACCTAATACCTTCGGCACATATATGTGGGCAGAGTTCAAGAATTGGTCAAAGGTAGAAAGAAAAATGATTGAAGGACCGTATATTCATCATATGACGGAAATTTACGGTAAATATTCAGATGAGCTAAAAGAATTTTGTAAATATATACCGGGACTTTCTTATGACCCGATAGAAGAATAATAAAGAAAGAAGGATTGTAAATGACAGACTTTTTATTTGATGTGATTGCAACGGAGTTGGAGGATGCAGTCGGAAGAGAAAATTGTTCCACAAGAACAATCGATAAGCTGACACACAGTGTAGACTATTTTTGGTTGTCAAGAATGTGGGCAGACAGAGGCTTGAGAATGCCCGAGGGAGATTTCATAGTTGCTCCGAAGGATGCAAAGGAAACCTCTGCGGTTTTGAAAATTGCAAATTACTATAAAATTCCTGTAACAACCTGGGGCGCCGGAGGCGGTACACAAGGGGGAGCTATTCCTGTTTGCGGAGGTATCGTTCTTGACACAAAGAGAATGAATAAGATATATGATGTAAATGAAAAGGGTATGTACATAGAATGCGGAACAGGCTCGATTTATAAGCATATTGAGTGGGCTGCAAACGAAAAGGGTTATGCAACAATGCACTATCCGTCATCTCTGACCTGTTCAACGGTAGGAGGCTTCTTGGCTCACCGCGGTATAGGCGTATCCTCAACAAAGTATGGAAAAATTGACGATATGGTTCTGCAAATGGAGGTTGTGCTTCCCAACGGCGATATTATTGAAACCTCACCTGCTCCGAAACACGCAGCCGGTCCCGATCTTAATCAGATATTCATAGGCTCTGAAGGCACTTTGGGTGTTATAACAAAGGCTCAGATGAGAATCTATGAACAGCCCGAGTCAAGGCAGTTCAGAGGGTTTTTATTCCATAATATGACTGATGCATTTAATGCCGGACGTGAGCTTTTGCAGAAATTCAAGCCGTCGGTTATGCGTCTTTATGATGAGGCGGAAACCTCGACACTTATTAAAAAGATTGTCGGTGTAGAGAAAAAGGGCGCATTTATGAATATTGCCATTGAGGGTGTGGCTGAAATGGTAGAGTTGGAGAAGAAAATTTTACTTGAAACCTTTGCAAAATACGGCGCAGAGGATTTGGGATCGGAATATGGTGAAAAGTGGTGGAAAGAAAAGATTACTTTCTTCTATCCGGGCCATATGATGGATATTCCACAGTGCTTCGGAACAATGGATACAATTGCTCCTTATGATAAAATTGAAAAAATATATTGGGCAATGAAGGAAGCAATTGAAACAAACTTCCCACAGGCGAAGTTTATTGCCCACTTCTCACATTGGTATGAATGGGGATGTATGATTTATGACAGATTTATTGTAGACGGAAAGGATGTTCCCGAGGATCCCCATGAGGCATTCAGACTTCATCAGGCAATATGGAACTGCGGTGTTAGAACGGCTTTGGCTAACGGCGGCGTTGTTAATGACCATCACGGTGTCGGCATTAAGCTGGGAAGACTTATGAAGGAACAGTACGGTCCGGCAATGCAGGTATTTGAAGGAATAAAAAAACAGCTTGATCCCAACGGAATAATGAATCCGTTTAAGCTGGGATTATAAGGAGGAAACCGATATGCAATTTACACAAAAATCAAAAGAACATATAGATTCTTGTCGTTTTTGCTGGATGTGTCACCATGTATGCCCCATCGGCAATGCAACAGGACTGGAAAGAAATACTGCAAGAGCGAGAGCGCTGGGACTTTCGATGGTAGCGAGAGATTCTATTGAATATTCGGAGGATATTATAAATAATGTTTACGAATGTTCACTCTGCGGAGGGTGCATGACCGACTGCGTAACCGGCTGGGATCCCGTAATGTTTACAAAGGAAGCAAGATTAGGGGCGGCTCTTGATGGAAAGCTCCCCGGTTATGTAATGAGAATGATTTCAAATTTACAGGAAAAAGGAAACATTTACGGTACTGTAAATGAAAACAAAATTCCAAAATTTGAGGACAGCGACACTTTGTTATTTTTAGGTGAAGATACAAGAGCAAAAGGCTGCGCAAAAGAGGCTGCGGAGCTTTTGAAAAAGGCAGAGGTTGATTTTACTGTTCTTGAAAACGAACCAAACAGCGGTTATTCAATGGACTTTTTAATCGGTGCAGCCGCTGAAACAAAATCAGTAATGGAAAACTGCGCAAAGGTACTTTCAAAGTATAAAAAGGTTATCTGTTATGATCCTGCCGATGCCAAAGTAATGCTGCGTGAGTATAAGGAATGGGGTATCGATTTAAAGCCTGAAATTGTCACATTTACATCTTTTATTGCAGAACTTATAAGAGATAAAAAGCTTTCAATAAATAACGGCGGTCTTACCTTTACCCCACAGGATTCTCCTTTGCTTGCAAGAGATTTGGAGGAAACAGAGCCTGTAAGAGAAATACTGTCTGAGTGCGGAGAGGTAAAGGAAATGCTGTTAAATCGTGAGCATACAATGCTTGCGGGAAATCTTATTATGAACGAATATATGCCGGACGTTATGAGAAAGGTTGCCCAAAACAGATGGATTAATGCTGAAAATGCGGGAGCGGAAATACTTGTTACCTCAAGCCCTGCGGAATATGTTATCTTATCGACTGTAAAACCGAAAAATATTGAATTGATGAAATTGGAGGAGGCAGTGTTAAAATGCTTGTAAGCCTTAAGGAAGTAATTGATATGGCCGAAAAAGGCGGTTTTGCAATTCCTGCATTTAACGTATATAATACAGAAACCGTAATGGGAGTTGCAAAAGCGGCAGAGGAGGCAAGAGCACCGATTATTATTCAGGTATATCCAAGACTTTTAAATGAAGAAGTAGGATATTATCTTTGCCCCGCTATCGTTGCGGCGGCAAGAAAAGCAACAGTTCCCGTTTGCTTTCATTTGGATCACGGACCGTCAGAGCTTGAAGTACAGAAAGCACTTCGTTGGGGTGCTACGGGAATTATGTATGACGGTTCTGTTCATTCATTTGAAGAGAATACCGAAACAACAAAGCATATTGTAGAAATTTGCAATGCAGTCGGAGTGCCGGTTGAGGGTGAACTGGGGCATATAGGAAGCGTTAATGATGATTCTATGGATGAATTTACAAATCCGGAAGAAGCGGCTGAGTTTGTCAAAAGAACAGGAGTTACCTGTCTTGCGGTGCTTATAGGAAACGCGCATGGTCATTACAAAAAAACTCCGGAGCTTGATATTCAAAGAGTTAAGGACATCAGAGAAGCAACAGGGGGAATTCCTCTTGTTCTTCACGGCGGCAGCGGTATTCCCGATGAACAGGTTAAGGCGGCAATCAAAGCAGGTATCCGTAAAATGAATATCGGTACCGATGTATGCTGTGCATTTGCCGACGGAACCAAAGAAACTTTGGACGATCCTAACAGAAGTCTTGCGGTCGATTTGTTTATGAAGCATCCTATTGAATCGGTAAAAAAATTAGCACTTGAAAAGATTAAGCTTGTCGGTGCTGACGCAAAAGCATAAGCTTGAATATAATCGCCAATCTCGACATTTTTTCAAACTTGGTTTTGTGAAAGGAGCTAATGGTCAAAAATATGAGTAAAATAGTAGGAATCGGTGCGAATGTATGCGATACACTTATTACTGTACCGAATTACCCCAATGAAGATACAAAATTAAAAGCCGATGCAATAATGCAAAGCGGCGGAGGCCCTTGTGCGACAGGCTTGGTCGCAGCGTCAAAGCTTGGAGAAAAATGCGCATATATCGGAACACTTACAGATGACAGCGCAGGGAAGTTTTTAAAGGCTGACTTGGAAAAATACGGTGTTTCAACAGAGTATGTAACAATAAAAAGGGGTTTTACATCCTTTTCGTCATTTATATTGCTTTCAAAGGAAAGCGCATCAAGAACGTGTGTGTTTCATAAGGGTGATATACCCGAATTGAGTCTTGATGAGAAGCAAAAAAAGGCTGTAATCGACGCCGAAATTATTATGATAGACGGAAATGAAATGAAAGCGGCGCTTGAAGCGGTTAAGATTGCAAAGGAAAACGGAACTAAGATTTTATATGATGCAGGGGGATTGTATGATAATGTAGAAAAGCTGCTGCCATATATTGACATTTTAATTCCGTCGGAGGAATTTGCATTAGGTCATACAGGCGCAAAAAATGCACAGACTGCCGCAAAAATTCTTTTTGATAAATATTTACCCGAAATCATTGTAATAACTCAAGGTAAAAAGGGCGGAATAATTTATGACGGAAAAGAACTGAAGGAGTATCCGGCATTTTTGGTTGATGCGGTTGATTCAAACGGTTCGGGAGATGTTTTTCACGGTGCGTTTGCATTTTGTGTTGCTTCGGGTTATAATTATTATAAAGCGTGTATTTTTTCAAGTGCCGTATCGGCATTGAAATGCACAAAAACAGGCGCAAGAAACAGTGTGCCTACATTTGAAGAAACAATAAAATTTTTAAAGGAGCATGGAATAAATGTATAAAAGAAGTTGGAATAAAAAGTTTGGTAAATCGGAAATTTTTAAAGCAGAGGACAGCTTTTGTCAAAAGGTTGAAATGGATATGATAAGACTTGCCGATGGTGACAGTAAGTCTTACAGAGAAGAAAACAAGGAGTATGCACTTGTTATTCTCGGAGGAAAATGTACAGTAAAGGGCGACGGTTTTATATTTGAAAACGCAGGAAAAAGAAAAGATGTGTTTGACGGTCCGGCAACCTGTATTTACATTCCTGCAAATAAGTCCTTTTCAATTACCGCTGTCGGTGAAGTGCAGATTGCCGTAGCAAAATCACCTTCCGATAAGGATTTTGAACCTGTAATCATAAATCCTGAGGATGTTATAATAAAGAATTTAGGAAAACCCGGATGGGAAAGAGAAGCTCATTTTATATTGGATGAAAGAGTAAATTCCAATATGCTTTATATCGGTGAAGCTTTTGTAACGGGCGGTCAGTGGGCAAGCTATCCTCCGCATAAGCATGATGATGACAATATGCCTACAGAAGCGGAAACTGAAGAAATATATTATTATGAATTTAAAAAACCGCAGGGCTTTGGTATTCAGAGAGTTTATACTATGGAGGGTGATATTGACGAAACATATACAGTTAAATCAGGGGATTTTGTTGAGATACCGAGAGGCTACCACCCGTTTCATGCCGCTCCGGGATATGACAACTATTATCTTTGGATAATGGCAGGTAAGGACAGAGGGTTTTATATGACAACCGATGAAGAGCATAAGTGGCTGAACGGTTAATATGCCTCCGAATGGCGGCGGAATGGAGGATAATATGTTAGAAAGGTTAAAAAAGTTAAATCCCGATATTGATTTTTACAGTGTAAAGGACAATGAATTTAAACGTTATGGTTGCGTTTTGGATTTTAATACCGATGAAATTATAAAGGCGTGTAATGAGATTAATATGCCCGAAGAAGGAAGCCGATACAGTCTTTCGGTTAATAAGCTCGAAGAACTTAAATGTGCAGGATTGTTAAAAGAAAAAATGTTCGGCGGATGCGAGGCGCAAATCGGATTGTGTCATGGATATAACACAAATTTGAATGCATTGGAATTCCATAACAGCTCGGAAATCAATGTTGCGGTCACACCGCTTGTGCTGTTACTCGGGTTTCGTTATGAAATGGAGGCAGATGAATATTCATCCGATAAAATAAAGGCATTTTTTCTTGAAAAGGGTGACGCTGTTGAAATATATGCCACGTCAATGCATTTTTGCCCTTGTCAGGTAAGCAATGATGGATTTTCCTGTGTTGTTGTATTGCCAAAAAACACAAATGATGTACTTGATGAATCATTCGAAGACAGGCTTTTATTTAAAAAGAATAAATGGATTATATGTCACGATCAAAATCAGGCATTAATTGACAAGGGTGTATATCCGGGAATACATGGAATTAATTATAATATAAAATATTAAGAGGTTAAAGCAGTGAAATATTTACTTGGAATTGATTTTGGCGGCGGTGCTTCCAAAGCAACTTTATTGCGTGAGGACGGAGTGATTGCGGCAACACATACAACCGAATATAAAACTTCATATCCGAAGCCCGGTTATGCCGAGCAGGATCCGGAAGATTGGGTAAAAGCAACCTGTGAAAATATTTCAGGCGTGCTTTTAAAAAGCAAGGTTTCTCCGGATAAAATCTGTGCTGTTTCATTAGATGCCGCAACACATACAGCGGTAATTATGGATGAAAACTTCAATGTAATTCGTCCGGCAATCTATTGGACAGATACAAGAAGCGTTAAAGAAGTTTCATATTTAAAGAAAAACTATTCCGATATTATTGAAAAACAGGTTTTGCATAAAGCAGATACAATTTGGACCTTGCCTGAGCTTTTGTGGATTAAAAATAATGAGCCGCAAAATTGGGCAAGGGTAAAGAAAATTCTATTTGCAAAGGATTATGTAAGGCATCGGCTGACAGGTGATTATGTAACCGATTATATAGAAGCGGAAGGCTCGATGATGTTTGACGTAAATACCATGCAATGGAGCAGTGAGCTTTGTAATATATTGGGAATAAATACCGAAGTAATGCCGAGAGTTGTGAAGCCTACCGATATTGTCGGAAAGATTACCGCCGAGGCGGCAAAAATGACAGGGTTAATTGAGGGAACACCGGTTATTTGCGGAACAACTGATACGGTTATGGAGGTTTTTGCTTCGGGTGCGGTAAAAAAAGGTCAAATGACTTTAAAGCTTGCGACGGCGGGACGAATTTGTGTTGTAACCGATAAACCGTATCCTGATATTAATCTTATCAACTATTCTCATATTATAGACGGATATTTCTATCCCGGAACAGCAACAAAATCCTGTGCCGCATCGTACAGATGGTTCAGAGATACATTTGGGGAGAGCTACAGCGAGCTTGATAAAAAAGCCGAAGGTGTTCCTATCGGTTCGGAGGGCCTTGTTTTCCATCCTTACTTGAATGGTGAGCTGACGCCTTATGCAAATCCTAATTTGTGTGCGGATTTTGTGGGGGTGAGAGCATTACATACCAAGGCGCATTTTGCAAGAGCTGTATTGGAGGGTGTTGCAATGAGTATGCTTGACTGCAAAACTGCACTTGACAATTTAAATATTGAACATGGTGACAGTGCGGTAATTATCGGCGGCGGCGGAAAAAGCCCGCTGTGGCGGCAGATGATTTCAGATGCTTTGGGAATGAAGCTCATTGAAATGAAATATGCGGATTCTTCATTCGGAAGCGCAATGCTTGCGGGAATTGCCGCAGGAATATTTGAAAGCGCAGAGCAGGCAGCGGCAAAGTGTAATAAAGTTATCTCGGAAACATTTCCGAATAAGGAAAACACATTGAAATATAAAGAATTGTTTAAAAAATATAAGGCAATTCAAAAGGCATTAGAGCCAATATATAATGGTGAAGTTTTATGAAAATTTTAGTATGTGCAAAGGTTATAAAGGGTGAAATAAATCCGTTTGATGAATCGGCGTTGGAGTGTGCATTGCAGTTATCGGACGATGTAACGGTTATATCAATGGGGCCTAAAAGCAGTGAAAATGTATTACAACCGTTAACACGGCTGGGTACAAAGGCGGTTTTAATAACCGACAGTCTTTATGCAGGCTCAGACACACTTGCAACTTCATATATCATGTCAACGGCAATAAAACAAATGGAATATGACTTAATACTTTGCGGCAGGCAAAGTATTGACGGAGATACCGCACAGGTAGGGCCGATGCTTTCGACTCGTCTCGGATGCGGTCTTATAACAAATGCATTAAGTATAGAACGCACGGAGAGTGGAATAAAGGTAAAAACGAGAATGGGTGAAGAAGCTACATCGTTTCCCACGCTTGTTACGGTTGAAAGGGGATATATTCTTAGGTTTCCGAGTATTTTTTCGAAGCTCGGCAAGGTGGAAATACTTGATAATTCTGATTTGAAATGCGATGAGAGCAAATGTGGCTTAAAGGGTTCGCCGACAAGGGTTCTGCAAACCTTTGAAAACGCAAGAGGAAAACGGCATTGTAAATTTATAGACAAAACGGAATTAAGACAGTTAATTTCAGAGCTGTCGGGAAAAGAGATTGCACAGAAAGAAAAATCGGAGCAGCGGCAAAAGCTTAAATCGGTGTGGGCAGTCGGTGAGGAGGTTTTGGAAAAGGCACAGGAAATTGCAGAGCAAGTAATATTTATTGAAAAAACCGATGTCAAGGACATTGTAAAAAAAGCTATGACAGAAAAGCCTGAGGTTATATTGTGGAATGCAGACCTTTGGGGCAGAAAAAATGCGCCTGTTGCCGCCGCAATGCTGAATACGGGGCTTTGTGCCGACTGTACCGAGCTTGACGCGGAAGGGGATACTCTTATAATGTACCGTCCTGCACAAGGCGGCAGACTTTATGCGAAAATCAAGTGTCTGACATATCCGCAAATGGCAACCGTCCGTACAAAAACCCAATCCTCGGATATAATTGTGTCAATAGGCAGAGGTGCGTCAGACGATGCAGAAAGGCTTAAGTTATTTGCTGATGAAATAGGTGCGGAGATTGCGGCTTCACGCGGATTGGTGGATATGGGCAAGGCAGAATATGATTTACAGGTGGGGCTTACGGGTAAAACTGTAAGTCCGAAAATATATATTGCCGTGGGAATTTCAGGAGCGGTGCATCATACCTGCGCCATCGAAGGAGCAGACACCGTAATTGCCGTAAATCCCGATAGAGAAGCGCGTATTTTTGAATATTCGGATTATGGTGTGATTGCTTCTTCGGATCAAATAATATAATGCTCGCTGAATAAATGCGATTTTCAATCGCATTTAGAAAAATTATGACTATTGTCAAAATTTTTCTTGTAAAATCGAAAATTTTACACAGTTCGCATTGATAGAGTCTGATGAAATAAATATTTTGAGAGCAAAATATTTATTCATGGTGCAAGGAATTTTTGCATTTATGCGAAAACTCCTTGCACCATAATAATCAAAAAATGTTTATATGTCGCACAGCGACATTATTTTTTTATTATTCAGCAGCCATTAAAATAGACAAATAAATTAAAGTGCATATATGTAATTTATAATGCTTTTAAATAATTATATTCACAAAATATTGATTTTTTTGTGTGATTAATATATAATAATAATTGATTTAAAACGAAAGGTAAAGATTACTGATGCCATTTAATGAAATAGACAGAATTTTAAAAAATGTTGAAAAACCCACACGATATACCGGCGGGGAATTGAATATGTGCATAAAGGATCCGAAAAAGGTCAGTGTACGTTTCGGATTTTGTTTCCCCGATGTATATGAAATTGCAATGTCTCATTTAGGATTAAAAATTTTATATCATGTCTTGAATTTGCGTGAAGATACCTACTGCGAAAGAGTTTTTGCTCCATGGGTGGATATGGAGGAAGAAATGCGCCTACGGGGCATGAGGCTTTTTGCTTTGGAAACAGGCGATGAAATTATTAATTTTGATATTATCGGATTTACTCTGCAATATGAAATGAGCTACTCAAACATCATAAATATGCTTGATTTGGCAGGAATACCTCTGCTTTCAAGGGACAGAGGAATTGATGTGCCTTTTGTATGTGCCGGAGGCCCTTGTGCATACAACGGAGAACCGATTGCCGATGCAATTGATTTCTTTATGATGGGCGAGGGTGAGGATATGATCTGCGAAATCATAGATGTATATAATGAATGGAAGAAAATCCCTGGGAGAACGCGAGAAAAATATCTTGAAATGATTTCGGAAATTGAAGGAATATATGTTCCTCAATTTTATGATGTTGAGTATAATGAGGATAATACATTAAAAAGTATAACTCCCAACAAACCATGTGCTAAACCATCTGTTAAAAAGCGTATTATGCACGATTTTGATTCCGCTCCCACTCCCGACAAGGTTATCGTTCCTTACGGAGATATAGTTCATGATCGTGTAATGCTTGAAATTTTCAGAGGCTGTATAAGAGGTTGCCGTTTTTGTCAGGCAGGATATGTATACAGGCCGGTAAGAGAAAGAAAGGCAGACACTCTCACCTGTCTTGCCGACAGACTTTTAACAACAAGCGGATATGATGAAATATCCCTTTCCTCATTAAGCACAAGTGACTATCGTCAGCTGCCCGAGCTTACCGATAATCTTATCGAAATGACCGAAAAGAAAAAAATAGGGCTTTCCCTGCCCTCTTTGCGAATCGATAATTTTTCGCTGGAGCTTATGAATAAGGTTCAAAAGGTAAGAAAATCGGGTATAACCTTTGCTCCCGAAGCCGGTACACAAAGGTTAAGGGATGTAATAAACAAAAACATTACCGAAGAGAATATTATAGCTTCAACGGGAATGCTTTTTCGAGGCGGATGGACGAATGTTAAATTGTACTTTATGATAGGTTTACCCACCGAAACAAAAGAGGATGTTGAGGGCATCGCCGATTTGGCTCAAAAAGTGCTTGACACATATTTTGAGATACCCAAAGAGGAAAGAGCCAAAAATATAAATATTACGGTAAGCACCTCAAGCTTTATTCCAAAACCGTTTACTGCCTTTCAGTGGTGCAGACAGGACACAAGAGAGGAAATTATCGAAAAGCAGAATCTATTGAAATCCTCCATAAAATCAAAAAGAATACGGTACAGCTGGCACGATAATAAGACAAGCTATCTTGAAGGTGTTTTTGCACGAGGTGACAGAAGATTAATAGATGTAATTATCACTGCGGTCAAAAAAGGTTGCCGTTTTGACGGATGGAACGACCACTTTAAATATGATAAATGGATTGAAAGCTTTGAAGAATGCAATATTGATCCTGATTTTTATTTAAGAGAAAGAAGCTTTGATGAAGTTCTTCCATGGGATCATATTGACGTAGGCGTTACAAAATCCTTCTTTAAAAGAGAATATGCTAAATCACAGAAAGCGGAAACAACTCCCAACTGCCGTGAAAAATGCGCCGGCTGCGGAGCAAGCTGTTTCGGTACGGGTGTATGTTATGAGTAATTATGTTTTAAAATATAAAAGAGGAAATGAAGTGAAATATATTTCACACCTTGATTTTGTGCGCTTTATTCAGCGCGTTATAAGACGTGCGGAGCTTCCGATGCTGTTTTCCTCCGGATTTAATCCGCATCCCCTTATTAATGTTGCTCTTCCTTTGTCGGTGGGAGTTACCGCTGACGGCGAGCTTATGAAAATCGGTCTTGACGGAGATTTTGATGAAAAATTTGTTATGGATACAATTAACAAAACATTTCCTGTCGGCTTTGAAATCACAAAGGCAAAAAAGGTTGAGGGTAAAGAAATTGACTTTACAAAAATAAACAGAGCAATCTATATATGTGAATGTGAAACGGAAAAGGATAATAAAATTGATATAGATGAGTTTCTTAAAAATGAAGCATTGCTTGTAATGAAAAAAAGCAAAAGCGGTATTAAAGAAGCGGATATTAAGCCTCATATTCATTCAATCGATGTCATATGCAATGAAAATAATATTATAACTTTAAAAATGTGTGTTGATGCCGGTAATAATTATAATCTGAAACCCGATACCGTAATTGACGCAATGGAAAAATATATTGACGGTTTTAAAACAACATTTTTCAACGTACACAGATGCGCACTCCTTGCAGATGACAAAGAGCTGCTATAAATGCATAAATCGTAAAA
>JAXEIW010000211.1:0-2872 GCA_034101885.1 Clostridia bacterium | reverse complement strand
TAACGTTTCGTCAAGCTCCAAATCACCGATAATATTTCTAAGCGTCGTTGCCGTCAGATTTTCAATTGCCATCATAGGACGTTCGACACCGTAAGTATACAGCTTCGGATCTGTAATCTGATAGTATACAACAGTATCAATCTGCATTGTAACATTATCCTCTGTAATAACGGGCTGTGGTGGAAAATCCACAACCTGTTCCTTCAGGTTTACTTTTTTTGCGATTTTTTCAACAAACGGAATTTTAACGTGCAGTCCAACCTTCCACGTTGAACTGTAACCGCCGAATCTTTCGATAATATATGCATATGCCTGTGGAACAATCTTAATATTTGCAATAATAACACATAAAATTAAAATTAATAAAATGAAAATAATCATAAATATCCTCTCTTTCCGCACATTAAAAATGTGCTGCAAATTATTTGCTTACATAAAGCCTTACACCCTCAATTTTTTCAACCTTTACAACTTCTCCGTTGCTTAGTGAGCTTCCATCAGCACTTCGTACTTTCCAGTCAATATCATTAATCGTTGCCGTTGCGTCGATTTTGTTTTCTTCAACGTTGGCAACAGTAACATACTGACCTATAATTCTGTCAATATCGGTTTTTCCGCTTCTGTTTTTAAAACTGTCAACCGCTATTCGTCTTAATGCAATAAGCAATATTACAGACACCGCAAAAAATAACGTTGTCTGTACCCATATATTTGCATTAAGCATTGCGGCTATCAATGCAGCAAGCGCGCCTCCGGCAAACCATATACTGACCAATCCCGATGTTGCAGCCTCCGCAACGGAAAAAATTATAATTGCCGTGATCCAAAATATTTCATTTGATGCAATACCGAACAATTTAATTCCTCCCTTCCTCACTATTATATCAGACAGTCTGAATAAAATCAATAGTTTTTTCAATATTTAAACAAATAAGCCTTAATTATAGGTAAATATATTTAAAAATTCATTTTATTTTTTATTTCTATTTACTTTTTATTATTATTATATTATAATAATAACTGCAAATGTGTTTGGTAATTTAAAATATTGATTTTTTCTTTTATCTTCACTCTGTGGGTTTTACTTTGCAGCCGAATAAATTTATTAAGAAAGGACATAAAACTATGAAATTTATAAACAAAGACTTTATGCTTCATTCCGAAACGGCAAAAAAGCTGTTTCACGAATATGCCGAAAATCTGCCTATTATTGACTATCACTGTCACTTAAGTCCAAAGCAGATTGCCGAAAACTACCAATTTAAAAACGCTTATGATCTTTTTCTCGGCGGAGATCATTACAAATGGCGTCAAATGCGCTCAAACGGTATTGAAGAAAGGTACATTACAGGCGACGCGGACGATTATGATAAATTCAGAATGTTTGCAAAAACCCTGCCACTGTTAATAGGCAATCCTCTGTATCACTGGACTCATCTTGAGCTTGCAAGATATTTTGGAATAGAAGAAACTTTGAATGAAAATACCTGTAAGCAAATCTGGGACAAATGTAACGAAATGCTTGAGCGAGAAGATTTTAAAGCACAGGCACTTATTAAAAGATCAAACGTTGAAGTTATATGCACAACCGATGATCCTGCCGATGATTTAAAGTACCACAAAGCACTTAAGGATTTCGGTACAAAGGTTCTGCCCACCTTCCGTCCCGACAAATGTGTGGAAATAGGCAAAGAACCTTTTATGGATTACATAAAAGCTACAGGTGTATCTACCTTTGACGAGCTGCTGGAATGGCTTACGTCAAGAATAGAATACTTTGCACAGGCAGGATGCAAACTGTCCGATCATGGTGTAGAATACGTTCCTTTTGCAATGGGTGATGCCTCTGCGGTTTTTGGCAAGAAAATGAAAGGCGAAGGATTAACGGTAAATGAAGAGGATATATACAAAACCGCCGTTATAAGACACTGTGCAAAGGAATATGCTCGCCGGGGCTGGACGTTACAGATTCATATGGGTGCAATAAGAAACAACAACAGCCAAATGTATAAAAAATTAGGTCCCGATACGGGGTTTGACTCAATTCACGATTATCCTGTTGCCGCAAGCCTTTCTAAGCTTCTTGACAGCCTCGAAGCAGAAGATATGCTGCCGAAAACAATTCTTTATTCGCTGAATCCCAAAGATACCTATGTATTGGCGACAATGCTTGGTAATTTCCAAAAAGCGCCTACCGCCGCAAAAATTCAATTGGGTTCCGGCTGGTGGTTCAACGATCAGCGTGACGGAATGGAAGCGCAGATGAAGGCTCTTGCAAATCTCGGAATTTTAGGCAATTTTATAGGTATGCTCACCGACAGCCGCAGCTTTGTATCTTACCCGAGACATGAATATTTCAGAAGAATTATGTGTAATCTTATAGGCTCGTGGGTTGAAAACGGAGAGTATCCCGAAGATTACGATGCATTAAAAACAATCGTGGAGGGTATCAGCTATAAAAATGCAAAGAAATATTTTAATTTTTAAGTAATGCAGTTATTTTTAATATTTATAATAAAACACATAGTTTTAAGAGTGTGAAAACGCAGATGTTTTCCGCTCTTTTTTTGTTATGTCGAAAGATGGCTTATTGTTATCATTTTTCGACAAAGGGTTTTTTTATTAACATAAGAATAAATAATTAAGTAAATTTATCGGCTGACATATAAATGTTGCCAAAATAATTTACAATGCTAAGGAGGAATGAATAATGGATCTGAAACTGATAGGGGAAAAACGTACAATAGTTGTAAATATTAGAGAAGATTTGGATCATCATGTTGCAACAGAACTAAGGAAAGCGGTTGACGCCAAAATAAAAAGCAGTAATGCAATAAACGTAATATTTGATTTTTCAAAAGTAGAATTTATG
>JAXEIW010000210.1:0-13729 GCA_034101885.1 Clostridia bacterium | reverse complement strand
ATACTTAAAACTTTAAAATATGTCAATAGGTTTAAAGAAATTTTGTCGTTATGACTAAAAACTATTTTAATGACTGCTGAACAATTATGAAACGCAGCCGCACAGCGGCTTACAAGCGTTTCAGAATTGTTTTGGTGCAAGGATTTTGTGCATTTTTGCAAAAAATCCTTGCACCATGAATAAATATTTTGCCACCAAAATATTTATTTCAGCAGACTTTATCAATGCGAACTGTGTAAAATCTTTGATTTTACACGAAAAATTTTGACAATAGTCATAATTTTTCTAAATGCGATTGAAAATCGCATTTATTCAGTGAGCATTATTTTAAATGCAGTTTCTATCCATAAAACACCATAGTTTTATCTGCCCTTATGTTCGAGACTGAAATTTAACATATTTTGTCTGAGTTTTTTTCTGCAGATGTTCGATATTTGTGCAAAGTTCTCAATGAGCGATTCAATCAATAGATGAAATATTTTAAAGTTCAACGTCCTCCGCTTCTGTTAACGGAATCATGCCGCCGGTGCTGTTCCATACAAAAACCTTTACCTTATCGTACTCCTCGTCAATAATAAGCGGAATTTCTACGCTGTCATCATAATTGATTTTTTCTGTGTAAACAAGCACATCATTTTTATAACAGGCAATAAATATACTGCTTCCGTTAGGTACACCTGTAGGAGATATAATAAATAAATTGCCAGTTCTTGTAGTGGTGGTATATGTTTTTTTATCCCATACGGCATATAAGGTAATATCTTCATAGCCGGTTGTTATAATATCTCCCGGGTTATATTCTGCTTTTGTTGCTTTTGATGTTGTTGCCCAGCCTAAAAAGGTATAACCATTGTTGACGGGAATATCAGTAATTATGGTGGCATCGGCTGAAGAGTTTACTGTTGTAATTTTCCATACATTATTACTGTCGTCTATAACATAACTTAAGTTTATTTTTGATACATAAATATTTGCATTTGTCAGACAGCTATTAAGTGAACCAATACTTATATTGCCCCATTGTTCTTTGCAATCATCGTAATATACATTAGTTAATGAAGTACAGCTATAAAATGCACCATCTCCAATTGAAGTTACACTGTGTGGTATTGATATACTTATCAGATTGCTGCAACTGTAAAGCGCAAAAGTAAACAAAAATAAGCCGACCGAAGCCGACGTATGTAAAACGCAGCTCCGATACAGTTGTGACGCAGTTCGCACCAATAGAAGCGATAAAAATCAAGGTATGCGTTTTTACCAAACGAAAACTTTTATTGGTAATATATTAAACTGCCTTACAAATACAGTATAGCACAAAAATATGCCCTTGTCCACATTTTTTGGAAATTTATGTATAAATAAACTAAAAATTTTAATAAAAATATTTTTAAACGAAGTTTAAATGTTTTTGCCATAATGCAAAAAAAACAGCGTTTTGCACCTAAGCGGAGCAGCCGATAAATTGTATCATTTCAACTCGGCTGCATAAGCTGTGCAAAGTACGCTGTCCTTATCATCCCATATTTTGTCTGCCTTCCAATGCTTTAATCAAGGTTATTTCATCGGCGTATTCTATATCTCCGCCGATAGGAATACCGTTTGCGATTCTTGTTACCTTAATTCCCATTGGGGCAATAAGCTTGGAAAGGTATACTGCCGTGGCAGTACCGCTTACGGTGGGGTTGGTAGCCATAATCACCTCTTTGACGTCCGGCGTCAGCCGCAAAAGCAGCTCATTGATTTTCAAATCATCGGGAGTTATTCCGTCCATGGGGGACAAAGCCCCGTGAAGAACGTGGTACAAACCGTTAAATTCCTTTGTTTTTTCTATAGCCGTAACATCCTTAGGTTTTTCAACAACGCAGATAACGCTTTTGTCACGTCTGTCCGAAGAACATATGCGGCAGGGTGTAACGTCGGTAAGATTTTGGCATATGGGACAAAAATGCACATTTTCTTTGGCATTCATTATGCTTTTAACCATATGCTCAACATCACTTTTTGACATATTGTCAAGAATATGAAAGGAAATTCTTTCTGCGCTTTTTCTGCCGATGCCCGGCATTTGTGCAAAGCTCTCGATGAGCGATTCAATCAGTGGAGGAAACATTATAACTCAAACTCCCGTTATATCAGAATAATCCCGGAATGTTAATGCCGCCGGTAACGGCGCTCATTCCTTCTGTCATCATGTCATCTGCCTTTTTAATTGCGTCATTTACCGCAACCATAACCAAATCCTCCAGAGTTTCAACGTCATCCGGATCTACGGCTTCGGGTTTAATTTTGATTGAAAGCAATTCTTTTTTGCCGTTTGCCACAACCTCGATAACACCGCCGCCTGCCGTTGCTTCAACAGTTTTCTCCTCAAGCTCCGATTGAACTCTTTCCATTTCCTCCTGCATTTTCTGTGCTTGTTTTAAAACGTTGTTCATGTTTTTGTTGGTATTTAAACCTGCTCCGCCATGAAATCCTTTGTATTTTCCCATAAAATCCTCCATTCCGCCGCCGTTGGACGGCATTATAAGTCATAATGCAAAAACGATTTAATAACGCTTTTGCTGTTTGTTTCTTTGCCGATGATGGTGTCGGCTTATAAGTTTTATATTACACTGTCCATCATTATCAGTGATTTTGACACCCTTTTGGGGGAATCATGCTACATTTAATAAGAAAGATTATTCCGATATATTTTCATTATCGGAGCTGTCTTCCCTTTCCGAATACTGCCCTTCCTTTTCGGAATCCTCAAGAAATTCTTCAGAGCTGTCCTCTTCGGAAAGCAAATCCTGCTGTTCATATTTTGCATTTTCATCGAAAGGCTGCTTTTCGTTATCCTGAAGTTCCACAATATCGGGAAATTCAAGCTTTAATTTGTCAAATGGATCGCTGCTGTCGGGGGAGGGCAAATCGGTACGCGGTTTTTCTTTCTCTCCGTCTGCACGCTTAACATCCCAATAATCTATAATATTATCCTCTATATCCCTTACAAAGACTGCTTTAATCACAAGGTCGGTTCCGGAAAAATAATTAAAGCTTTCTTGTATTTTTTGTATATATTTAACGGCAAGATTTTTTTGCATGGCTTCATTATCGTCGAACAAAATTATAATACCCTCACCGTCAATTGTTATTTTCCTGTTTGCCAGAAAACCGAGATAAGGATATTTCCGGCACATTGAGGAAACGATTTTTTCCCAGTTTTGTGCTGCGGCAACGGTTGGTGTTGCTGTAGTAAGAGTTGATTTGTCCACGGGAACAAAGAGTCTTGCGGATATTTCAACTTTTTTTTTAGGCTTTTTTTCGTCCTCTTTTTTTTCGGTAACCTTTTCAACGACAATACCGTTTTTAGCCTTTTCCTCAACTGCCGCCAATCGGTCGAGAAGCGCCTCCTGCGATGTGTCAAGTTCGGGTTGTGTAAGCTTTATCAAAGCCAGCTCGTAAATAATACGGGGATTTTTTACCCACTTTGCGTCTGCCTTTGCCTTTGTAAGAAGCGTGGCGGCATTGGAAAGCTTTTCATAGGCTGCCTTTTCCGACTGTGCTTTCATTTTTACCAATATATCATCGGAGTAATTGAGAAGCTTCTGCGGTTTATCGGAGATTTTGCACACAAGCAAATCCCTTAAATGCCTGATAAGAGAATCGCAGAACACATTTAAATCCTTTCCGGATTTTGAAACCTCGTCCACAAGCGACATGACGGAGGAGGAATCTGACGATATTATTGCGTTTGTGATTTCAAAAAGTAAATCGCTTTTTACCATACCGAAAATATCGGTAATAACATCACGGGTGATTTTGTTCCCGGAGGCGGAAACGCATCTTTCAAGATAGCTCAGACCGTCTCTCATGGAGCCGTCCGCAAGCTGTGCAAGAACGGAATAGGCATCCTCTGTTATATCAATGCCGTCGGCAGCTGCAATTTCTTTCATTCTGACTATTATGTCGGAAGGTGTTATTCTTTTGAAATCAAAGCGCTGGCATCGGGAAAGTATTGTTTCGGGAATCTTGTGAACCTCGGTTGTCGCCAAGATAAACATTACATGGGGGGGAGGTTCTTCAAGTGTTTTTAAAAGTGCGTTAAAAGCTCCCGGTGACAGCATATGAACCTCGTCTATAATATAAACACGGTACTTTGCCTGCGACGCAACATAATTAACGTCATCTCTCAGTTCTCTTATATTGTCAACACCGTTGTTTGAGGCGGCGTCTACTTCGGTTACATCCATAATACTGCCGTCTTGTATCCCTTTGCATATGTCACACTCGTTGCAGGGAGAGCCGTCTTGAGGATTAAGACAGTTTACCGCTTTTGCAAGTATTCTTGCGGCGGTTGTTTTGCCCGTTCCTCTTGTACCGCAGAAAAGATATGCATGAGAAACACGATCGGTCATTACTTGCTTTTTAAGCGTATTTGTAACGTGGCTTTGCCCTATAATATCATCAAAAACCTGCGGACGCCAGTTGCGGTAAATCGCCTGATATGCCATTCTCATACCTCCTTTTTATGGCAGCTTTTGCATCTTTTCATATTTGCCGCAAGGAATCGGCAAAATGAATACGATTATGAAAAAACCCCGTTTAAAACAGGGGAATAATCAAAAAAAGGCTCCGACCGAGTAATCCATAACACATTAAAATATCCGCTTATTGCTGCTTGGTTCCCCATCTGACAAGGTTCACGGCTTTCAATCGCACGGGCTCGGTCTTCATCGCCCAAAAGTCATTTATCGACTACTTGTATATTATAATACAAAAATCACAAAACTGCAAGCTTTTTTTGAAATTTTTTTATAAACTTACAAATTTGTATTATTTTTGTAATATAAAAGTGGAAAAAATATGTAAATCCGGCGTCTGAAAAGCCGTAAGGCGTTATCTGAAAAGTGATTTCTTAAAATCATATACTTCAATAATGCATTATCCGTCATAATACGACTTTATATGACCGATTGTTTTATTTTATTTTCATCAAAAGAGAAAAATAAGAGGAAAACTGGGAATATCGGTCGGAATATGCGAATTTTTTTTCTTGTATTTACTTTGCGTTTGTTTTATAATATGATTGGAATAAAGCTGATAAACTAATTTTCCGCACATTTACTATGCCGCTTAAAGCGGCGTAATGGGTGATTAATATATGAAAGGACAGTTTTTAATGAAAAAGGTTCAATTTGGCACAGAGGTCGTAATGGAAAATGAAAAAAACAATGGTTATATTATCTTGAAATACTATCTGATTGAAAGTCCGGTGGGTTTCGGATACAGCGAGCTGAAAAGCTACGGTATTGAAGTGGTTCGTACCGACAGGAAACCCGGACTTCAGGATATGAGCGAATGCAAGCAGATAGAGGGAGTGTTTTTTGATATTGAGGAGGCGATTTCTTTTATTGCAGACATAAAGAAACATCGGGTTATGCCGACTAAGCTTTGCAAGGCACTTGACGGATACATAAAGGAAAAGGTAAGAAAACACAGGGAGAAATGTAAATACACTACACAGACCGTATAAAAAATAATTTAATAAATCTTTGTTTCTTAACGTAAAAGCCTGATAAAGCTGCCGCATAGAGTATTATTTTTCTTTGCGGCAGTTTTATGATACCCTTTGATTTATTAAGTATATGTTACACCTGATAATATGGACTTGCTTTTTTTCTTTATGAGTGGTATAATGTTATTATTCGGGTATAATGCCTTTTTTTGGTCTGATGACCTGTATGATAATTTTTATTATAACGGAAAGATTCACCCGTGTCTGCGGACGGCGGAATGGAGGATTATTATGGAGTTTGAGCAAAGGGAATTTATCCCCGTATTATTTGGAAACGATATTAATGTATACAGCGTGGCAAGGGCATTTTATGAGGAATATAAGGTACAGTCGGTGGTTTTCGGAAAAGCGTTAATGGGAACTTGCTATAAAAGTAAGCTTGTTAAGTTTAAGGAAATAAAAAATCTTGACGATCCTCAGGTCATGCTGGAGCTTTTGAATGAATTTGCACTGGTAAATACCACAAAAAAAATTCTTGCAATAGGCTGCGGTGACAATTATGTTAAATGCCTTGCTCAGAATAAGAATCTTTTTAAGTCTAATATAATTGTTCCTTATGCGGATTACAGATTTCTCGAGGAATTAATGGACAAGGAAAAGTTTTACAATCTGTGTGAACAGAACGGAATAGATTATCCGAAAACATATATATGTACCGTCAGAGATTATGAGGATATAAAGCTGCACTTTGACGCACCCTATATTTTGAAGCCTGCAAATCAGGTTGAATACTACAGGCATAAATTCGACGGTCAGAAAAAAGTGTTTAAGCTCAACAGCAAAAAAGCTTTGAAAGAAACGGTAAAAAAGGTATATGAGGCGGGCTATACAGATAATATGATAATACAGGATTTTCTTCCGGGCGACGATACCTATATGAGAGTCCTGACAAGCTATTCCGACAAAAACGGAAAGGTAAAGATGATGTGTTTGGGACACGTGCTTTTAGAGGAACATACTCCGTACGGAATAGGAAATCATGCCGTAATCATAACGGAATACGAGCAGGAGCTTATGGAAAAATTCAAGAATTTTCTTGAATCGATTCATTTTACGGGATTTTCCAATTTTGATATTAAATATGATACCCGTGACAATAAATATAAAGCATTTGAAATAAACACAAGGCAGGGAAGAAGTAATTTTTATGTAACAGGTTCGGGACACAATATTGCAAGACTTCTTGTTGAGGATTATATATACAATAATCCGATTGAGGAGGATATAGCCAAAAACGAGTATTTGTGGATGGTAGTTCCCAAGGGTGTGGCATATAAATATGCGCCGGAATACAAAGACAGAATGAAACGGCTGATAAAGGAAAAGCGTTATGTAAATCCCCTTAACTTCAAACCGGATAACGATATGGAAAGAAAATACAGATTGTTAAGATCTCAGCTGGGACATTATGTAAAGTTCAAAAAGTATTATAAATAAATTTTACGGAAAGGATGTTGCCATGTGGGTAAACTGGGAGTAATCGGAGGAATGGGTCCTTTGGCGACTCAGCTTTTATACAGAAGAATAATCGAAAAAACAGACGCAAAATGCGATCAGGATCATATTGATATGATTATTTTAAGTCATGCAAGCGTACCTGACAGAACAGCAGCCATAAAAAGCGGACACACAAGCAAGGTATTTCATGCTCTTTTGACCGACGCCCAAATGCTTGAAAGAAACGGTGCGGATGCAATTGCGATTCCGTGCAATACTTCACATTTTTTTTGGGAGCCGCTTCAGGCAGAGCTTGAAATTCCCATAATAAATATGGTAAGAGAAACCGCAAAGCGTATGAAACAGATACATCCCGATGTGAAAAAGGTCGGGCTTTTGGCAACCGACGGAACAATATATACGGGAATCTATGCGCATGAATGTGAAAAATTGGGTTACGAATGTATAAATCCCGATGAACAGACGCAGAAAATTGTTATGGATATTATATACAATCAGATAAAGGTCGGTAAAGAGGGCAGTATGGAGGATTTTATTAAGATTGAAAAATACCTCAAAGATGCCGGCTGTGAAGCCGCCATATTGGCTTGCACGGAGTTTTCGTGCTTTGCGGAAAATCATAAATTAAGTGATTTTTATGTCGATGCAATGGATGTGCTTTGCGAAGAGTCTGTATTGCTTTGCGGAGGAAAGCTTAAAAAGTAAGAAAGGATTAGCGGAATGATATACAAAACTAATGATTATCTTGATTTGCTTGAAAAAAACAACCTTGTTAACAAATCAGATATTAAGCATAATGCCCTTATTGAAAATGTTACCTACAATTCAAAAAAAGTTGTAAAAGGAACGCTTTTTATTTGCAAAGGTGCGCATTTTAAAAAGGAATACCTTGAGGAAGCCGTAAAAAACGGAGCGGTATGCTATGCGGCGGAAAATGATTTGGGAGTTGACGCAAACTGCATTATCGTAAAGGATATAAGACGCGCAATGGCGCTGATGTTTAATATGTATTCCGATAATGTTTGGAAAAAGTTAAATTTAATAGGTATAACCGGAACAAAGGGAAAAACAACCACCACCTATTTTATAAAATACATTCTCGACGAATATTTAAAAAGTGTGCAAAAGCCGTCAAGTGCATATATTTCTTCCATAGATACCTATGACGGAGTGGAAAAATTCGAATCTCACCTTACCACTCCCGAAATCGGAGAGCTTACGGAACATTTCGGCAATGCGGTCAATTCGGGAATAGAATATCTGACAATGGAGGTTTCGTCCCAGGCTTTGAAATATGACAGGGTTTACGGTGTGGGATTTGATGTGGGAGTGTATCTTAATATAGGAGAGGATCATATAAGCAATATCGAGCATCCCGACTTTGACGATTATTTTTATTCCAAAATGAAGATATTCTCACAAACAAAAACCGCCTGTGTATCCCTTGACACACTGCGGCGAGAAGAAGTATTAAAGGCTGCGTCGGTATGTGAAAGAATAATAACCTTTTCTTCGGAGGAAGAAAACGCCGATATTTATGCTTACAATATAAGAAAATCGGGAAATGATACTGTTTTTGACGTAAGAACTCCGGAATATACTCAGGAGTTTACACTTACAATACCCGGACTTTTTAATGTACAGAATGCCCTTGCGGCAATTGCGGTTTGCTATAGTCTGAATATACCAAAGCATTTTATATATGTCGGACTTATGAAAGCACGTTCGTCGGGAAGAATGGAGATATATTCCAATTCCGACAACAAGGTAATATCAATTGTGGATTATGCTCACAACAAGATGAGCTTTCAAAGTCTTTACGATTCCGTATTAAAGGAATTTCCCGACAGAAGAATTGTAACTGTTTTCGGATGCCCGGGTAAAAAGGCTTTTCAGAGAAGAAAGGATTTGGGAGAGCTTGCCGGAAAATATTCCGATATGGTATACATTACCGAGGAGGATCCGGGAGAAGAACCCTTATTAAATATCTGTAATGAAATCGCACAGCACGTTGAAGAAGCCGGGGGAAAATATGAAATAGAACCCGACCGAGGAATGGCTATAAAAAAAGCTATTTTCACTTCGGAAAGAGATTCCGTTATACTTATAACAGGTAAGGGAAACGAAACAAGACAGAAACGCGGAATTGAATATGTTCCATGTCCCACCGATGTTGAATACACAAAAAAATATCTTAAGGAATTTGATGTTTCAAAAAAAATTGACGCTTCCGAAACAATAAGCACAATTCAAAGTATGCTGCCGGCATTTCGTAAATTGTATTCAAAAACAATATTAATAAAGCTGGGCGGAAGTATTTTGGAGGATAACAGCCTTATTGAGAACATATATGAGGATGTGGCGCTTCTTTCCATGGTAGGTGCAAGGATTGTTATAGTTCACGGCGGAGGGAAAAACATTTCGAGAAGCCTTGAAAAAAATAATATTAAAACCGAATTTAAGGGTGGCTATCGTGTTACATCAAAGGAAGCTATAGAAATTGCGGAACAGGTATTATCGGGAGGAATGAACAAGAAAATTGTTCAGGGACTGAAAAACGAAAGGCTTAATGCCTGCGGAATTTCCGGTAAGGATGCAGGACTTATTAGTGCGGAAAAAAAGGTGATACCGGAGGGTGACATCGGGTTTGTCGGAGAGGTAAAAAAGGTTGATACAACAATCCTTGAAATTATGATGGAAAACGGATACATTCCTGTAATATCTCCCGTTTCTTCATCGGAAAACGGTGATACACTTAATGTAAATGCTGACGATGCGGCATTTGCGGTTGCCGAGGCACTTAAGGCGGACACCTTGGTTTTTCTCACCGATGTTGACGGCATACTGCTTGATGTTGCAAACAGCAAAACAATTATAAACAGTATTACTCTTGAAAAGGGGAGAGATTTACTTCGGAACGGTTTTATCGGAGGAGGAATGCTGCCCAAACTGAAAAATTGTATAAGCTCGGTTGAAAACGGCGTAAATGAAGTAGCAATCATAAACGGACGAGAAAAGTATAATCTGGTATCATATTTTATTACAAAAAACAAGATAGGAACAACAATAAAAAAATAAAATTTATGTGAGCAGTCAAAAATATGCGTATGTACAAAATATGCAAAATAAGGTTTTGATTGCTCTTTAATTTTATAGGAAAATAATCTTTATATTTGACGAATTTTGTGATAAAATAATATAGTTATTTAAAAATAGTATTAACGTGAAAAATAATCGGCGCATCTTGCCACCCTCATCGACTTGAAGTACATCAAGTATAATTGCGTCATTCAAAAGGGGAGCCTGATTGTTTATTTTCTGCGTTATGTTTATGCCGCCTTAGGGCGGAAGAATGGAGGATTACAATGACAGACCGTGAAAATATAAGAAATATAGCTATTATCGCTCACGTTGACCACGGAAAAACAACTTTGGTTGACGCAATGCTTAAGCAAAGCGGAATATTCCGTGAAAACGAACAGGTTGACGAGAGGGCAATGGATTCAAATGATCTTGAACGTGAAAGAGGAATAACAATTCTTGCAAAAAACACGTCACTGTGGTATAACGGTGTTAAGATAAATATTATCGACACACCGGGACACGCCGATTTCGGAGGAGAGGTTGAACGCGGTTTGGAAATGGTAGACGGGGTGCTGCTTTTGGTTGACGCCTTTGAGGGATGTATGCCTCAGACAAGGTTTGTATTGTCAAAAGCATTTGCACTGAATTTAAAGCCTATTATTGTTGTAAACAAAGTAGACAGACCGAATGCAAGACCGTATGAGGTTGTTGACGAGGTGTTGGATTTGTTTATTGATTTGGGCGCTACAGAGGAGCAGCTTGATACTCCGGTAATATATGCGTCTGGACGTGACGGCTGGGCAACTGCCGAATACAATCCCGAACAGCCGAACAAGGATCTTAAGGAGCTGTTTGAGCTGATAGTCAATGAAATACCATGCCCCGATGTTGAGGAGGACAAGCCTTTCCAGATGCTTGTATCAAACATAGACTATGATGATTATACCGGAAGAATTGCCGTGGGAAAGATTCAGAGAGGAAAAATAAAGACAGGTATGTCTCTTTCAATTTGTCGTGCTGACGGAAGCGTCACAAAAAGCAAGGCAACAAAGCTTTATATGTTTGAGGGACTTGATAAAACGGTTGTTGACGAAGCGGGAGCAGGTGACGTTGTTGCAATTTCCGGTATTACGGATATAAATATCGGAGAAACTATATGTGATGCCGAAATGCCGGAGGCACTGCCTTTTGTAAAGATTGACGATCCTGTGCTTTCTATGACCTTCAGCGTAAATGACAGTCCTTTTGCAGGACAGGACGGTAAATTTGTTACGTCAAGACACTTGAGAGAAAGACTTTTCAGAGAGCTTGATTCAAATATAGCTTTGAGAGTGAGTGAAACAGATTCCACGGAAGCCTTTGTCGTATCGGGCAGAGGAGAACTGCATCTGTCGGTACTGATAGAAAATATGCGCCGTGAGGGATATGAATTTCAGGTATCAAATCCTGTTGTTATTTTTAAGCAAATTGACGGCGTGAAGTGCGAACCGATAGAAAGACTTACGGTAGATGTGCCGGAGGAATATACCGGAACGGTAATGGACGGTGTTATAAAAAGAATGGGGCAGCTTGTGAATATGTCGCCTACGGCACAAAACTATACAAGGCTTGAATTTTTAATCCCGTCAAGAGGCTTGATAGGCTACAGAAGCGAATTGCTTACGGCAACGAAGGGAACGGGTGTTATTAACAGTATACTTGAGGATTATGAACCGTATAAGGGTGATTTTCAACCCCGTTCGAGAGGGACTCTTATTGCATGGGAAAACGGTACTTCAATAACCTACGGATTGTTTAACGCTCAGGAAAGAGGTACGCTTTTTATCGGACCGGGTGTTAATGTTTATGAGGGAATGATTGTTGGAGAAACGGCAAGAGCGGAGGATATTGTGGTAAATGTATGCAAGAAAAAACACGCTACAAATACGAGAGCCTCCGGCTCGGATGATGCTTTGAAGCTTGTTCCGCCCAAGGATATGAGCTTAGAGCAATGTCTTGAATTTATTGCTGATGATGAGCTTCTGGAGGTTACTCCCAATAATTTGAGAATGAGAAAAAGAATCTTGAAAACAGATTTGAGAGCAAAAGCAAGAAACAGAGGATAATTAATAATATATGCGAGGACGCTGTTCCCTGCACCCTGCAAGTTTGCAATAATAAGTTCATGTCAAAATCTATGATTTAATACATGAAATTGTTGTGTGCAAGAGAATGGGTATGGGCAGCGCCCTTATTCATAAAAAAACGAAAGGCAGAGAAAGTTTGAATAAAATTGCCCATCTCGCACGCCCGCGATCGCTTGAGCATAAACATACACGGCGTTCGCGCGGACGCACAATTTGAGCAATTTTCTTTCAAACCGGGGTTTGTGAAAGGAAGTAATGATCATAAGTATGAAAATAGGGATTTTAGATGTTGGAACACTCGGCGATGATCTTGATTTGACCTATGCGGAGAAGTTGGGAGAAACCGCAATATATCAGCTTACCTATGCTGATGATGTAATTGAAAGGATAAAGGATCGGGAAGTGCTGATTCTGAACAAGGTTAAATTAAACGAAAGTAATTTGAAATATGCGAAAAATCTGAAGCTTATATGCATAACGGCTACAGGATATGATAATGTTGATATTAATTATTGTAAAGAGCATGGAATAGCGGTGTGCAATGTTGCCGGATATTCAACCGACAGCGTTGTTCAGGTTACCATGTCAATTGCTCTTGCGTTGACGACAAACCTTATTCAATATAACGAATATGTAAAGTCAAACAAATACACAAAAAGCGGAATTTTTAATAGTATTAAACCCGTATTTCATGAGCTTGCCGGAAAAACATGGGGAGTTGTAGGTCTGGGGAATATAGGAAGAAAGGTAGCCGCGGCGGCAGAGGCGATGGGATGCGGAATAATTGCATACAAGAGAACACCTACAGAGGATTACGAATGTGTAGATATAGATACCTTGTGCCAAAGAGCCGATATTATATCTTTACACACACCTTTAAACGAACAGACAAGAAGAATAATAAATAAAGAAAGAATTGCTCTGATGAAAAAAGACGCTGTTCTTATTAATGCCGCAAGAGGAGCGGTAGTGGATGAAGAAGCGGTTGCCGAAGCTTTGGAGAACGGAAAACTCGGCGGTTTCGGTACCGATGTTTACAGTATTGAGCCTATGCAGGAGGACAGCCCGTATCAAAGGATTCTCGAAATGGAAAATACAATATTTACACCACATATGGCATGGGGAGCGTTTGAAGCAAGGCAAAGATGCGTTGACGAGGTTTGTGAAAATATAAAAAGCTTTTACAGAGGGGAAAAAAGGAACAGAATTGTTTGATTTTTTAATTAATGTTGACAAAATTCAGCTCACAGGGTATAATTTATATTGATAAAATTGTCTGTCAGTCATTAGATAAGAAACAGACGGATTGGTAATAAGCGTTGCATATTTTTGCTGTGATTTACGCATAGATTTTACGGCGTAAAGGAGACTAACTATTAAAAGTCAATAGTTTTTCAGAAAAAAGTTAAAAGAATTTTTTAAAATAAATGATTGCATGGCAAACAGACTTTTTAAAATGGATTTTTTAAAAAGTCTAAAGTATATGTTTTAGGAGTTAGTC
>JAXEIW010000209.1:0-3970 GCA_034101885.1 Clostridia bacterium | reverse complement strand
TAAGCATCGCCTCTCTGCGGCTTGCTACTACACTGCCGGAATTCTTATCCATGCCTCTGATAATAAGGTCAATTTCTGCGCCAAGCATTGTATTACAAATCCTCGTGATTCTTTCACTGATTGTACCCTCTTCAAGATATTCCTTGTCATTCGAAAGGTCAATGTTCATTTCACTGAGCGGGATAAGTATTCTCTGAGTTTTGTAATATGCAACTACAACCTCTCCAAGATTTCCTGTACGCTCAAGCCCGGTTAT
The DNA here is from genome assembly GCA_034101885.1 of Clostridia bacterium. Classification (GTDB taxonomy): domain Bacteria; phylum Bacillota; class Clostridia; order UBA1381; family UBA1381; genus RGIG1988. The sequence continues at coordinate 3,714 of JAXEIW010000209.1, read as the reverse complement.
TACAGCGGGAACAATTTTTCTTGAACGATTCATTACCGCCAATTCGTGCCATACTACTGCATTTTCATCGTCCTCTTGTTCCTCATCCGCCTTTACATCAATTTTTAATACTCCGAGATTAAGCGGTTTTGGTTCTGCCTTACCGGAGTCCGGCATCGGTACATCTTCCGGATCTTGTTCAGCAATTTCTTCGTGAGTTACGTCCTTTTTAACTTCTTCCCCGGCTGTATCATCCGGACTACCCTCTACCGTTTCGGGTTCAGTAGGTTCTTGCGCTTCTGCCGCATTTTTTTCCTCTTTGATTTCTTCTGCGGTATCGATAGTTTTTTCTACAACTTCTTCTGTTACTTTTTTTCTTGCCATAATTTTCTACCTCCGATTATTATTTTTTAGTGCATTTCTGTCCACTTTGCCAAACCGTTGTTGTTTTAAAGAATTTTCCTCACCCCTTTCATTTTTTGGTTGTGTTTCTATTTTGGGTGCCGAAGCACTTGGCGGTCTGTTTAAGGTTATGCGTTTCGGCAATTCCTCTGTTTCCTTCACAGGTATTGGAATCTCCGACAATTTATCTTCTGATTTCCTGAGCACCTCATCATGAGTTTCGTTCTTTCTCCACTCAGGAACATGAGTAGATGCTTTTTTTCTCACTATCAGCTCTGAATGCGGATGTTTTGTATAGTCAAATTTCTTGATTTTTAAAACCTTTTGTCCGCGCATAATTACCAGTGCATCTTCTACCGGGAGCCGTAACACCTCATCCGGGGTGAGAAGCTTACGCTTACCCAGTGACCTTGCCTCACGGTATTCATTGGTGTAGTCTGAAACCCTCCAAGTATTTAGATTCTTAGTTTTACTTGCTACTCCCACCGTAACCTCACCGGTTCTGTCGGAAATATGTTTTGCTGTAAAAGAATCTGTACATCCTAAAAAAAGCTGAGTATCACAGTTACCGAGTATCTCTTCCCAAGCTCCGTCGGGATATCTGTTTTGCAATTGGGCTAAATTCTGGAATATAACCGATATATTGATTGCCCGGCTTCGAGTTGTGCTGATTTTTTTCTTAAAATCAGGTATAGCACCTATGTTTGGGAACTCGTCCAGGACCATATTAACCGGGACCGTCAACTTACCTCCCTCGCAATGATTATCCGCATATCTCACTAATCGAATAAACAAAAACGAAAAAAATAATGATGCTAAAAAATCAAATGTACTATCCTGATCAGAGGTAATACAGAAATATGCTGACTTTTTCTTTCCCGCATCAACCAGATTGATTTCGTTATATGTGGTGATATTCCGTATCATTTCATTTTGAAACACCTGTAGTCTTGCACCTAGCCCGATGATAATGCCCGAACGTACATTTTCTGATGCTTGCTTAAAAATATTGTACGGAGCAAAAGCGGGATGAGTATAGTCAAGCATTGAAAACATTGCATCCAATTCAGCAGCACTTCGAAGTGAAATAAGCTTGTATGCTTCGCCCATATTACATACTTCATCGTCATACTCGACGGAAACATATAAAACTAAGGCTTTAAGAAGATTAACAGATGCACTGTCCCAGAATTCATCACCTTTGCCAACTGTTGTGTTCTTAATTACAACATCAGTAAAGGTTTGTGCCATAAGGTCGTCACCGTTAATATCGGCAATACAGTTCCAACTGTCACTGTTTTCCGGAGATATGAGATTAAATACTTTAACATCATAACCTTGGTTTTCAAGATAAACCGCCATATCTTCATACATCTCTGATTTTGGATCCGTTATTACCAAACTTTCGCCGCGTCTTGTTGCTTGGAAGATGTAATTGCGGACATAGGCCCTTGATTTCATAGAACCCGATGCACCGAATACCGCAACGTTTTTGTTCATGAAAGTATCTTTGGGTAAAAAAATAGGCTTGTTACCATACAAGCCCAACAAAATCCCATCGTTATTTTTAATTGTATCCACCTCGAATATTGCACGCATTTCCTTTTCGGACATAAAACCTGCCGTTCCGTAAGTACCTTTACTCGAATATTCAAAGTTACGTTCCCTGTCTTTTTCCGTTGCTTCTCCATCTCCCATTTTCATTACCATAAATGCGAGAAATACAATTGCTGATATACAAATTCCTATTCCAAACAATCCATACGGGAATACGAATATTGAGGATAGACACTCCCCGATACCTGCTGACGGTAAAGCAGGGCTTGTTCCATCTCCCATATATCCACCGTTTTTTTGCCACTCGGAATAATTACGCATAAATTGTGCCACATATCCTCCGCCGTATAAAAGTCCAAAAAGTAAGGGGATCGTTGGCAAGATAATTTTTATAATTTTCTTATTCACGCCTAATCCTCCTTCTATTCAATTGCATACCTAAACTCCTCCTCTGTAACGGTAATAATGTCGCATGCTCTGCCGCAGTAGCCTTCAATATATTTCTTTTGAAAATCCAAGCAATAAATCACGCTGCGTCCATCATAGACACCAAGCTGCCTACAATATACATCTATCTTTTTCAAATCCATATCAAATGCCGGTAAGACTTTCCTTCCGTATGCATCATGGATATTCTGAGAAGCTTCGCTTTTTCTTGATAAGCCCAAGTTTCGAATTAAATTTTGCATTGCTGCGCCATAATTAATTTTATCAATCAGCATATCTAATACAATTCTATCGGATACTCCGTACATAATCGTGTGCATATTCTGAATACTTCTGTCCACACGAAGATTTGTACTTTTTCGTCCTCCGTCATTTTCTAAAATTTTTGAAGGCATCTGCTGTTCTGTTACTACGATTATATTCCTGATTATTTTTGAATTTCTGTAAAACCTTTGATTGATTTGAGTGCTGACATTTGCTCTGAAAAATTTTTCGTCCTCTTCACACCATCGCATAATTCTATCACCGGCATTATAAAAAATACAGATAGAATTTTTTGCAACAAGAACTCCCAATGCCCTTGAATTTCTACTCTGCATGAACGGAGTAAAATGAGTTTTTAACTCTGAGGCTGTATAAAAGTGATAGTCACAGTCTACGCAGTCTGTTCCGTCTGTTCGGTTGCTGAAAGAGTTTTTTGCTATAAGAGGTTTATTATCACAGAACAAATTAACATTCGCCTGATAGAGCATCAGCTTAATTTGTGCCAGCTTCAAATTTCTATCTCTGCGATTTGGCTCTGTACGAATTTTATTTGTTTCAGAGCAGCCTGAAAAAAAGTCATCAAACTTTCCCGGATATTTTTTCATCAGATATTTCTTGCCGATATTTGTAAGCCTGATGGTTTTATAGCCGTCAAATGTATTTGTTCGTATAAACCCTTCATTGTCAAGTTTTGTTATTAGTCTGTATGTATGCATACGAGACAAATCAAAGATTGCTAAATCGCCGATTTTAACCTCACCTGATACGCCTACACATTCTAAAATTCTGTCCTCACTCATGTTGCATCCCATCTTCAACTCTAAAATCGCCTCCATCAATTTTTGGTCCCAGCTCTTTATAACTTGGGACTTTTTTGTCTTTTTTTCAGTACCAAAACCCTGTAACGGCAAGGGTTTGCAAGTTTTAAATTAAAATTTGCGAACCACCTCTGCGATGTAACATCATTTTTACCTAAAAAAATGTTTCATCACTATGGTCAAATTTCATTTTCCAAAAGAGTTTTTCGGGCATAACGAATATCTTTGTTTTGTCAGTTTTTCCTCG
>JAXEIW010000208.1:0-7833 GCA_034101885.1 Clostridia bacterium | reverse complement strand
AAATATTTATTTCAGCAGATTTTATCAATGCAAACTGTGCAAAATCTTTGATTTAACATGAAAAATTTTGACAATAGTCATAATTTTTCTAAATGCGATTGAAAATCGCATTTATTCAGTGAGCATTAAATAAATACATTTGATATGCCTTTATGGAATAATAATATTACCATTTGAGAATAATTGTTATTATAGAACAGGTTGAAAGATAAGTATGTTTCTTTTTCACGTTATGATTTGTGCCGCCGAATGGCGGCGGAATGGAGATTAATATGATTAGTAATTTGTTTATGGCAGTGCAGTTTTTCTTTACTGTTATAATAGGAATATATTTTCTGGGGCAATTAAGAGGACAGCGTTCCGATAAAGAGGGAATAAACGAGGATTCCAAGCACGTTATGGAGCGGCTTAATGAAATGAGAAGAATTTCTCTGACAGAGCCACTGACAGAGCAGACAAGACCGTCGGATTTGTCAGAAATTATAGGACAGCAAGAGGGAGTAGAGGCGCTTAAGGTAGCACTTTGCGGAAAAAATCCACAGCACGTCTTAATATACGGACCTCCCGGAGTGGGAAAAACAGCCGCATCGAGAGTTGTTATGGAGTATGCAAAGCTATCGGAGGGTACACCATTTAAAAGGGACGCAAAATTTGTTGAGGTTGACGCAACAATTATGCAGTATGATGAAAGAAGCATAGCAGATCCTCTCATAGGCTCGGTGCATGATCCGATATATCAGGGAGCGGGTGCATACGGTGCGGCGGGAGTTCCGCAGCCTAAGGAGGGCGCTGTCAGCAAGGCGCACGGAGGCATATTGTTTATTGATGAAATAGGGGAATTGCAGCCGATTCAGATGAACAGACTTTTAAAGGTTCTTGAGGACAGAAAGGTGAAATTCGAAAGTGCATATTATTCAACCGGAAACAAGAATATCCCAAGGCATATTCATGATGTATTCAAAAACGGCATACCGGCAGATTTCAGACTTATAGGCGCAACAACAAGAAGTCCTGAGGAGATTCCGCCGGCAATACGTTCACGGTGTACCGAAATATTTTTTAATTCCTTAAAAAAAGAAGATATTTTGCAGATAATAGATAATACGCTATTAAAACTGGGTATTGAGGTAGATAACGATTGCAAAAACTTTATATGCAAGTATTGCTCGAATGGACGTGATACTGTTATGCTTTTGCAGACTTTGGCGTCAAAGCTTAATCTTGATAAGAGAACCAAAGCATTAAAATCTGATATTGAGTGGGTAATCGACAGCGGACACTATAACAGAAATTACGATTATCATATTAATGACGGGTACAGTATAGGAAAGGTAAACGGTCTTGCTGTTACGGGATCGGGCAGCGGAATTGTTATTCCCATTGAGGTTTACAGTGAAAAATGCGATAAGAAACATGAGGGAACTCTGAAATGCGGCGGTATTACCGAAAATGAAACTATTGAAAGAGGACGTCAGACATTTTCTCGTACAAGTACCGCAAAAACTTCGGTTGAAAATGTTATGACTGCTTTAAAATCGGTATGCGGAATCGAAACCGAAAATTATAATATTCATATAAATATTCCGGGAGGAATGCCGGTTGACGGACCGTCGGCAGGAACAGCAATATTTGTATGCTGTTATTCGGCTATATTCGGTAAAAAGATTCCCAATAAAATTGCATTTACCGGTGAAATTTCAATAAAGGGAGAGATTTTGCCTGTGGGAGGAGTTGAAGCAAAGATTGAAGCAGCTGAAAATGCCGGTGCGGATGAAGTAATAATTCCCGAAAGCAATAATTCGGAAAGGTTTTCGGATAAGAAAATTAATGTTGTTGCCGTAAGTAATATTTCAGAAATTCTGGATTGTATATTTGAAAGAGCTGAGGATAAAAGCTCATACGAATATGTTGCGGCACAACCGGAATTAGCGTCAGCAAAAGAGGAATATAAAAAGAATTAGGAATTATTTTTATAAAGAAATATGATACTTGGGAGTATAGCAATTTGTAAAAATAAAAAGGAGGCGAAAGCCTCCTTAATTAATGACTGCTGAATAATTATTTTGCTACCAAAATATTTATTTCAGCAGACTTTATCAATGCGAACTGTGTAAAATCTTTGATTTTACACGAAAAATTTTGACAATAGGCATAATTTTTCTAAATGCGATTGAAAATCGCATTTATTCAGTGAGCATTAATTATTATTAATCGTTTTCATGACCGGGAGCTTTAACACACGGACATACCAATTCTTTTGCACGATATACCGGAGCAGCCCATCTGACAGCGTTCTTAATGACTGTCTGAACCTCCGGAATGTGGTATGTGGGATTTGACTCATGTCCCGGCTGGAAGTAGAAAATACGGCCGTTTTCACGTCTGTAGCAGCAGCCTGATCTAAACACTTCACCGCTGCCGTACCAACCCAAGAATACCAATTTATCGGGTTCCGGAATACCGAAAGGCTCTCCGTACATTTCCTCATGTGGAATTTCAAAGTATTTGCCGAGCCCCTGTGCAATCGGGTGACCGGGATCAACAACCCATATTCTTTCCGATTCCCCATCTCTCCAAGACAGGTTGCAGGAAGTGCCCATTAATGCTTTGAACGGCTTTGAGTGGTGTGCGGAATGAAGGAAAATCATTCCCATTCCCTTTAAAACTTCATCTCTTATTTTTGCAACCAATTCATCGGGTACATCATTATGATGTGCGTGTCCCCACCAAATCAGTACATCTGTGCTTTCAAGAATTTCATCGGATAAACCACAGTTTTCTTCAATTAAAGTTGCGGTTCTGACTTCAATGTCGTCTTCTTTGCCCAAAAAATCGGCAATTGCTTTATGGATTCCTTCGGGATATATAGCCTTAACGTTTTCCATTTCTCTTTCGTGGTAAAATTCATTCCAAACAGTAACTCTAATCATTATAAACCTCCGTTCTGCTGCCTTGACAGCAAAATATTAATATAATTTCTGTTTTAAGTATTTTAAATTATATATTTGTTTTTATTGCTTCCGATTTTTCATTTGATTCAAAAGCAGCCTCCATAACCTTCATTACTCTTAAAGCCTGTTCGGGTTTAATGGTCAGCTCTGCCTTGCCCTCAATTGCGTCGGTAAATTGGTTATATACTACCGTCAGATTGTCAACAATATCTGTAGGCTCGGAAATCTTAATTCTTTCAACGGATTTTTCACTTCTGGGAGCCATGGTTTTTGTGGGACCGGCTTTTGTATAAACAATTTCTTCTGCCCATTCGCTTTCCTTATCCTTGCAGCGTACAATTTCACCCTCGCAGTCCCAATCATTAATCTGTAAAGTTCCCTGTTCACCGAGAACGTACCATCTGGGATGAGTAATATAGTTGTTTGTGGAAACTTCAATGTGAGCCACCAAACCGCTTTCAAAGGTCATTGTCATACGGAAGTTGTCATCAACCTCAGGATATTGCAGGCTGAACATTTTACAAAAAACATTCACAACCTTTTCGTTATACATATACATAAGCTGATCTATAAGATGAACTCCCCAATCAAGCATCATACCGCCACCGAGGTGTTTGATTGTTCTCCAGCCGGTTGGCATACCGCGTGAACCTTCAACTCTCGATTCAATTACATAGGGCTTTCCGATAAGACCTTCCTCAACCTTGCGGCGCATCAAAACAAAGTCTTTGTTTGTTCTGCGGTTTTGGTCGATTGTGAATACTTTTCCGGTTTTCTTTGCTACGGCCATTATTTCCTCAAGCTCTGACGAATGTATTGTTACAGGCTTTTCGCAAATAACATTTTTGCCTGCTTCCAAGGCTTTTATGGCAAGCTCCTTATGTACCTCGTTCGATGTGGCAACAAGAATAATATCAATCTCATCATCTGCAAGCATAGCGTCAAATGAATCATAGCTGATAAGCCCTTTTTTGTGTGCCAGCTCATATTTTTCGGGATTTATGTCGTAAACACCCTTTACGGCCGCTCTTTCGTATTTTGAATTATGAAGGCAGTCAACATGGTGATTTGCCATACCTCCGAAACCGATTATTCCTATTTTATGTTGTATCATTATGTTATACATTCCTTTCATTTACCGATATAGCGGGTTTTCTTAAACCCACCACATATCTCCTGCATTTTCGTGAATTAATACATTCTTCAAAAATGCAATTGCTTTTTCAAGACCTTCGGTAGGAGACATCAGAGCGTCTTCATGTTCGATACTTATTGCACCGTCGTATCCGACAGTTTTCAATGTGCTGATAATGTCGTTCCAAACCTCATATCCGTGACCGTAGCCTATTGTTCTGAATACCCAGCCTCTGTCTGCAACATTTGCAAGGGATTTTGTATCGAGAACGCCGTTTACCTTTGTATTATATTCGTCAATCTTTGTGTCTTTTGCGTGGAAGTGATAGATAGCTCCTTTTAATGCTTTTATGGCATAAACGGGATCAATTCCCTGCCAGAACAGGTGGCTCGGATCAAAGTTTGCACCGATTATATCACCTACAGCGGCTCTTAACTTAAGAAGTGTTTCGGGATTGTATACGACAAAGCCGGGGTGCATTTCAAAAGCTATCTTTGAAATGTGATGAGCCTTAGCAAATTCTGCCATGTCCTTCCAGTACGGAATAACCTTTTCGTTCCATTGCCATTCAAGAATTTCAGCATAATCTGTAGGCCATGCACAGGTTACCCAGTTAGGTCTTTTTGATTCTTCGCAGTCACCGGGGCAGCCGGAGAAACCTACAACTGTGTCAACACCCAATGCTTCGGCAGCTAAAATGGCATTTTTAAACTGTTCGTGATAATCCTTTGCAATTTCCTTGTTTGGATGGAGAGGATTTCCGTGACAGCTGATAGCGGAAATTTCCATATTGTATTTTTTCAAAAGATTTTTGTATTCATCTATTTTTACCTGATTACCCAAAACCTCGGTGGGTTTCAAATGTGCGTCGCCTGGATAGCCACCCGCACCGATTTCTATTGTCTGAACGCCAAGACCGGAAAGGTACTTGAGAGCATCCTCAAAGGGCATATAGTTTATAACCGGATTCATAACACCCAATTTCATAATATTACCTCCGTTTCGTCGCATTTAAGCAACAAAATAATTTAAAAATTATCGTCTTTATTATTCTTTGATTAAGGCTGTAAGCTATGCGGTTAAACATAGCTTACAGAATCAGTATTTATATGTAGATCAGAAATCAATTTGTTTTCCTGTCTTTGCACTTTCATAGATAGCTTCAAGAACCTGAGTTACAACAAAAGCTTGTTCGGGTTTTACCAATGGCTCTGTATCGTTGAGAATAGCGTTTATCCATTGTCTTGCTTCAACATCGTTAGCATTTACGGATTTACCGTCATAGAAAGCAACACCGCCTGCCGCACAGTTTACCTTTTCGATTGATTGCTTGCCGTAAGCTACTCTGTTTATTCTCAAGCCGTCATGGCAGTCAGCACCTGCTTTTGTTCCGGCAAGCATACACATAGCTTCTCTCGGTTCTGCAATATTAATAGCCCAGCTGCTCTTTACAATAATTGTAGCGCCGTTTTTCATTGTAACAAAACCGAATGCAGAATCTTCTGCGGTATATTTTTCGGGATCCCAGTCGCCCCATGCATTGCCTGTGCGTGTCTGATTGTTAAGCTTGTGGTATACAGAACCCTTAACAGATTGAACCTCATAGTTGTTCATATGCCATAGAGTTAAGTCCAAAGCGTGTGTTCCGATGTCGATTAACGGACCACCGCCCTGCTTTTCTTCATCAATAAATACACCCCATGTAGGAACTGCTCTTCTTCTGATAGCTTCTGCTTCAGCGTAGTAAATGTCACCTAAATCACCGTTTTGACAAGCCTCGTGCAGATATTGCTGTTCAGCAGTGCAACGATTTTGATAACCGATTGTAAGCTTTTTACCTGTTCTCTTTTGTGCTTCGAGCATTGTTTTTGCTTCTGCAACGGTTTTTGCCATTGGCTTTTCGCACATTACATGGCAGCCTGCTTCAAGTGATGCAACGGTAGCCGGAGCGTGAGCATTGTTTGGTGTACATACATGAACAACGTCAAGATTTTCCTTTGCGAGCATTTCGTTGTAATCCTCGTAAACCTTTGCACCCTCAATGCCATATTCCTTTGCGGCTTTTTCTGCTCTTTCGATAATGATGTCACAGAATGCAACCATTTCTACCTCGTCAATGTTTTTCAATGCCGGCATATGCTTTCCGTTTGCAATACCTCCGCAGCCGATAATTCCGATTCTTAATTTTTTCATTTTTTTGTTTCCTCCTTAAATTTTGATATTAAATTTTTATATCATTTTCAAAATTTATAATAAGAAAAAAGATTTCCGTATAATATCAAAATATTATGTTTATTTTTTGTAAAATCATTGACTGCAAGCTTTTTTTATAGTATAATTAAGACAAAAAACTGGAAAATGCTTTATTCTTATTATTCATGTTGATTATAGCATAAGATTATATATATTAATATAAAAATAAAATAAAAAAATATCAAAAATTTGTCATTGGAGTAATTTTTATGAATTGTAAACTTGATGAGGGAAGCGTAGTTCTTCAAAATGTAGAGCAGCCTTTTGTTGTTCATCTTCAGAGTGTATACAGTGTGGGCGAATGTGCAAGTGCACATCTGCACAATTATATTGAAATGCTCTTTTGTCTTGAGGGAGAGTATGAGATATGGCTTAATTCGAAATATTTCAGATTTTCAAAAGGAGATCTTGTGGTTATAAATTCAAGAGAAATACACAGAATTTGTTCGATTTCCGATGAAGGTGGAAAATACATATGTACAAGATTTCTGCCCGATATGCTTTATACATCGACAAGCTCCGCTTTTGATATGAAATATGTGATGCCCTTTATGCTAAACAGTTCAAATCATCAGAGAGTATTTAAAAGCAGTGAAATAGAAAATACCTTTATACCTTATCTTATGCACGAAATATGCAGCGAGTTTAACGAAAAAAAATACGGGTATGAAATGGCGGTAAAAACCGATATTTCAAGGATATTTTTGTGGATTGTAAGATACTGGCATAACCTAAATTTGAACAATGATAATACATATTTTTTTGATGAAGATATGATAAAAAGAATGCAGCTGGCGCTTGATTTTATAGCCGAAAATTACGGTGATGATATAAAAGCGTCGGAGGTTGCGGATATATGCAATTTAAGTTATAGTTATTTTTCAAGAATTTTTAAGCAGTATATGAAAAAGAGCTTTACGGAGTATTTGAATTATATTCGTATTACAAATGCCGAAAAGCAGCTTATATCGGGGAATAAGCCGATAACCGAAATCGCCGTTGAATGCGGCTTTACAACGTCAAGCTATTTTATTCAGCAGTTTAAACGTGTTAAGGGAATGTCCCCGAAGCAATTCAGAAAAGCTTTGATGGCTAGATAATTATATGAATGGTAGTAAAGAAAAAAAATTCCGCAGAATTTTTGATTGACTTATAAATTATTTCTGACGATTCTAATCTGTGGGATTTTTCTGTTTGATTTTGAAGGAACGGAAAATGTTGTGTAAATAGTATAAAAACAGATCTCCTTGGTAAAAATCATGGTAGAAATAATTTTTTGGTAGTGTAAAGTTAATATGAAAAAAATGGCATAGTAATTGTTACTATTCAGGTATAAATTATTGTTTATCACTATGTGTTAGCAGCATTATTTCCATAAAAGCTAAACAATTCAACTAAACTTCCTTGACTGTTGTCTAAAAAAGAACGCAAAACTTGAACCGCCCAACCAAAGAGCATAGTCTAAAGGGGGCAATGCATTATGCGAGTTGCGCA
>JAXEIW010000207.1:0-8747 GCA_034101885.1 Clostridia bacterium | reverse complement strand
TATATACTTGTTATCCTAAATTATAAAACATATAAACAATAATTTATCCGCATAGGTAAACAGTAACTGAAAATTAATTATAAATATAAAATAAATGCTGATAAATGCTTGATTTTTTTGTGTTTTTGTGCTATAATTAATATAATAGATTCCTGTTTTGGAATTGAGAAAAGCCGATTCAATAAAGTGTCCGTATTAAGCGGCTGTTTTTTGCTGTACGGTGTGAAAATTCTGAATGTGATGCGTATAGCAAGGTTTTTATTCGGTATTTCTCAATGGTGAGAAACAAAAATTTCACCCTTATCCGACTGAGTGTTCGGTCGGAAGTTATGGAGGTAAACTTAATTATGGCGAAAAAGACAAAGGAAAAAGAGCTTGATATGCAGGCGCTTGAAAATCAGAAGATAGTCAATGTTGAATTAAACAACGAAATGAAAAAATCATATATTGACTATGCAATGAGCGTTATTGTAAGCCGCGCTCTGCCTGATGTAAGGGACGGAATGAAGCCCGTTCACAGACGTATTTTATACGATATGTATGAATCAAATTTGTTTTATGAGAATGATTTTCGAAAGTCGGCGGCTACCGTCGGCGATGTGCTTGGTAAATATCATCCTCACGGCGACAGCTCGGTATATGATGCGATGGTACGTTTGGCACAGGATTTCTCTTTGAGGTATCCTCTTGTGCAGGGTAAAGGTAACTTTGGTTCGGTGGACGGAGATCCCCCTGCCGCATACCGTTATACGGAAGCAAAAATGGCTAAGCTTGCGGCTGAAATGCTTTCGGATATTGAGAAGGAAACGGTTGATTATGTTTCCAATTATGATGATAAGCGCCTTGAACCCAGTGTTCTGCCGGCAAGATTCCCGAATTTGCTTGTAAACGGTTCTTCGGGTATTGCCGTTGGTATGGCTACAAATATACCGCCCCATAATCTCTGTGAGGTTATTGACGGAATTATAGCGACAATTGACGAGCCGGATATAACCATTGACGAGCTTATGGAATATATTAAGGGACCGGATTTCCCTACCGGCGGTATTATTATGGGTAAAAGCGGCATAAGAAGCGCATATCATACCGGAAAAGGGAAAATAACAATGCGCGCAAAGGCCGAAATTGAAGAAACGGAAAACGGCAGAAACCGCATAATTGTAACAGAGCTGCCTTATCAGGTTAATAAGGCTAAGCTGGAAAAATATATAAACGAGCTTGTTCGTGACGGGAAAATTGACGGTATAGCCTCAACCCGTGACGAGTCGGACGAAAATATGCGTTTGATAATAGATCTTAAAAAGGACGCAAATCCGAATATTGTATTGAATAATCTCTACAAGCTTACACAAATGCAGGATACCTTCGGAGCGATTTTGCTTGCGCTTGTGGATAAAGAACCGAAAATTCTCAACCTCAGAGAGATAATAGATTATTATGTTGCTCACCAGGAGGACGTTATAGTAAGACGTACAAAGTTTGAGCTGAGAAAGGCTGAGGAACGCGCCCATATTCTTGAGGGCTACAGAATTGCAATTGATTATATCGACGAGGTTATTAACGTTATTCGTTCGTCAAAATCTATTCCGGACGCAAAGCAGGCATTGCAGGATAGATTTGCCCTGTCCGAAGCACAGGCTACGGCAATTGTACAGATGCAGTTAGGTCGTTTGTCGGGATTGGAAAGAGAAAAAATTGAGGACGAATATCAACAGATAGAAGCAAAAATTGCGGAATATAAAAATATTCTTGAAAATGAAAGTGTAGTTTTGGATATAATAAAGAATGACTTGACCGAAATCAAGAACAAGTACGGTGATGAAAGAAGAACCGAAATTGCCATGAATGTGGATGAGATTGAGGACGAGGATCTGATTGAAGAAGAGGATGTAATAATAACATTAACGCACAGCGGTTATACAAAGAGAGTGCCTGTCGCAACATACAAGTCGCAGCACAGAGGGGGACGGGGTATTGCCGGAATGTCCACAAGAGAAGAGGATTTTGTTGAGCATATCTTCTCAACCTCAACCCACAATACAATTTTGTTCTTTACAACGAGAGGAATTGTTTACCGTCTTAAAGGTTATCAGATTCCTGAGGCAGGCAGACAGGCAAAGGGTACTGCAATTGTAAATCTGTTGCCCCTTGAGTCGGGTGAAAAGATTACCGCAATGATACCTATTAAGGATTTTGAGGACGGAAACTACCTTACTTTCGTAACACGAAAGGGAACAATCAAGAAAACGGGTGTTATGGATTATTCAAGAATAAGAAACGGCGGTCTGCGCGCCATAGAGCTTGTTGAAGGCGACAGTCTTATTAATGTTCTTCTCACCGACGGAACAAAGCATATTATTATCGGAACAAGAAACGGTATGGCTATTCGCTTTAATGAAAATGACGTTCGCGCCATGGGAAGAACCACACGCGGCGTAAGAGGTATTACAATAAAGCAGGATGATTACGTTGTGGGAGCTTGTCTTGCCGAGGAGGATAAGGAGCTGCTGGTAGTAACCGAAAACGGATTTGGCAAAAAGACAGAATTGTCCGAATACAAAGTACAGAACAGAGGCGGCAAAGGCATACTGACATATCGCTTGACCGATAAGACAGGAAAGGTTGCGGCACTTACAACGGTACATGATGACAATGATATAATGCTGATTACATCGGACGGTATTATCATAAGAACCAATGTTTCGGAAATAAGCACATTCGGCAGACAAACACAGGGTGTAAGAATTATGAAGCTTGCCGAGGGTGTTAAGCTTGTAAGTATGGCTGTTACCGAAAGGGAAGAAGAAACGGAAGAACCGGCAGAAACAAACGAAAGTACAGAAACAGAATAAAACGCATGAAAAATAAGCGGATAAAGCTATCTTTTATTGAGCTTGGCATATGCTGTGAAGCTCAATAAAAGAAATTCTGCTTGTTTTTCTGTATTATGATTTGTGCCGCTGCACAGCGGCGGAATGGAGGATTAATATGTTAAAAAAAATTTTGGGGATTATGTTATCTTTTGCGGTTTTGTTAAGCATGGCAGGCTGTAATAAAAAGGAGGAAGCACCGAAGAATACTTCCGAACCGGAACAGACACAGCAGGCAGCCGCCGATAATCAGGAAAATCAGAGCTCTGAAGCCGAAAGCCCGGAATTATATGCAGATGCGATTCCTTTTACAATAGAGCTTGAAAACGGAGGAGTAATGAAGGGAGAGCTTTATCCCAATCTTGCACCGAAAACGGTTGAAAACTTTGTAAAGCTTGTAAACGAAAAATTCTATGACGGACTTATATTCCATCGTGTTATAGAAGGATTTATGATACAGGGCGGAGGCTATGACACCGAAATGAATATTAAGGAAGCAGATGAAATTGTCGGAGAATTTGCTTCAAACGGATTTAAAAATCCTTTAAAGCATACAAAGGGTGTTATTTCAATGGCAAGGACAAATGAACCGGATTCTGCATCAAGCCAATTTTTTATTATGCATGAGGACACTTCGAGTCTTGACGGTCAGTATGCGGCATTCGGAAGAATTACCGAGGGACTGGATGTAATAGACGAAATTGCAGAGGGTGAAACAACAAATGATCCTAAATACGGTATGCCGGATTACCCGGTTAAACCGGTTGTTATCAAAACAATAAAAATTGATAAATAATGCTCACTGAATAAATGCGATTTCAATCGCATTTAGAAAAATTATGACTATTGTCAAAATTTTTCGTGTAAAATCAAAGATTTTACACAGTTCGCATTGATAAAGCCTGCTGAAATAAATATTTGGGGAGCAAAATATTTATTCATGGTGCAAGGTTTTTTTGCAAAACGCACAAAACCCTTGCACCTAAACAATTCTGAAACGCTTGTAAGCCGCTATGCGGCTGCGTTTCATAATTGTTCAGCAGTCATTAAATAAATTTTACCACATCATTTAATTTTTGTCAACGCAGAAATTTTTTAAAGCTTGAATTTACGGTGTTATTGTAAAAATGTTAATTAATACCCAATTATTTAAATTTTTTATACATTTTTCCGATAATATTGTAATTTTTTTAAATGTATGTTATAATATTAAAAACAAAACTTTTACAAACAGCAGAAAACCGCATAAATACGGAGGAAATAAAAATGGCATTAGATACTTTGGTTATACATCAATTGGTAAAGGAATTGAACGAAAAGCTTGAGAACGCAAGAATCGAAAAAATTCATCAGCCGGAAAAGGATGAGATATTGCTTATATTTAAAACATATACAGACACATACAGACTGGTAATTTCGGCAAATGCGGCGCAGCCCAGAATTCACCTGACATCATCTCAAAAAGAAAACCCTCAGAAAGCTCCAATGTTTTGTATGCTTTTGAGAAAACATCTTCAAAGCGGGCGTCTTATATCGATTTCACAAATTGACTATGAGCGAATAATCAAAATTGACATTGATTCATATGATGAGTTGGGTGACTTAACAAGAAAACATTTGTTTTGTGAAATAATGGGCAGACACTCAAATATTATTCTCACCAATGCCGATCTGAAAATAATAGACAGTATTAAACACGTTGATTTTTCCGTCAGCTCAGTAAGACAAATTTTGCCCGGTCTGACATATTCCGCTCCGCCCACTCAAAATAAAATACCAATACTTTCAAATAACATAACAAACTGTATTTTTGACTTTTCAAAAGAGGGAATTACGCCCGACAAAGCAATAATGAACGCCGTATCCGGTATAAGTCCGCTGATTGCAAGAGAAACCGTATCAAATGCCATAGAAAAAAACATTGATTGTTCGGAGCTTACCCAAGACATGAAAAACAGAATAGCCGACGAGGTGAAGAACATTTGCAATTATCCTGTAAAGCCCTGCATAATAACCGATAAAGCGTCGGGAAAGGTTATTGATTTTTCGGTATTTGACATAAAGCAGTATTCAGATGCCGCAACGATTACTTATTATGATAATATTAACACGCTTTTGGACGCCTTTTACAAAGACCGTGACAGCTTTGAAAGAATGAAGCAAAAAAGCTCTGATCTTGTTCACCTTCTAAACACAAACATTGAGCGTGTATCAAAAAAAATTGCCATATTAAAAAGAACAATTGATGATGCAAAAAACAAGGATATATATAAAATCAAAGGGGATTTACTGACTGCAAATCTATATAACATCACCCAAGGAGAAAAAAACGTTGTTCTGGACAACTACTATGATGAAAACCTTTCAAAAATTTCCATAGAGTTAAATCCAAGCTTTACTCCGTCACAAAATGCCCAGAGATATTACAAGCTTTATCAAAAAGCTAAAAATGCGGAGATTGAGGCTGCAAAGCAATTTGAAACGGCATATGATGATTTGCAGTATCTTGAATCAACTCTTGTTCTTACTCAAAACGCGCAATCGGAATCCGATTTGAATGCAATAAGAAACGAGCTGTCAGAGCTTGGATATATGAAACGAAAATCCTCCGTTAAAAAGCAAAAAGTCCAAAATTCATCAAAACCGCATCATTATATCAGCAGTGACGGATTTGACATATATGTGGGCAAAAATAACACACAAAACGATTATCTGACCTTAAGATATGCTAATTCGCAGGATATATGGTTTCATACAAAAAAAATTCATGGCTCTCATACGATAATCAAATTGGGAATAAACAAAAATGTTCCCGACTCTACAATAAAAGAAGCCGCCATGCTTGCGGCCTATTATTCAAAGGGACGTGATTCATCAAATGTTCCCGTTGACTATACTGCGATAAAAAACGTCAGAAAACCAAACGGAGCAAAACCCGGAATGGTAATATATGATTATTATAATACAATATATGTCACTCCCTCTGCTCCCAAGCTTGAGAAAATCAATTAAACAGCGTAATATACGAAAGCATTAAAGGCATTGTTACTGCCGAAATAACGGTAGTAGCCGCAAATATTTCGGAAGCATAAACCGCATTTTTATCATACTCTATTGAAAACAAAATTCCCATAGTTGCCGCCGGTGAGCATACCGCAAGCATAACTGTCATATAGGCTGTTCTGTTTACCGGTATAAAGCTCATCAGCGGTATTATTATCAGCGGAATTACAATAAGCCTTAAAAGGGTAACAAAAGCCACTCTTTTGTTTTTTATTAAGCTTAAGAAATTACTTTGCGCAATAGTTATTCCCGAAACAAGCATCGCAAGCGGAGTGTTCATTGAGCCGATGTATTCAATAGGCTTTTCTATAATTTCGGGAAGTCGAATGTTTAATATGTAAAATATAACCCCTGCCACAATCGATATAATAACAGGAGATTTTATGACATTCAGCAATTCCTTTTTAGAAAATTCATTTTTTATAATTGCTATTCCGTGAGACCATGCAAGCAAATTAAAAACAGTAACATATGCCGTTGCATAAAGCACACCTTCCGCTCCGAATACTCCCTGTGCAAGCGGTATTCCCATAAATCCGCAATTCGTGTAAACGAGAGAAAAACGTTCAATACTGTACTCATATTTTTCATCTTTTTTTATAAGCAATCCCGAAATAATAATTAATAAAATATGAGAAAGAATACTCAATAAAAAAGCTGCCAGCAAACCTCTCAGCAGCTCCTTTGAAAACTCTGTCTGATATGATGAAAAAATAAATGCAGGCGACACGATTTTTAATAACAGTGAAGAAAAATACTTTCCTCCCTCTTTTGTTATGAATTTTGTCTTATAACATCCTATACCGACGCAGATTATTGCAAAAATTATTATAACCTGCTTAAGCAATATCAGTGAGTATTGCATAAATTTCCTCCCGTTATATGCCGAAAACAAATTCGGCTATCTTACTATCTCAACTATTTTTGTACTTAATTCTTTCTTTCGTTTTTTATCATAAAAATGCAGACATAAAAAAGTCAGCAAAAATAATAAAAATCCGCAAATCATAGATATGTTTTCTTTATAACCGGCACATTCTGCCGCAAAATATCCCAAACAAAGCAAAACTACGGGAACGATATACACCAAAAAAGCCGACTTTAAAACAGACTTTTTTTCCGTTTCTATAACAACAAGCTCTCCTGTTTTTGCACCCAATGTATTATCAGCCTCAATGCTGTTATCCGCAATTTTACAGTTTCCGGCGCAATTGGCGCACGATCCGCCGCAGGAGGTTGTCCTTTCTGCCGAAATCAGTGCTTTATTGCCGTTTACCTTTATTACCTTACCTGTTGTCCGCACTGTAAAATCCCCTTTCCAGCATTTCCTTTGCGTGTAAAACAGAGGTTTCTGTTATGCTGCTGCCGTCAATAATTCTTGCAACCTCTCTGATTCTTTCTTCCCTATCCAATTTTTTTATTTCCGTCCTTGTATTATTATCGGAAACATTTTTTGTTATCTTAAAATGATTTTTGCTTTCGGCGGCAAGCTGCGGCTGGTGACTTATACATATAACCTGTTTGCTTTTTCCGAGCAATGCAAGTTTTTTTGCAATTTTTGAGGCTGCACTTCCCGACACTCCTGTGTCTATTTCATCAAATATAAGGGTATCAACACGGTCAGAATCTGCAAGAACGGTTTTCATTGCAAGCATTACTCTTGAAAGCTCACCTCCCGATGCAATAGCTGCCAAGCCTTTCATCGGCTGCCCCGGATTTGCCGTAAATATAAACTCCACATCATCAAAACCCTTGCTTGTATATTCTGCGAATTTTTTTATCGAAACACAAAACTGTGCCTTATCCATATCCAGCTCATGCAAGTTTTTCTCTATTTCTTTTGCTAACTTTACCGCCGCTTTCTTTCTTGTGTCTGTTAATCTTTCACCGACAGCTTCCATTTTAGCCTTTATTTTTTTTATTTCACTTGTAAGCTGTTCACACCTCTCGTCTGAATTTTGAAGAATATCCGCTTCCTCCTGTGCATTATTTAAAAATTCTATACAGGCATCTACACTTCCGCCGTATTTTCTCTTTAGCTTTTTTATTAAATCAAGTCTTTCCGAAACCTCATCATATCTTTCCGGATCAAACTCAATCTCCGACAAATACTCCCTAAGCTCGTGAGAAACATCCTCCACCGCATAAACTGCGTCATTCAATCTTGAATACATATCCGAAAGTCGATCATCAAATTCGCTTATTGAGGAAAGCTTTGAAAGAGCGCTGCTTATATTATCATAGGCACTTAATTCCGAATCATATAAATCGTTATACGCACCGTTTACAGCCTCGGTAATTTTTTCCGAATTGGATATTATCGCGCTTTCCTCCTCCAGTTCTTCCTCTTCTCCCGAAATAAGCTTGGCTTTTGAAAGCTCATCAATTTGATATTTAAGTAAATCTATTTTGGAAAGTCTTTCCTGCTCGTTCTGCGACAGTTTGTTTAACTCCTTCTCATTTTTCCTAAGTTCATCGTATAAGTTTTTATACTCGTCAAGAATTGCGCTGTTTCCTGCATATGAATCAAGAAAGTCAATATGCTTTGACTGTGTTAAAAGCGCTTGATTATCAAGCTGACCGTGAATATCAATCAATAAATGAGATAAGTCACGCGAAAGAGCCAACGGAACCATGCTGCCGTTTATTCTTGCAATACTCCTTCCGTCAGCCGTAATCTCTCTGTTAATAATAAAGCTGTCATCTTCGGCACTTATACCGTTTTGCTCCAAAACCTTTGCAATATTATCATTTACCGAAAACATAGCAGAAACCTCTGCCTTATCACTTCCGTAACGAACCAAAGCTTTATTT
>JAXEIW010000206.1:0-7530 GCA_034101885.1 Clostridia bacterium | reverse complement strand
TTGCCCCCTTTAGACTATGCTCTTTGGTTGGGCGGTTCAAGTTTTGCGTTCTTTTTCAGACAACAGTCAAGGAAGTTTAGTTGAATTGTTTAGCTTTTATGAAATAATGCTGCTAACACACAGTGATAAACAATAATTTATACCTGAATAGTAACAATTTGTCAATTGCTATGCATCTTTAAACGCAAATCTGCTAATTTATACGCAAAAAAACAAGCAGTATACTTTATTTATATTTTATGATATTATTCTTTAAAATATTACTTCAATTTTCCTCTTTGCGGTTTTCTGTGTCAAAACAAAAATAAAAATATCACCTATCTTTTACGTTTTGTAACTTCTTTTTTCTCGAGATCTCTTATCAAAGCAAACGCATTGGGATGAACCTCCCTGCCTCTTTCCTGATTATATATTATTGTTGTTTTCGTGCATTCTATTACAGCCTTATCAAGATTTTTAAATGCAAGCTCTCTCAGCTTTTCGATGCCTTCAAAATCACGGCTTGGTTCTATCACATCGGCAACATAAATAATCTTCTCAAGAGATGTCATTCCGGGGCGTCCCAATGTATGCCATTTTATTGCCCTCAGAATATCCTTATCGGTAATTCCATATTCGGCTGCAGCAATCCTTTCTCCGAGCTTTGCATGAATCAGGGCACGGTTTGAACGTTCGAAATCATCAAGTTCAACGTCATAGTCATCGCATTTCTGCATTGCCTTGGATTTTGACAGATTTTTTGCGCAGTCGTGAAGTAATCCGGCAGTATAAGCTTTTTTCACACTTACATTATATACTTTCGCCATTTCCACCGAAGTATTGCTTACCCCCAAGCTGTGGATATATCTTTCAGAATTAAGTACCTTTCTTACTTCCTTTTTTAAATCTTCATCCTTCGGAACATACAAACCGTTTCTTTTAATATATTCACATACTTTTTCGGAAAGATATTTGCTTATATCCATGTTTCGTGCCGCTCCCTCCCTTATCTTGCTGGAGGATATGTCTATTTTCGCCGATTGAATAAAATCAACATGACAGTAATATTCTTTTTTTATCTCTTCGCAGTCTTTTTTGACATCATAACCTTCCCTCTCATAAACAAGCAGAGTACATAATTCAAGCAGAGCACGCGGCTTATACCAGCCGGGCAAATCATGGAAAGAATCTGCACCCACAATAAAGAAAAAATCGGTATTTTTATTTTTTTTCTTTAAATACTGCATGGTTTCCAATGAATATGAATATGTTTTTTTTGTGACTTCATAATTGCATGGAGTAAATTTATCAATGTCCTCTATTGCAAGACACACCATTTTGTGACGTGCAAATGCCGGCAATATGCCGGTATTTTTCTTATGAGGAGGATTTCCTCCCGTAACAAATAAAACCTCATCAAGATTAAACTGCTCCATGGCAGCTTTTGCAACCGATATATGTCCGTTATGAATCGGATTGAAGGTACCTCCCATCACTCCAACTCTTCTGTTTCCCATTGAGTATCACTTCCTTTTTTCGCGCGGCAATTCTATTTTTCTGTTGTTTTGCTTATCCGCCTGTTTATATATTACGATTTTTGAACCTATTGCCTGTACCGGCTCTGCATTAAGACGCTGCGCCAGTTCATTTAAACAGGCTTTAGACTCAAGCATTGCCGTTTCAAGAATATGTATCTTTATAATTTCTCTTGCTTCCAGTGCCAAAGCTAATTGAGCTACCATTTCATCACTTATTCCGCCTTTTCCTATCTGAAATATAGGCTCAATTTGATTCGCAAGCTTTCTTAAATACGCTCTTTGTTTTCCTGTTATCATCTGAACAGTCCTTTCTTTTTCGTTCGATTATGCTCTTATTATATCATTTACAAGCGGTTGTGTCAATTAATTTTTCGCATTATACTTATAATTGTTGTGTTTTTAGCATTAATCCTACCTATTTTGTGTCATTTGTGTGCCCGGAATGGTATACTTTAAGTAATGCTCACTGAATAAATGCGATTTTCAATCGCATTTAGAAAAATTATGACTATTGTCAAAATTTTCTGTGTAAAATCAAAGATTTTACACAGTTCGCATTGATTAAGTCTGCTGAAAGGGGCTGTTGCAAATGAGCATTTTTAAGATGCTCATTTGCAACAGCCCCAATTAATATTATACATTTATGTTTTTGTTTTTTACTTGAATGCTGAGTATGCTAAAGCTTTACGGTGAAAGTCTTAAGAACTCCTACGCACATAAACAATTTTTGCATAAGAATCTCTGATATATCCTCTCAAATTCAACGAACACTGTTATCAAACGATCATCTGACAACCACGTTTGCAAACATATGGGCAATAGTATTCGGAGCAACCGAATGGAAAAGAGTGAATGGGTATCTGTATTGTCTTGTCTCGGGAATATCCGCTTGAATTTCCAGCCAGAAATTATTATCTTCAATTCCCAGCTCATTAAACGGAATAACCGCCGAATTTCCGCAGCCGCCGCTGATTTCAACTTTACGTATTTCCTTAACCTTAGGCTCATTTTTAAATACATATGTAATTTCCGCAGGGCATCTCAACTGCGGTGCAAGCTCCAATCCATGCCTTCCCAAGGTTATTGCCGGAGCTTCTCCGAAATCAGTTTCCTCAACGGTAAATTTAACCTGATTATCGGATTCCTCAACAGGCATTGCCGCGTAAACAACAATTTTGTTATCCTTATCCTTTAATATATCGGTATACAACACAAGATTATCATCTTTAACTCCTATTTTAATTTTATCTGTAACCGTATTATAATAATTATGGAAAGTATAGCTGCAAAGCTCCTTCTCAGGCACATTTTCAGGTATTACCAAATCAAGGTCAACAAATATCCAATCTCCGTTGATATTAATATCATCCGATTGAACCTGAATTACATATTTTCCTGCGGGAATTACAATATCAAATTCATGTTCCGCCGATTCATTGGGAGCAAGCTCAAAACTAAAATTTTCATCGAAAACAGTCGCTGTATTTACAGGCGAAACCTGAATCCATATTCGGCTTTTTTGTTTTGTGTCCGATTTGTTTTTCAATTCAACTCTTACTTTTCCCTCATATAAGCCGCTGTCCTTCATAACAAAATCCTTGCTTATATCAATTTTTGAAGAAATAAGATTAATTTTTTCCGAACTGTCCGGGCATATAAATTTGACATTATCCACAAAGTCCATTACTATTAGACCACATTCCTCGGCATTTGAAGCGGTTTTCCCCAACAGGTTAATATTTTCAAGGGTTACGTTTTCTATTTTATGTTCTTCGTCATATCCTTGTAAACGTGATTTTGAAAGAGCATACTGCATTCCGGGTTTTCCTATGTAATATATATTTTTAAAACAAATATCGCCTATGTCCCCCATTTTTGTGTCTTTGTTCCATACTGAATTTGTAATACGAATGTCAAACAGCTGTGCGCCCGGAGTGTCCTCTATTCTTATATCAGAAAATGTTATATTACGAACCTTCGCTCTGTCCCCGTGATGAATACCAATCAGCGGATAGCCGGTTGTTGAATGAATAATATCAATATTGTCAAAGGTAATGTTCCTTACATTCTCCGCTCTTAATTCAACTCCGACTTCAATAGGGCGCGCAAAGTCATTCCACAATACCGAATCCTTAAATGTAACATTTTCACAGTCACCGGTATCAAAAGCTTTTACCACGAACGAGTCGTCCCATGTTCTTGTGAATATATTGCTTACTGTAACATTTCTTGAACCGCATATATCTATACCGTCTGAATTGCCCTTCTCGCCTATAATTTTCAAATTATTTATATTAACATTATCACAGTCGAAAATTTTACAGTTCCAGTTACCGCTGTCCGAAATAATAATATCTTCAATTTCCACATTGCGGCATTTTGACACAAGCACTGCATTCATTCTGTTGTATGGAGGCTCATCTATACCTCTCATGGTAATCTTACCATAACCGCATATTTTTATATTTTCACAATTCTCGGCAAATATTCTTCCCTTTAATACCGCTCCTTCTTCCAGATATAAAACAGTACTGTTTTCTGTGATGTTAATAACATCGCGGCTGTGATTGCCTGCCGGAATATAGATTACGCCCTTTTTTTGGACATCAAAATCCGAATATTTCTCCTCTTCGGCAAAAACAATAAGATTATTCTCCCAGCTTCCGTTTATTTCAAGGGAAAACTTTCTTGGTCGATCCAATTTTATAATAATTTTGCCATCGATAATCTGCGGATTAATTCCAAAGCTCAGCGGTCTGACAATCGCTGATTTAACCTCAGCCGATGATGTTATTTCAATGGTTGCTTCCTCTTTAAAGCTATGTACAAAAGAAACAAGTTCAATGTCTGTTTTTTTGTTGTACGGCTTATGATAAGCCTTCTCGGTAAAAACAGGCACCTTCGTTCCGTTTAAAGTTACACTGTAGTTCATATTTTGACTCCTTTTTCTTTTTTTGTAAATTATATCACACCGAAAATAATAAGTCAACGTTATTTATTATCTTGAAGAAAAACAAAGAATTATTTTTTGTTTTTCCTGCATAAATGTATTATCCCCACCACTGAATTATCGGTAACTATATAATGTTCACATAGCGGTATTTCTATTATTTTCAGCGCCTCATAAACGGCTTTTGTAGTTTCAATATCCGCATCCGATGCCGCAAGCACATTATTGGGATGATTATGTGCAAGCAGTGTTATTGTAGCCTTATCACATATTGCCAGCTCCAATATTTTTTTAATAGGCACAATAGACGCAGATTCCGTACCTCTTGAAACAACGTGAGTATTAATAATATTAAAATCATTATCAAGAGTTATCAAAACCATTTTTTCTTCCTTTTCACCCAGAAAGATTTTATGCAGCTTGTCATTTATATTATTTTTTGTAAGTTTTCTGTCATTTCCTTTATCAAGGTTTTCCTTTCTTAAACGAATATACAGTTCTCTCAGAAGCTTTATATATTCAACAGACTTGACGCTCAGTCCCTTAATTGATAAAATTTGACTTTCGTCCATTTCAAGTATTCCGTTTATACTCCCTGCTCTTTCAAGCAAATCATGTGCCTGTTCATTTGTATTCCCCAAGGTAATAACATTATAAAGCAGCATTTCAACAATTTCATGATCGGAGAGTAAAGCAGGATTTTCCTTAAACTTTTTTCTCATTCTCTCACGATGTCCCTCATGTCTGTTTCTTTTATTATTACTGTTCTCGGTCATTGTAATCCTCCATTCCAACGCACGAAAATATATGTCCGTGTTCGAATTCTTTTGTGAATTAAAAATTTTACACAGTCCGTATTGGTAAAGTCTACTGAAATAAATATTTTGGAAGCAAAATATTTATTCATGGTGCAAGGCTTTTTTTGCAAAAACGCACAAAACCCTTGCACCCAAACAATTCTGAAACGCTTGTAAGCCGCCATGCAGCTGCGTTTCATAATTGTTCAGCAGTCATTATACAGTTCTACTGCAAATTTGTATCGGGCACTTCATCAAGTGATGCAAATTCATATCCCTGAGCGCGTGCATAATCTATTATATCTCCCAGTGCCTGAGCATTATCCGAAGATACTGCATGAAGAAGCAGCACTGCACCGTCATGAAGATATTGGGTAACCTGATTAAACGCATAGTCCCTTCCGCTTTGAGAATCCACATCCCAGTCTTTGTAAGCAAAGCTCCAAAAAACAGTCCTGAATCCCAAATCTCTGCTTACCGCCAGTACTCTTTTTGAGTATTCCCCTTCGGGGGGACGCATATATTTCATATCATAATCATACATTGTTTTTACAAGCTCATTCATTTCGGTAAGCTCATTTATCATTGCCTGTGACGTTTCAAGCTTTGGTAAATTGGGATGATTTACCGTATGATTACCCACTATATGACCTTCATCTATCATACGTCTGACCAACTCCTGTTGATTTTGGGCATACGGTCCCGTTATGAAAAATGCGGCTGTCACCTGTTTTTCCTTAAGTGTATCAAGAATTACCGAAGTATATCCGTTTTCGTAGCCTTCATCAAAGGTAAGGTAAAGCTTCTTGGGACGGGTGTTATCCATGTAAAAGGCATTGTATTGCTCCAGGTCCGATTTTTGCGTGTCTGTCACTTCAGGCTCCGAGCCTTTTACCTTTCTTAATCCCCACCCCGAGCTTTTATTGCTTATTGAGCTGTAGTCAATAACATCGGCAGAATCCGACAACTCGGCGCTCTGCTCGTTTCCTCCCATGCATATGCCGATTCCTATCGATAAAACCGACACAAACACAACCATAAGCACACGAGGTAAAATTTCCTTTGAAATAAGCAAATTCTTTAGTTTTACACCCATTTTTTTAATAATTTTTGTTACATAAATATTATTTTTCATTATAACCTCCATATATCTGATTTTTTTTGTTGAAATATAAAGATATTTGTAGTATAATGAGAATATAAGAATGTGAGGTGTTATTTTATGTCTACAGAAATTAAATTCCGCCAGCGATTACGAACCAGAAAGAGAAAGCAAAAATTCAGGCGCAATATAATTGCAGTCATATTAATATTTATTATTATAACTGTTTTTGCGCTCTATGTAAAGGGTATTTTTTCACAAAAAGATAATAATGACACAGATGTCGATTTTATCTTTAACGGATATGTATACCCGGAGCCTCCCCAAAAAAATACTGACATTCTTGTTGACGCACAAAAGAGCGACGGTGTAAAAACAGCATATCTTACCTTTGACGACGGTCCGAATAAATCTGTAACGCCAAAAATACTCGATGTATTAAGACGATACAATGTCAAAGCAACCTTCTTTGCCGTCGGCAATCTTATTGAGCAAAACCCCGATGTTGCAAGACGTTTATATGATGAAGGACACCTTATTGCAAACCATTCATATTCTCACAAATACAATGAATTATATGCGGATTCGAATTCTTTTATGAATGAGATTGAGCACTCAAACGATATAATCAAAAATATTGTATGCAGAGAAAATTATCCTAAAATTCTGCGATTTCCCGGAGGCAGCTATGAAGTCGGTTCTCATGCAGAGGCAAAAAAGGAAATTAAATCAAAATTATCCGAACATGGCTACAGATACTGCGACTGGAATTCCTTGACGGGGGATGCCGAAAGTAAATCTCCGTCTGCCGATTATCTTGTAAACAGATTAAAAGATTCATCAAAGGGTAAAGAAGATTTGGTAATATTGATGCACGATTCGGTTTCAAAAACCGCAACGGCACAAACTCTTCCTCAGATACTCGATTATCTTATCGAACAGGGATATACATTCAGTACTTTGGATAAGATATAATAAAACTGTTACTATTCACCCATGCGGATAAATTATAGTTTATCACTGTGTGTTAGCAGCATTATTTCCATAAAAGCTAAACAATTCAACTAAACTTCCTTGACTGTTGTCTAAAAAAGAACGCAAAACTTGAACCGCCCAACCAAAGAGCATAGTCTAAAGGGGGCAATGCATTATGCGAGTTGCGCA
>JAXEIW010000205.1:0-3510 GCA_034101885.1 Clostridia bacterium | reverse complement strand
TAAATATTTTGAAGCCAAAATATTTATTAATGGTGCAAGGTTTTTTGCAAAAACGAACAAAACCCTTGCACCCAAACAATTAAGAAACGCTTGTAAGCCGCTATGCGGCTGCGTTTCATAATTGTTCAGCAGTCATTAAATAATAAAATATATGTTAAAGGAGCAAAGATAAAATGAAAGAACAAATAAAAGCAAAGATAAAAGAAACGGTAAAGGTTATTGACACCTCGTCACTTGATTTCGTAAATATCAAGGAATACGAAATGTTGGTTACAGATAATATATGGACAAGGGCAATTCAGACTGCTCTCGATGAAAAGAAAAATGTATACATCCCCTATATGGGGCATGAAATTATAATTGACGGCACAATTTTTATGGATTCGCATACTAATCTGAAGGTTGATGAAAAACAAATAATAAGACTCAAAGAACATACCGATGTATGTATGCTCAGAAACAGAAATATGATTCCCGGCGGACACGCATACACTGAACAGGTCAATCCCGATGAATATATTACCGTAACGGGAGGAATTTGGGCAGCGCCCGACAACGCCCCTTTAAGAATGGACAATTTAAGAACAATTGTCGGAGGATTCGCCGAAATAGGCTTTTCAAATGTACGCTATGTAAATGTTACCAACGCAACTTTTTCGCGCGGAACATCATACGCTGTTATGATAAGTAACTGCACAAACTTTTATGTGGACAATATTAAATTCGATAAATTTGAAAAGGACGGAATCCATATTGACGGTCCCGCAAAATTCGGAATAATCAGCAACCTCGACGGTGTTGGACTTGGTGATGATATGATTGCAATTTTGGCATGGGATTGGTATTCTTCCGGTGTGACCAACGGAGATATTGAAGATATTCTTGTTGAAAACATTAAGGGAGATAACAACGAAATAAGACTTTTGGCAGGCAGAAAGGTATACCGCAACGGCAAAAAAAAGGATTGTGATATAAGACGGTGTGTTTTTGAAAACATAACCGGAATATATACCTATAAAATGTATTATCAGCCGCATTATATGAATGTTGCATGGGGAAAACATTTTGATTCGGCAGAAACAGTAGGTGAAATGAATGATATATACTATGAAAATATAACTGTACCTAAAATTCGTAATTCCGGGTTTAATGAAATTCCTATTTATGGCATATTTGACATCTTGGCCGACTGTAAAAATTTAAATTTAAAAAACATAAAATTGGAGCACTCTTTAGAGGAACTTGAGAAAAAAAACATCAAGCTTATTAATGTAGGACCGATTTCGGCAACTTTCAAATATACGGAGGATAAATCAAAATGGGGAGATTTCTTCGAACCTGATATGTGCTGCTTTGTAGAAGACATTAATCTTGAAAATATAACCTTTGACGATGTTAAAGTAACCGACGCCGAAAAGCTTGTAAAAGAAACGCATCAAAGTATAAACCCCGATTACCCCAACACTTTGCCGGAGGGTGGAACCGGATTCGGAAAGATAAAAAGGGTGAATGTAAAATGATAAAAAAGATAAAATCACTAAAATATGAATCAATGCTTTTAGCATGTGCCATGCTTTGGGGATTACAGTTTTCCATGTTGAAATTTGTAGGTGAAACCTTCGATGCAACCACCTTGCTTTTTATAAAATTTCTATTGAGCACACTCATTCTTGGCATAATTGATTTTAAAAGGATAAAATTCCAAGGCAAAAAAATGGTTGTTCACAGTATCCTGCTCGGTGTGCTTGTTGCAACCCATACATATTTTCAGACTGTAGGTCTTGCAAATACCAACCCTGCAAATTCAAGCTTTATTATCACAACAAATGTGATTTATGTTCCTATTATAATGTTCCTGCTTTTTGGTAAAAGACCTTCAAGAAATATGATTATAGGTCTTGTGGCTATAACAATCGGCTTCTTGTTTATTTCGGGCATTATAAGCTTTAACCCTTTGAGCTTTAATCTTGAATTGGGATATGGGGATTTGCTCTCACTGATATGCGCAATACTGACGGCATTTTATATGGTATATTTTAACTACCTTTCTTCAAAATATGATGAAGTTTCGGTAAATATAATTCATATTGCCGCCGCTTCGGTAACGATGTTTATAGTTTGGATTTTTGTGGGTATTCGCGGTGAATACAAAATGGACTTTACAAACATTTCCGCTGTTCTGGGGCTTATCTACTGCGGAATTTTCTCCGGAGGTATTGCCTCTCTTCTTCTGGCAAAAGGCACAGCTAAGGTTGAGGCTTCAAAAACAGCGATACTTTGCGGGCTTGAACCGGTTTTTGCAACAATCTTTGCTGCAATTCTCACTGTATTTATTCCCGGTCTTGACGGGAAGATTACATTTTCAATTGTACTGGGCGGTGCTTTGATTTTATATGGTGCCATAAAAAGTTCGCTTATTTCGGATTAAAGTGATTCTCCTGTTTAGAACAATTTTGACTCTATAATAATGACTGCTGAACAATTATGAAACGCAGCCGCATAGCGGCTTACAAGCGTTTCAGAATTGTTTAGGTGCAAGGGTTTTGTGCGTTTATGCAAAAAACCTTGCACCATGAATAAATATTTTGCTCACAAAATATTTATTTCAGCAGACTTTATCAATGCGAACTGTGTAAAATCTTCGATTTTACATGAAAAATTTTGACAACAGTCATAATTTTTCTAAATGCGATTGAAAATCGCATTTATTCAGTGAGCATTATAATAAATGTTGGAGTAAGAAAAAGTGCATATTGACATTATGCTGTAAAATGTATATATTTTTGTATCTGCTCAGCTCCGTCACTCGGCAATGAGCCATTTTCCTTTGACTTTCTCCTATCTATGCTGTTTTTCCCTTTGCGCCCACTCCGAAAATATTTTATGATGACTGCTGAAATAAATATTATGCTTACAAAATATTTATTTCAGCAGACTTTATCAATGCGAACTGTGTAAAATCTTAGATTTTACATGAAAAATTTTGACAATAGTCATAATTTTTCTAAATGCGATTGAAAATCGCATTTATTCAGTAAGCATTAATTATAATTTACTTTGAGTTATCAAATCTTCCATTCCGACAAACCAATCTGTTGCATTTTTAACCTTTGATTTATATTCGCTGGGAGAGATGCCCAAATATTTTTTAAAGCATCTGTTAAAGGTAGCATAGCTGTCAAATCCCAGCATTTCGGCAATGCTTTCAATTTTCAAATTATCGTTTGAAATAAAGGAGGTTGCCTTATAAATTTTCTTTTGCCTTATAAACTCAGCCAAAGGCATTCCGGTTGCTTTTTTAAAAGCTTTTGTTATATAAGATTCGCTGTAGTTAAATTTTTGGGCAATATCTTTGACTTTAATTCGCTTGTTTATATTAATCTCTATGTAATCCACAATAATCTGGATAAAATCAGGCGGTAAATTTTTATTGTCCAATTCCAAATCCCGCGCAATCAAAATCAAGGTTTCCAAAATATTTCCTTTAACGATTTCGTCCCATCTGAATTT
>JAXEIW010000204.1:0-3408 GCA_034101885.1 Clostridia bacterium | reverse complement strand
ATTTTGCTACCAAAATATTTATTTCAGCAGACTTAATCAATGCGAACTGTGTAAAATCTTTGATTTTACACGAAAAATTTTGACAATAGTCATAATTTTTCTAAATGCGATTGAAAATCGCATTTATTCAGTGAGCATTATTTATAAAGTAACAATATCAAACACAAATATTTTTTTACACATTTCGGCAATAGGTCTGTTCGTTTATCACATCTTTTCATAATTCATCTGATATTCCTTCGGCGAACAACCCTGAATTTGCTTAAATGCCCTTGAGAATGCCATAAGGCTGTTAAAGCCGCAGGCCGACGCAACCTCAGAAACCGACATTCTGCGAGCCTCAAGAAGTCTTTTTGCATTAATGACGCGAATATTTAACAAATAATTGTA
This sequence comes from Clostridia bacterium, assembly GCA_034101885.1. Classification (GTDB taxonomy): domain Bacteria; phylum Bacillota; class Clostridia; order UBA1381; family UBA1381; genus RGIG1988. The sequence continues at coordinate 3,018 of JAXEIW010000204.1, read as the reverse complement.
AGGCGTTGTACCCATAATTTTTTTAAATATCCTTTCAAGATATGTTTCCGAAATAAAAAGCTTTCCCGCAATTTCCGAAACCGTTATATCCGAACTGAAATTCTCCTGGATATACTTAACACAGTAATCTATTCTGTCACGAGTGTTCGGATTTACAAAGCTGTCGTTATTATCGCTTTGCGTATTTCGATATATACTGCTCAAATGCAAAAGTATTTTTGATAAGTTGATTTTTATTGTATCATCATATAATACCGAATCCTTACTGTTTCCCAAAAGCTCAACAAAAAGATAATTGAGCATGCCTGCGTCATATGCGCTCAATTTAAGTACCGGCACATTAAAGCATAATACTATGTTCGGCGAAAAAATTTTTGTAAGCCTGTCAACAAATTCCTGTGATATGTTAATCAATATTCGAGTCTGGCTTGAATCCCCCGCCGCAAGAGTTCTGTGTATGGTATTCGGGCGCAATAGGGCTATCACATGAGAGTCAAGCTCATATGATAAGGAATTGTTTATTTTCAAATTACGTTTGCCGTTTTGAATATACAATATTTCATAATGGGCGTGATAATGAGTATTGTTCATATTAATATTTTTGTGATAATGCATACGCTCAATAGCAAAGCTTTGACCTTGCCGGAGCAAATCGTTAAAACTCGAATCAGACATAATAATCTCCGTTCCGCCGCCATTCGGCGGCACAAATAATAACACAACGATACTCTTATTCAACATAATTTACACGTTGAATATTTACCGTTTTTCCTGTGCTTTCATCTATATCAAATATACATCCGCACAATCTTCCCTTTCCCGTTGCAACCTCAAAGCGAACCGGCATATTGTCAAGGAATTTTTTCACCACGGTATTTTTATCCATTCCCAGCACAGAATGAATAACACCCGTCATGCCTAAATCGGTAATATACCCCGTACCGCCCGGAAGCACCGTTTCGTCCGCAGTCTGAACATGAGTATGCGTTCCGAAAACAGCCGATACTTCAGAATCAAGATAATATGCCATGGCAATCTTTTCACTTGTTGCCTCCGCATGAAAATCAACCATTATAATATCAGCTTTTTTCTTAAGCCTTTCAACTTCGGGAAGTATCATGGTAAAGGGAGAATCCGCCGGCTGCATATACACCCTTCCTATAAGATTTATTATTCCGACATTTACACCGTTTCTCGCTTTTATAACCATACTGCCTGTTCCCGGACACCCTTTGTCAAAGTTCAGCGGTCTGATTATATCGTCGTTGTATTCCAACACCTTTTCCCCGTCGGCACAGCCCCATGTATGGTTACCCATGGTAAAGGCGTCTATTCCGGCTTTTTTCAATTCTTCGTATACGGGACGTGTAATTCCGCGGCCGTGGGCTGCATTTTCCCCGTTTGCCACAATGAGATCAAAATCGTATCTATTTCTTTCAAGATATGAAAAAACCATATCCCGTCCCACTCTGCCGACTATATCTCCGATGCATAAAATTTTCATATATGACCATGTATCCTTTCGCATATTATTAAAAAATGCTCTATGCATTTTGCGTTGCAGTAAAATACCGTACTCATAGAACATTTTAATCAATCTTTTTTATCATATATGCCCCATTTGATATTTTTCTCCGCTGTTTTCCAAATCATTCGGAATAAGCTTATCATCAAAATGAATCATAACATCTGCCTTTTCAAGATTTCTCTGCAATGCTTTGACATCAATAGCATAAATAGGCTTTTTTGTGTCGATAGCCTCTGCGGCAGCCGCTCCGGCAGCTTGTCCGGTTATAATCGCCGGAGGTATAACCCTTACAACATCCCAGGCATAACCCTCTCCCGAAACGCATCTTCCTGCCGTTATTATATTGTCAAATCCTGTTTTAACCATTGTTCTGTACGGAATTTCAAAAAGATAGTCTTTTCTGTCAAAATCACATATAGCCGCAACAGAATCATCAAAATGTTTGTATGCGTCCTCTGTCTGCAAGGTATAATCTCCGTCAATATGTCTTGTTGTTCTGAATTGACACATAGACGGAATAACAAGCAGATCTCTTGCAGTTCTTTCATCGTCCTTTATTTTGTCAAGCATCTCTATATGATTATTAATTACATATCTCGTTACTTCCTCTGCATCTGTACCATTATAAAGCTCTGTGTTCTCAGGATGATTCCTTCCGTATAAGTCGGCATTTCCTCCGAAATATGCCCGTGTCAGGTTTGCTATATCTCCCGTTTTAACCGCTTCTTCACAGCTTTTTAAGGTTGCTCCGTACCCATAAAACGTATGATAATTTTTGCCCTGTACAGTAGGTACTCCTGCACGATACAAAACATCTGCGTCCCCTGTCGTATCAATAATAATCTTCGCTCCGTAAAATTTTCTTCCCGACTTATTTTCAACGATTACACCGTTACAGTGGCCGTCCTGGGTAACCGGCTTTGTGATTACGGTATCAAACAAAAGCTTAATTCCGTTCTCATGCATAAGCTTTGTAAGCTCTGTTATAAATATCGGCGCCGAAAATCTTGTCAGGTATCTTGTTTTTGCACCCTCACCCGGCTCACCGTTTTTCCATTCATCCGGAATTGTGTCATATCCGTGCTTTATTGAAAGTCTTAAAAATTCCTCCGCCATACCCTTTATAATCTGTGTTCCTCTTCCATTACACATAGGTACAAAAAGATTAACAAGTCCTATTGTGGCAAGCCCGCCCAAACCTATCGTTTTTTCAATAAGACACACACTTTTTCCGTTTCTCTTTGCTGACAAGGCAGCTGCCACTCCCGCAACTCCTCCGCCCGCAACTATAACATCAAACTCACCTTTACACGGAATCGTTTCCCTTACCTCTATACTTTTCATATAAATCCTCGTATAATATAATTATCATCAAAACTAAAGATAATTGTATTATACTTTTCCTTTCTTTAAATTTTTTATTTTAACAACTGCAATTATCTGTTTTGTTGATAAAATGTAGTTGTTTTTTTATTTTGCTTATACCAAAG
>JAXEIW010000203.1:0-21771 GCA_034101885.1 Clostridia bacterium | reverse complement strand
TTTTTAACTTCATAATTCTTACTGCAAAGAAATTTCAAATCCCGTGCGAGAGTTGCCGGATTACACGAAATGTACACTATTCTTTCGGGATTTGCTTTCAAAATTGCACGGAGTGTATTTTCATCGCTTCCTTTTCTTGGTGGATCTAACACAACCACATTTGGTCTTTCTCCGTTTTCGACAAGTTTGGGGACAATATCGGCGGCGTCGGCGGCGAAAAATTCAGCGTTGGTAATTTTATTTATATCAGCATTTTTTCTTGCATCCGTAACAGCCTGTTCGACTATCTCGACTCCTATCACATGACCGGCTTTACGAGCGGCTGCCAATGAAATAGTACCTATTCCGCAATAGATATCGAGAACTCTGTCGTCGTGAGAAATATCAGCCAACTCTATTGCCTTATCGTACAATTTTTTTGTTTGTTCGGGATTTATCTGAAAAAAGCTGTACGGCGATATTTTAAATTTCATACCGCACAGATATTCTTCTATATATTCTTCTCCGTACAGAAGTTTGTTTCTATCTCCCAAAACAAGGTTTGTTCTTTTTGTATTAATATTCAAAATAATACTTTTTACATTGTCAGATGCCTCAAGAATTGATTTTACAAGCTCATCGGAACGGGGGAGAGACTCTGCGTTCACAGATACCACTACCATAAGCTCGTCTGTTTTTGCCGCTTCTCTTATAAAAATCCTTCTGACAATACCTTTATGTTCTTTTTCGTCATATACACTGATTTTGTTCTTTTTTATAAAATTTACAAAAGCAGCTGTGATTTTCGCATTTACTTTACTTCCCAATGCGCAGTCATCAAGAGGGATTATATCATGGCTTCTTTCGCGGAAAAAACCGCAGACGGGATTATTATTTTTATCATTTCCCACAGGAAAAATCATTTTATTTCTATAGCGCAGTTCATTATCCGCACCTATCATTTCATCTATTTCAATATCAAAACCACCTATTCTGAGAAGTGCATTTTTTATTATCTCACGTTTTATTTCCAACTGAAAGCCGTAATCAATATGCATGAGCTGGCAACCGCCGCATTTTGAAAAAACCGGGCATATGGGATCGACTCTGTATTTTGATTTTTCGATAACACTTATAAATTTTCCGTATGCATAGCCCGATTTGATTTTTACGATCAGTGCCAAAATCCTATCACCGGTAACCGTTCCGGCGACAAAAATGCAGAATCCGTCTATATGTGCCACACCCATACCTTCAGAGGTAACCGATTCGATATACAGTTCATATTCTTTGTTTTTTTCCACCGGTAAATTCTTATGTTTTGCCATTATCTTATTATTTTCCCCCCGTCAATATTAAAAAGTAATGTATTTTTTGTACTGTTTAAAATATCTGTATCGGTACAGGTCAGTAAAACCTGTTTATCGGTTATCCTTTCCCAAAGATAGCGCCTCCTGTTTACATCCAATTCACTCATTATATCATCAAGCAGTAAAACGGGATATTCTTCCCTGACCGATTTTATGTATTCGGTTTCGGCAATTTTTAATGTCAGAACACAGGTTCTCTGCTGTCCCTGTGAGCCGTAAATTCTTGCCTCATTTCCGTTCATAAAAAGTCTGAAATCATCTCTTTGCGTTCCTATCTGACAAGCGCCCATTTCTATTTCTCGCCTTTGATTTTGTTCAAGAACATCATAAAAGCATTTTTCCAATTCGTTGTCATCACATGAAAGTTTTATGCCGGGACCGTATATTATTTCAAAGTCCTCATTTGCAATATCCATGTGAATCGGTTTTGCCAGCTCATTTATTTTTTTTATAAAATCACGTCTGTATTTATATATAACAGCTCCGCAGTTTGCAAGCTGCACATTCCATGCCGACAAAACCTTATCCGACTGTACTCCGGCAAATTTAAGGCTTTTTAGCAGACTGTTCTTCTGAAATACCGACTTATGGTAATTGATAAGGGTTGCCAGGTATTTTGGATAAAGCTGGCTGACTGCCTCATCTATAAATTTTCTTCGTACCGAAGGCGCACCCTTTACCAATTCCAAATCCTCAGGCGAGAACATTACCACATTCAGATAACTCATCAGCATAGACAATTTTTTTACCGGTACATTATTGATTTTAATTATTTTCTTTCCTTCTTTTGAAACTCTTATTTTGGCATTATATTCTCTTTGAGAATCACAAAATGCCATGTCAAGTCCAAAAAAATTTTCCCCGAATTTAATTAATTCACGATCGCTTTTTGTTCTGTGGCTTCTTCCGTGAGAGAACAGATAAACAGCCTCAAGTAAATTTGTTTTTCCTTGAGCGTTGTTTCCAAAAAAAACATTTGTTGTAGGGCAAAGCTTTATCTGTTCGTGGTCATAATTACGGAAATTATCCACGGTCAAAGACTTTATATACATATATCATTCAACCTCAATTTGAAATTGTTCGTCCTCAAAATCCAGAAGGACAACATCATTGGGATGTATTTTTTTTCCTCTCATGGTACAAATCTCACCGTTTACCGATACGATTTCATCAAGTATCATTTCCTTTGCCTGCGCGCCGTTTTCGGCTATTCCCGAAAATTTCAGCAGCTGATCAAGCTTTATATATTCGGTATTTATTTTAATTTTTTCGGTTTGCATAATAATCTCCGTTCTGCCGTTTCACAACGGCATAAATTGTTATATAGTAACTTCTGAACAATTATGAAACGCAGCCGCATAGCGGCTTTCAAGCGTTTCATAATTGTTTGGGTGCAAGGGATTATAACTTTATAATCCTATTATTTACACAGTATTATCATTAATTCTTTGTTCTCGATACACTTATTACTCCGGGCAAATCTTTTATTTTATTTGCTGCCTTTTTTACATCGGAAGTGTCGGTAATTTCCAGTGCCACATTCATAATACCTATTCTGTTCTTTGTAACTCGTGCCGTAAAGGAAGCGCAGTTTATTTTGAGATCTGCCAGAACAGTTGAAACGGCCATCATCATACCGGGTTTATCCTCTGTTTCTATTGTAAGAGTAGCAACATAAACGGAACGTTTTTCTTTTGCCCATTCAACGGGAATAAATCTTAGCTTATCAGCGTCGGACAAAACTTCCGGCTGCATATTCGAACAGTCGGCACGATGAACCGAAACACCTCTGCCTTTAGTAATAAAGCCTATTATATCATCTCCCGGCACCGGATTGCAGCAGCCTGCAAGTCTTACAAGGCAATTATCTATTCCGATAACATTTATACCGTTGCTGTTTGAACGTTTGCTTTTTTTAACTTGATGTTCGGTTTCCTCATGCTCTTTTGACTTTTCTTCTTTTTTCAGCTTGGTATATTCCTCATTAAGACGCATTACAACCTTTTGAGCGGAAAGACCTCCGTAGCCTACGCTTGCATACAAATCGTCCATAGAGTTAAACTGATATTTTCTGAAAATAGGGGAAAGCCATTCCTCTCGGAAAAGTGCCGAAGACGGAACGTTGATTCTTTTACATTCCTTTTCTATTAATTCCTTTCCGCTTATAATGTTTTCCTCTCTGCATTCTTTTTTCAGCCATTGATTGATTTTTGTTTTTGCCTGTGAGGTTTTTACAATTTTCAGCCAATCTCTGCTCGGACCTTTAACGGTAGGTGATGTGAGAATTTCAACAATATCGCCGTTTTTCAGCTTGTAATCATGGGGAACAATCTTTCCGTTTACTTTAGCTCCGCACATTTTGCATCCAACCTGTGTGTGAATGGCAAAGGCAAAATCAATTACTGTGCTTCCGTTTCTTAATGATATTACCTTGCCGTTCGGTGTCAGTGCGAAAACTTCTTCGTTGAACAGGTCAAGCTTTATATTATTCAGAAATTCATCGGTATCCATTATTTCCTGTTGATTTTCAAGAAGCTGTCTTACCCATTCCAGCTTTGAATCCATATCGGTTTGACCGGAGATCCCCTCTTTATACTTCCAATGTGCGGCGATACCTTCTTCTGCCACCTTATGCATATCCCATGTCCTTATCTGAATTTCAAAAGGTGTTCCTTTAGGACCGACCACCGTTGTATGCAGCGACTGATACATATTCGGCTTCGGCATTGCAATATAATCCTTAAATCTCATCGGTATAGGCGTGTACATTTCATGCACCATACCTAAAACCGCATAACATTCCGCAACGGTGTCAACTATTATTCTGACCGCAAACAAATCATATATTTCATCTATACTTTTGTTTTGAGCGTACATTTTTCTGAATATGGAGTAAAAATGCTTGGCGCGTCCTGTAATCTGCGCTTTTATGTTAAGCTCCTTCAGTTTTTCTTCAAGGGTTTCTATAATATCGGCAACATACTTTTCTCTTTCGCTTTTTTTCTGTTTAATATTTGTTCTGATTTCGTCATATGCAATGGGATCAAGGTATTTTAATGACAGATCCTCCAATTCCGATTTTATTCTCGACATACCGAGTCGGTGAGCCAGGGGCGCGTAGATTTCCAATGTTTCCTTTGCCTTTTCCAGCTGCTTTTCGGGTGTCTGAAAATTAAGAGTTCTCATATTGTGAAGACGGTCTATAAGCTTTATGATTACAACCCTTATATCCTTTGACATTGCAAGAAACATTTTTCGAAGATTTTCTACCTGCTGTTCTTCGTGTGATGTATACTGCAATTTTGTAAGCTTTGTTACACCGTCTACGATTTCGGCAACATTTGTTCCGAAAAGAGTTTCGAGATTTTCAAATGTATACGGCGTATCTTCAATAACATCATGCAGCAGCGCGGAGCTTATTGCTACAGTATCCATTGACAGCTCCGCTGCAATATATGCAGTTTGTACCGGATGATCTATATACGGTTCTCCCGATTTTCTGAACTGATTTTTATGTGCCGCCTGAGCCACCTTGTATGCTATATAAATCATATCGGTATTGGCCTTTGGGTTGTAACCTTTAACCATATCTATGATTTTTTCAACTATTGAATCGGTATCCGTGTTATTTATATATGGCAGTTTATCCGGCTCCAATATAGAACTGTATTCCAATCTGTCCATTATATCAAATCCTTTCCTGTACGCAGAATTATTAAGTAATCTATCGCAGAAGCTGTTCTACATTTTTCTGCTTTTTATATCTTTTATTATAAGCTGAACCTTCTCATTATTCATAAAATTATTAATATCGAGATTAAACGCAATGTCTATTACTCTGTCCGGATTCAAATACTTTGCGTATTCTCCGAATCCAAATCCGACTGCGTCTGTGATTTTTCCGGAAATATCAACCCTTAATCTCAAATGTTTTCCGTCCGCCCCTATGGCCGATGCACTGACAACTCTTGCACCTTTTACGGCAAACACAGGTTTTTCGTTGCCCTCTCCAAAAGGTTCGAGCCATGACATTTGCCTTGCACTGTCGATTGAAATGAAGCCGCTGGGAACGGTGCAGTCAATGTTAAGTGTTTTAACAGGTTCGGTTTTAATATTATCCGATACGTATTTATTTATTTTTTTCACAAAAGCATCAAAATTATCCATATTAAGCGATAAACCTGCCGCCTGTGCATGACCTCCGTATTGAGTGAGCAAATCTTCGCACGCTGTCAAAGCGTCAAAAAGATTAATGCCCTCAACCGAACGTCCCGAACCTTTTCCGATGTTTCCGTCACAGGCAATAATAATGCACGGCTTATAATATATTTCAAGTATTCTCGAAGCAACTATACCGATAACGCCGTGATGCCAGCCCTCCCTTGCAAGGACTATAACCTTTTTATTATCTTTATCAGGATCTTCCTCAATCATTTTTACGGCTTCTCTGAATATTTCAAGCTCGGTTTTTTGACGCTGTTTGTTTGTTTCATCAAGCTTAACCGCAAGCCCGTAAGCTTCTTCCTCAGACTTGCTCAGCAGTAAATCAACGGCAAGCTTTGCGTTTCCCATTCTTCCGGCAGCATTTAATCTCGGTGATAACATGAACGCAATGGTGGTTGAATCTATTCCTTTTCCGTCTGATCCGGCAATTTTTAACAGGGCATTTAACCCGAAATTATTGCTTTTTGCAAGGCTTTGTATACCCTTATGTACTATAACTCTGTTTTCTCCTTGCAGTGATACAACATCGGCAACTGTTCCTATTGCCGCAAATTCTACATATTTGTCAAAACATTCTCTTGTATTAAGTCCCATATCCATTGCTACAGCCAAAATTAATTTAAAGGCAACGCCTACGCCCGCCAATGCATTGAAAGGGTACTGTGAATGGGCTCTTTTAGGATTAACGACCGCCAAAGCCTGAGGTATTTTTTCTCTGCAGGAATGGTGATCTGTAATAATAACATCCATTTTCTGAGCCTTTGCCAGTTCGACCTCACCGAAGGAAGAAATACCGCAGTCGACCGTAATAATAAGTTTTGTTCCTTTTTTTGAAATTTTATTTACCGCAAGTATATTTAATCCGTATCCGTCTTTTATTCTGTCGGGAATAAAATAATCCACATCCGCTCCCATATCCTTTAAAAAACTGTACAGAAGGGAGGTAGAGGTTACTCCGTCAACATCGTAATCGCCGTATATCATTATCTTTTCTTTTTTTTCAATTGCCTCTGTAATCCTTTTTGCCGCTTTTTCCATATCGGGAAGCAGATTGGGATTATTTACGCTTTCAAGAGATTTTGAAATATAGCTTTTTACCTGTTCCTCCGTTTCAATCCCCCTGTTCAACAAAACAACAGACATCACATGGGAAATCTTATATTTTTTTGAAAATTCGGATATTTTCCTCGGCTCTATTAAATTGTCTTTAAAATTCCAATTAACCTTCTGCATAGCTTTCTCCAATTTTTTTTTATAAAAATGTATATTTGGTTCCACTTTGTGGAACTATATCTATTGTTAAGAGAGGAAGTGATTAAAATGGCTAACAATCAAAACAATAACCAAAACAATCAAAATAATCAAAACAATCAGCAAAACAACAACCAGCAAAACAATCGTCAGAACAACAAACAGCAAAACCAAAACAACAATCAGCAAAATAATAACAGATAATTTTGGCAAGCTTTATACCTATGCCATATTATGGCTTGTTACGGGGCTTTGTAATGTCCTGATACAAACATTCTTCAAAAAGACAAAAGGGTGTATATCATGAAGTGATATACGCCCTTCTCTTATTATCGGAAATCTATCATGCCCGATAGCAGGGCAAAGTTTAATAATTTTTTAATCTTTCATACACTGTATTCCGGCGGCACAAATCTAATGTGAAAAAGAAGCAAGCAGTTCGCTCGAAGGACTGCCGCCGACGTATGTGTATACTTCAGGGCAGGCTTTCGAGATGAGATGCGCCGCTTATTTTTTACATTAATTATTCTGAAGCTTTCCAAGACTTGCTGCTGTGAGGTAGGCATTTATAAATCCGTTCAGATCTCCATCCATAACGGCGCCTATATTACCCATTTCAAATCCTGTTCTGTGATCCTTAACAAGAGTGTACGGATGAAATACATATGACCGTATTTGGCTTCCCCATGCGATTTCTTTCTGTACACCCTTGATATCCTCTATTTTTTCCTTTTGCTGCTGTTCGGCAATTTCAACAAGCTTTGATTTCAGCATTCTCATGGCGTATTCTCTGTTTTGATGTTGTGAACGCTGGGTTTGACATGATACGACAACTCCCGTTGGTATATGTGTGATTCTTATGGCGGAATCGGTTTTGTTAATGTGCTGTCCTCCCGCTCCGCTTGAACGGTATGTGTCCACTCTCAAATCCTCCGGTCTTATATTAATCTCAACGTCATCATCTATTTCGGGCATAACCTCTATTGATGCAAAGGAGGTATGACGTCTGCCGGCTGCGTCAAAGGGAGAAATTCTTACCAGTCTGTGGACTCCTTTTTCGGATTTTAAGTATCCGTATGCATTTTCACCGGACAGCATAATCGTAGCACTTTTTACACCTGCGTCATCTCCGGGCAGTATGTCAAGAGTCTGAACGGTATATCCGTTTTTCTGAGCATACATATTATACATTCTGATAAGCATTTCGCACCAATCCTGTGCTTCGGTTCCGCCTGCTCCGGCATGAAATGTCATAATAGCGTTGTTTTTGTCATAAGGACCGGAAAGCAAAGTTTCAAGGGTCATTTTTTCCAATTCTTCGCATACGATTTCTACGGATTTTTTTATTTCCGAAAGCATGGATTCATCATTTTCTTCGTTAGCAAGATCGATTAATACCAAAGTGTCCTCCCAGGAACGCTTCAGATTATCATATTTCTCGACCTTATCTTTAAGCTGTTTTGTTTTTTGCAGCACCTTTTGAGATTTTTCCATATCATCCCAAAATCCCGGCTCTGCGCTTTCCTTTTCCAATTCCTTTATATTCGATAATGCTTTATCGATGTCAAAGTGAATCCCTCAGTTCATTAATGTTTTTTTCCAACCCTTGGAGCTGTAATTTGTATTCATCATACTCTAACATTATTTCACATCCTATCAATTAAAATTAAGATAACAGCTGTCTTACGGACAATTTGAATAATTATCTTCCGCAGCAGTGTTTATATTTTTTACCGCTTCCGCAAGGACACGGATCGTTTCTTCCGGGAGCCTTTGCAACCTTCTTGGGCTGATTACCCAAAGAACCGTCACTGCCCGTATCCATAGGCTTTGCAACCTGTTCACGTTTGATTTCCGTTCTCGGTTTGGGCTGAACAGTCAAAATATATCTTACGGTATCTCTCTTTATCGATTCAAGCATTCCTTCGTAAAGCTCGCTTCCTACCGTTCTGTATTCAACAACAGGATCATGCTGACCGTATGCTCTCAATCCTATTTCACGCTTTACGTGTTCCATTTCATCGAGATGATCCATCCACAATGTATCAACAACTCTCAGGAGAATAACACGTTCAAGCTCACGCATATTGTCGCCGAACAGGGCTTCCTGTTCCTCATAACGCTTATTTGCAATATCGAGAAGTCTTTCTCTTATATCATCCTTTGTAATTGTTTCAAGTTCTTCCTTTGAAATTTCAAATTCGCCTCTTGCGGCAAGATTTGTATTTGCAAATTCGGTCAATGCTCTTAAATTCCATTCTTCGGGAATTTCGGTAATACCTATGAAATCATCAATGGCGGAATTGATAATAGCCTCCATCATGTTTCTGATTGTTCCGCTGACATCCTCTCCGTCGAGAACCGCCTGTCTTTGTTTATATATAATCTTTCTTTGCTGATTCATAACCTCGTCGTACTGCAATACATGTTTACGAGATTCAAAGTTACGGCTTTCAAGATTTTTCTGGGCATTTTCTATGGAGTTTGAAAGCATTTTTGCTTCGATTGCTTCTGTTTCATCCAATCCCAAAGCGTCTACCATCTTTTTAACCTTATCCGAACCGAATATTCTCATAAGGTCATCTTCAAGGGATAGGAAGAATTTTGAAACACCGGGATCTCCCTGACGTCCGGCACGCCCTCTCAGCTGATTATCAATACGTCTTGATTCGTGTCTTTCGGTACCTATAATATAAAGTCCGCCGAGATTTTTTACTTCTTCTTGGTCGTCTTTAATCTCCGCTTTGAATTTATCATAATATTCCTTGTATAATCTTCTTGCTTCTATTATTTCTTCATCTTCGGTATCTGCAAAACCTGTTGCTTCAACAATAAGCTCATCACTCATTCCAAGCTTAACAAGCTCATGCTTTGCCATATACTCCGCATTACCTCCGAGAATTATGTCGGTACCACGGCCTGCCATGTTTGTTGCTATGGTAACCGCACCTTTTTTACCTGCCTGTGCAACTATCTCCGCTTCCTTGGCATGGAATTTGGCATTTAATACCTCATGTTTTATTCCTTCTTTTTTCAGCATTGCGGACAATTTTTCCGATTTGTCAATATTAACCGTGCCGACAAGAACCGGCTGTCCCTTTTCATGACATTTTTTAACCTGTTCAATGACGGCAAGAAATTTTCCGTTTTCTGTCTTGTAAACGGAATCCGGCTCGTCAATTCTTGCAATCGGTTTATTGGTAGGCACTTCAACAACATCCAGCTTGTATATTTCCTGAAATTCTGTTTCTTCGGTAAGCGCGGTACCGGTCATACCGGACAGCTTGCCGTAAAGTCTGAAAAAGTTCTGGAAGGTTATTGTTGCAAGAGTTCTTGACTCTTTTTCAACCGTTACGCCCTCTTTTGCTTCGATAGCCTGATGAAGACCGTCGGAGTATCTTCTTCCGGGCATAATTCTTCCGGTAAACTCGTCAACAATCATAACCTCGCCGTCTTTTACCACATACTGCTGATCCCTGTGCATAACACCGTTTGCGTGCAATGCCTGATTAACATGATGCTGAATTTTCATGTTTTCGGGATCGGATAAATTTTCAATATTAAAATATTTTTCTGCCTTTGCGATACCTCTGTCGGTAAGAGCTGCGGACTTTGCTTTTTCATCAACAATATAATCCGCGTCAACGTCTTCGTCAAGCTGTTTGTCGTCATGCTCGGTAACAACCAGCTTTGTTAATCCCTTAACAAAACGATCGGCAACTTTATAAAGCTCGTTTGCATCTCCGCCCATACCCGAAATTATAAGAGGCGTTCTTGCCTCATCTATCAAAATCGAGTCAACCTCATCGACAATTGCATAGTTATGACCTCTTTGCACCATTTCCTCTTTGTAGGTTACCATGTTGTCACGCAGATAGTCAAAACCAAGCTCGTTGTTTGTTCCGTAGGTTATATCGGCATTATATGCCGCTCTTCTTTCATCGTTGTTAAGATCGTGTATAATCAGACCGACTTCAAGTCCCAAAAATCTGTATACCTTTCCCATCCATTCACTGTCACGCTTTGCAAGGTAATCGTTTACTGTAACGATATGTACACCCTTGCCCGTTAAAGCGTTAAGATAGGCCGGAAGAGTTGACACAAGCGTTTTACCTTCACCTGTTTTCATTTCGGCAATTCTGCCCTGGTGCAGAATTATACCGCCTATAATCTGTACGTAAAAATGCTTCATTCCCAAAACTCTCCAGCTTGCCTCTCTCATTACGGCAAAGGCTTCAGGAAGTAAATCGTCGAGAGTTTCGCCGCTTTTTATTCTTTCCTTAAACTCTTCCGTCTTTGCTTTAAGCTCGGCATCGGTCAGCTTTTGCATATCTTCGTCCAATGCGATTACACGGTCGGCAATAGGTCTTATTCTCTTTAATTCTCTTTGAGAATATGTTCCGAATACTTTGTCAAATAACCCCATTATTTTTTTCACTCCTGTATGTTAAAATTTATTAAATACTCACAAAATTTTCCAAGAATGTAAAACAGCACATTCTTCCCTACTATAATCCTACCCTATATTATAACATACATTTTATTAAAATACTATAGTTTTTTTTAATTTTTTTTATAATTTATAATAAATTAACAATTTTGTATGTTTTTTATCGGTATGGAACGCTCTCGGAAGTGTGACGCTTTTAAATTATCTGACACTTTAAAATGTAAAAACAGTGCGGATTTTGATGTTTTTGTATAATTAGGTAATTTATAATTATATTTTGTAGTATTATTGCAAGAAAAAAACAGTATAGTGTAATTAGACAAAGACTGCCTCTTATTGAGGAAACGATGATTTTACGCTATACCGTTTTACTACTATTATTTATAAAAAACTATATACAAGAATAGGGTTAATTGTTTTTTATCATTCCTTTTTTGTAAAAATATTTTTTTATTTTGCCGTTGGGTACTCGTTTCCGAGCAAATAATACGGCGTTTCATCTTCTTCTATTTCGGGGAATCTTCCCGTCTTTTCATAGAATCTGTTATCCACTCTGTCATCATTTACCTTAGACACTTCCGACAGAAGAATTTTTCCTCCCTCTGCCCAAAACTTATGATACATTCCGGACTGAATTGAAATGCTTTCTCCGGGCTTGACGCATACGGTTTCTCCTGCCTTAACGGTAAAGTGACGTCCGTCCATGTAAATATCAACATCGCTGTCTGCAAATTGTTCGTTTTCATCTGAATTATAGACCTGAACAATCAGATTACCGCCTCCGCGGTTAATAATATCCTCCATTTTGCTCCAATGAAAATGATACGGTGTTATCTGTCCTTCCTCAACAATAAGTAATTTTTCGGCATAAGGCTTTACATATTTCTTATCATTAAAATTCCCGTTTCTGAGAGTGAACATTAAAAGCCCGATTTTACGGTAATCGCCGTATCCGAAATCTGTAATATCCCATCCAAGCATATTATCTCTGATTTCATCGTAATCATGTCCTTTTTCTGCCCATTCATCGGGACTCCAGAACGCAAAGGGAGGAAGTTTGAAATTCATTTCATTAATAAATTTCACCGCGTCTTTCATGATTTTGTTAATTTCTGATCTTTTCATAATTAGTCACCTGTTCCTTTATAAATTTTTATATTTATCTTTTATTGCTGTAACTGATGAAATATATTTTTGCTTTGAATTGAAATATACAGCTGATGTAAAATCTTTTTCTTGATTATACCATACATTTGGTGTATAATAAAGATAATTATGTATTTTAATCTGTAAATTTGTATTTATTATAATTGTTGGTCTGACAGGGAGGGATTATAATGAAATTAAAGTTAGAACATGAAAAACTCAATAAAATACTAATGGATTTTTATACGCTGTCACATGTACGGATAGTGATTTATGACAGTGAATTTGTACGTGTAGCGGCCTATCCTGAAAAAAGCTGTGACTTTTGTAATATGATAAAACAAAATCCGGGTTCAAAACAGCTGTGCCGAAATGATGAAATATCTGCCTGTAAAATTTGCAGCAAAAATAATTCTCTGTATATTTATAAATGTCATGCAGGTCTTATTGAAGCTGTTGCTCCTATTAAAATGAATGATTTGACTCTCGGATATATTATGTTCGGACAAATTCTGAACAAGGAGAGCAACAAAAAGGATATACTTTCTTACGCTTTACGGTATATCGATGATGAAGAACGTCTGAATAAATCTTTCGCAAAATTAAAAGTTCGAAGCAATAAGCAAATCGAGGCTATGGCAGATATTATGAATGCGTGTACCAACTATCTTTGGATTACTGAGCTTATTAAAATAGACAGCGGCAACCGGATATATCTTTTAACGGACTATATTAATAATAATATCAGCGAGGATATTTCGGTAGACAAATTATGCTCTGTTTTAAGTGTCAGTCGTGTTCGCCTTTATGATATGTCACACAAATACTATGGAATGAGTATTGCTAAATATATTCGTCAAAAGCGTATTTCCATAGCTTCGAAATATATTTCCGAAAACGGATATACAATAGCCGAAGCAGCACAAAATGTAGGATTTTATGATTATAATTATTTTTCGAAGGTTTTTAAAAAAGAAACAGGCATGACACCTACAGAATATAAAAATGTTCATCACGTATAAATATTTGTGTTTGTATTTCAATCAATGCTTGATTTTACACGAAAAATTTTGACATTAGTCATAAATTTTCCAAATACGATTGAAAATCGCATTTATTCAGTGAGAATTATAAAATAAAACGGTGAGGGGCAGACAAATTTGATTAATTTTATAAAAAGAACGGTTATTTTGACAGAATAACTGTTTTTTTATTATATATTGCTTGTAATATTTATAAAAACTTATTTCAAAAGGGTTGACTTTAACAATTTATTGTGGTAGAATGATAAAGTGATAAATTGAAAGGGTGAACTGAAAATGAATAAACTTCACTGTCCTGCAACGGACAAACTGTTTAAAGCAATTCTGAAACTTGAAACAATTGAAGAATGTTATAATTTCTTTGAGGATATTTGCACAATAAAGGAGCTTATGGATATGTCCCAAAGGCTTTCCGTTGCCGAAAAGCTCAGTGCCGGCAAAAGCTATCAGGAAATTTCCAAGGAAACCGGAGCAAGCACCGCTACAATCAGCCGTGTTAATAAATGCTTGAACTACGGAAGCGGCGGATATGAAAATGCACTAAAAAAACTCGAAACGGAGGAATAACAGATGAACATCGATGCTTCTGTACTTAAAAATGACGAAAAAGCGGTTTTTGCCTTGCGTTCGCTATATGAAAAATACGGGTATTCACAGTTTAAAATGAGTAAATTTGAAGAATATGACCTGTATGTAAGGAATAAGGATTTTCTTGTTTCGGATAATATCATCACTTTTACCGACACAAACGGAAAGCTTATGGCTTTAAAGCCCGACGTTACTCTTTCCATTATAAAAAACAGCGACGACAGTGATTTAAAAAAGGTTTATTACAATGAAAATGTTTACAGAATTTCAAAGGGAACTCATTCCTATAAAGAGATAATGCAGGTAGGACTTGAATGTATCGGAGATACCGACGATTATTGTATTTTCGAGGTTTTATCTCTTGCAGCAAAAAGTCTTGAAAGTGTATCCTCCGAATATATTCTTGACATTTCCCATCTGGGGATTATTTCGGAGCTGCTTGAAGATATGGAAATTACATCATACGAGCAAAAAGAGATTTTGAAATGTATAGGCGAAAAAAATGCGTGCGGAATATCTGCTGTATGCGATGAAAAGGGAGATAAACTGAAAAAGCTTGTTTCCACATACGGCACACTTGAAACCGTACTTCCTGTTTTGAAGGATATATACGGAGAAACACTTTCCGAGTCTGCTTCACAGCTTGTAAAGCTTGTTTCCGCCCTTGAGAACAGCGGGTTTAAAAATATGGTACATATTGATTTTTCTGTTTTAAATGATATGAGTTATTATAACGGAATAGTGTTTAAAGGCTTTATAAACGGTATTCCTACAGGAATATTGTCGGGCGGTCAATATGATCATCTTATGTCAAAAATGGGGAAAAAATCAAAGGCAATAGGCTTTGCGGTTTACCTTGATATGCTCGAAAGACTTAACGAAACAGAAAAGGAATATGATGTTGACACCGTTATATTGTATGATGAAAATTCCGATTTAAACGATATAAAAAAAGCTGTTGATATGGTCACATCGGGAGGAAAAAGTACGGCGGCGCTCAAGTCCGTTCCCGAAAAACTGAAGTACAAACAGCTTTTGAAGCTTCACGAAAAAGGAGTGCTTATAATTGAAAACAATGCTTAATATAGCTCTTCCCAAGGGCAGACTGGGCGAAAAGGTTTACGGTATGTTTGAAATTGCCGGTTTTCCGTGCCCGTCAATAAAAGAAAATAACAGAAAGCTTATATTTGAAAATCCAGAATTGTCACTTCGTTATTTTTGGGTTAAGCCTTCGGATGTGGCAATTTATGTGGAACGTGGAGCCGCTGATATAGGAATAGCCGGAAAAGATATACTTCTCGAATACGAACCGGATATTTATGAGCTGCTTGATCTTGGAATAGGAAAGTGCAAAATGGCAGTTGCCGCCAAAAAGGATTTTCGTGACAATCCTCAAAGAACACTGAGAGTTGCAACAAAATTTACAAATATAGCAAGAAATTACTACACCTCTCTCGGACGCGATATTGATATTATACATCTTAACGGATCAATAGAAATTGCGCCGATTTTGGGTTTGTCTGACGTAATAGTGGACATTGTGGAAACCGGTACAACACTAAAGGAGAATAATCTAACGGTTATTGAGAGCATTGTTCCCATAAGCGCAAGACTTATAGCAAACAAGTCGGGCTTTAAATTCAAAAACAAACAAATTACAGAAATAACAGCTAAGCTGGCGGCTTTGACGGAGGGAAAAAATGATTAAGATTTTAAAATACGGTGAAGTGGAAAATAAGGATATATTTGCAAGAGCAGTTTCCGAAACAGATGTGGAAAAGGTTGTTGCCGATATTATATATGATGTTCGTAAAAACGGAGATAAGGCACTTTATAAATACTGCGAAAAATTTGACGGAGCAAAGCTTGATTCCTTGCTTGTTTCGGAGGAAGAAACGGCAGAAGCACTTTCGGCGGTTGAACCGGAATTTCTTGAAATTCTGAAAAAAGCCGAAGCAAATATACGCAAATTTCACGAAAAACAAAAACGAAACAGTTTTATAATAAATGATGAAAACGGTGTTGTAATGGGGCAAAAGATTATTCCGGTGGATCGTGCCGGTTTGTATGTGCCGGGAGGTACGGCGGCATATCCCTCAACCGTTTTAATGGATGCTGTTCCTGCAAAAATTGCCGGCTGCGGCGAGGTTGTTATAGTAACTCCGCCCAATAAAGACGGAAAGGTAAATCCCGTTATTCTTGCCGCCGCACACGTTGCCGGGGTTGACAAAATATTCAAGGTTGGCGGTGCGCAGGCAATTGCGGCTCTGGCATTCGGCACCGAAACTGTTCCGAAAGCTGATAAAATTGTAGGTCCGGGAAATGCTTTTGTTGCCGAAGCAAAAAAGCAGGTTTACGGAGTTGTTTCGATAGATATGATTGCAGGTCCGAGTGAAATTCTGATTGTTGCGGACGCTAAATCAAATCCTTCGCATATTGCGGCAGACCTTTTGTCACAGGCAGAGCATGATAAGATGGCAAGCGCCGTATTGGTTACCGATTCGGCCGAGTTGGCAAAAGCTGTTTCTGAGGAAATAGAAAAACAGCTGCCAAAACTTGAAAGACAGGATATAGCAAGAATTTCCATAGACAACAACGGAAAAATAATTGTTGCCGACAGTATTTCCAAAGCAATTGAAATTGCAAATGAAATTGCGCCGGAGCATCTTGAGCTATGTGTTGATAATCCCTTTGATTATCTTGATTCAATACGCCATGCTGGTTCGATTTTTATGGGCAGAAATTGCCCCGAAGCCCTGGGAGATTATATGGCAGGACCAAATCATACACTTCCTACCGGCGGAACCGCAAAATTCTCAAGTCCGCTTTCGGTAGATGATTTCATTAAAAAAACACAGTATACATACTTTACAAAGGACGCACTAAAAAGAGTTGCAAGGGACGTTGACTTTTTTGCAAAAAAAGAGGGACTGACAGCTCATGCCAAGAGTGCGGTTATACGAATCGAGGAATAAGTTTGGGAAAAGATAATCGGCACAGCTTGCCGTCATTCGGGGCTTGAAGTACACAAAGTACTACAGCACCCCTCATAACGGCAATCTACTTATTTCTCTTTTCCCAAACGACATTGATGAAAGGAGCTAACAGTCGTAAAAATGAGCAGATTTTTTAGCAGTAAATATAAAAATTTAACACCTTATGTTCCCGGCGAACAGCCGAAGGATACACAATACATTAAGCTTAATACAAATGAATCTCCCTATCCTCCGTCGGAAAATGCAATAAAATTTGCGTCGGATGCGGCAAAAGGACTTAATCTATATCCCGATCCGACCTGTTCCGATTTAAATGCGGCTCTTGCGGAGTATTTGGGTGTATCTTCCGATGAAATACTTCTTACCAACGGTTCGGATGAAATTTTGAATTTTGCGTTTATGGCTTTCTGCGATGAAAGCCACGGTGCGGCGTTTCCGGATATTACATATGGATTTTATCCTGTTTTTGCACAGCTCAATAATGTGCCTTATACGGAAATTCCGCTCAAAGAGGATTTTTCTATAAATACGGAGGACTATAAGGGAATTAACAAAACAATTTTTATTGCCAACCCCAATGCGCCTACAGGAATAGCTCTTTCTTCTAAGGAAATCGAGGAGATTGTAAAAAGCTGCCCGGATAATATTGTGGTCATTGATGAGGCATATATAGATTTTGGAGGTACAAGCGTTGTTCCGCTTATAAAAAAGTATGATAATCTGTTGGTTACTCAAACCTTTTCAAAGTCAAGATCTATGGCAGGCGCAAGGCTCGGCGTGGGTGTTGGATGCCGTAAAATAATTGAAGATTTAAATACAGTTAAATATTCGACAAATCCGTATAATATCAATAATATGACCATGGCAGCAGGACTCGGCAGTATACGGGATAATAAATATACCGAGGATAATTGCAAAAAAATAACAGAAAACCGTGAGTTTACATCAAAAGAATTAAAAGCCTTGGGGTTTGAGCTTACCGATTCGTCAGCCAATTTTATTTTTGCAAAACACCCCAAAATAAGCGGAGAAAAAATCTATAAAGCACTTAAAGAAAAAAATATTTTGGTGCGGCATTTTGATAATCCAAGAATTAATGACTATAACAGAATAACAATAGGAACAAGAGAACAGATGGAGGCTCTTATATCCGCACTCAAATCTATATCGGAGGAATTTTAAATGAGAACAGCCGAAATTAACAGAGAAACAGCAGAAACTAAAATCAGCGTCAGTCTTAACATTGATGGCAGTGGGAAAAGCACAATTGAAAGCGGATGCGGTTTTCTTGATCATATGCTTACACTTTTTGCACGTCACGGACGTTTTGACTTGGAGCTTCACTGTATGGGTGACACACAGGTTGATTATCACCATACCGTTGAAGATATAGGGATATGCCTTGGACAGGCTTTTGAAAAAGCTTTGGGCGACAAAAAAGGAATTAACCGATATGCGGATACAATTCTCCCAATGGACGAAGCGCTTATTTTAACAGCCGTTGACTTATCGGGGAGGGACTGCCTTGTATACAGCCTTGATATTCCGTCGTCAAAGGTGGGAGATTTTGATACCGAGCTTACCGAGGAGTTTTTTCTTGCCTTTGTCAGAAATGCCGGCTGTACACTTCATATAAGACAGTTAAGCGGAAAAAATTCACATCATATTATAGAGGGAACCTTTAAGTCTGCGGCACGCAGCCTTAAAGATGCTGTAAAAATCGACGCGATGTTTGCGGACGAAATACCCTCAACAAAGGGAGTGCTTTAAATGATTGCAATTATTGATTACGGAGTGGGAAATCTGTTTTCCCTTAAAAGCTCTCTTGATGCCATAGGAGTAAAAGCTGCCGTTACGGGAAATCCAAAGGAAATAGAAAATGCCGAAAAAATTATACTTCCCGGAGTAGGCGCATTCGGTGATGCGGCGGAAAAGCTTAGGCAGACAGGGCTTGACAGAATTATTAAAGAAGAAGCAATGTTAAAAAAACCAATCCTCGGCATTTGTCTGGGAATGCAGCTTTTGTTTGAAAAAAGCTATGAATACGGAGAACATGAGGGATTGGGGTTAATAAAGGGTGAGATACGTCCTATCGATGAGGTTATTCCGAAGGGTTTAAAAATTCCTCATATCGGCTGGAATTCTCTTCATTTAATCAGACCGGAAAATAAACTTTTTAAATATGTAAATGAAGGCGATTTTGTATACTTTGTTCATTCATATTATGGGGCGAACTGCAGTGACAGTATTATTGCGTCCGCTGAATACGGTTCGGAGCTTACCGCTGCGGCAGCTTCCGAAAATGTTTACGGCTGTCAGTTTCATCCTGAAAAAAGCGGAAGCGTCGGACTTAATATTTTGCGTGCATTTTGTGAAACGGAGGGTTAGCTATGATTATATTTCCGGCAATAGATCTTTTTGACAGCAAGGCTGTCCGACTGTTTAAAGGTGATTACAATAAAATGACCGTTTACAGCGAAAATCCAATAGAAACAGCAAAGGAGTTTGAAGCTCAGGGAGCAACGCATATTCATATTGTTGATTTGGAGGGAGCAAAAAGCGGTCAGACTCCCAATATGGATACAGTCAGAAAAATAATTGACGGCTGTAATCTTTTTACCGAAATAGGCGGCGGAATACGCAGTATGGAGGTTATAGACAGATACATAGATGCAGGCGCAGACCGTGTTATTTTAGGAACTGCGGCGGTAAAGGATCAAAGGCTTGTCGCATCAGCTGCCGAAAAATACGGCGACAAAATTGCTGTCGGTATAGATATTAAGGACGGATTTGCGGCAATTTCCGGCTGGACGGAAAAATCCGATTATGACTTTTTGAGCTTTGGTGAGCAAATGCAGAAGCTGGGAGTTAAAACACTTATCTGTACCGATATTTCAAAGGACGGGGCAATGCAGGGAACAAACCATTCTCTTTACAGTGAACTGTCGGAAAAACTAAAAATAAATATTGTTGCATCGGGCGGTGTATCTTCGATTGAAGACGTGAAAAAACTGCGTTCATTGAATCTTTACGGAGCAATTATAGGAAAAGCATATTATACAGGTGCAATTTCATTAAAAGAGGCAATCGAGGTGGCAAAATGATTACAAAAAGAATTATTCCGTGTCTTGACGTTAAGGACGGACGTGTGGTTAAGGGTGTAAATTTTCTTGGATTGAATGATGTGTCTTCTCCCGTGCGTCTTGCCGAATACTACAGTGAAAGCGGAGCGGATGAGCTTGTTTTTTATGATATAACGGCTTCTGCCGAGGGAAGAAAGCTGTTTACCGATATTTTAACCGAGGTAGCAAAAAAAATTTTTATACCTCTCACGGTAGGAGGAGGTATAAATTCGGTTGATGATTTCGATCGCGTATTAAAATGCGGGGCAGATAAGGTCAGTGTAAATTCGGGGGCGATTAAAAATCCGAATATAATTTACGAAGCAGCTAAGCTCTACGGTAATCAATGCGTTGTAATTTCAGCTGATGTTAAGCGTGTTGACGGTGTATTTCGGGTTTTCTCCACAGGAGGAAGAACAAATACGGGCATGGAAGCCATTGAATGGATTAAGCGCTGCGTTGATATGGGTGCAGGAGAGGTTGTTGTAAACTCAATAGATACCGACGGTGTAAAGCAGGGATTTGATCTTGAAATGCTTGAAGCTGTCACCAATGCAGTGAATGTTCCGGTTATAGCTTCGGGAGGCGCCGGCTGTATTGAAGATTTTATAAAGCTTTTTACGGCGCTTCCAAAGGTTGACGCCGGGCTTGCCGCGTCTATCTTTCATTTCGGAGAGGTTAAAATTCCCGAATTAAAATCAGAATTAAAAAAAGCGGACATTCCCGTAAGAATTTAAACAGAATTTATTTGCCCTGCAAAAAAATAATCGACTTTGCATATTTTTAGTATTATGATTTGTGTGGCGGAACGGAGGACTATAATGAATATTGATGAATTAAAATTTGATGAAAAAGGTTTAATTCCGGCAATTGTAGCGGATGCGGTTTCAAAGAAGGTATTAACTCTTGCTTATATGAATCGTGAAAGCTTAAAAATTTCTATTGATACGGGATTAACCTGTTTTTGGAGCAGATCAAGGAATAAATTGTGGCAAAAAGGAGAAACAAGCGGAAATTATCAGCATATTGTTTCGATAACGGCAGACTGCGACAAAGACGCTTTGGTTGTTTTGGTTGAAAAGGACGGACCTGCCTGTCACGAAGGAAGCGAATCATGTTTTCACAATCCTTTATGGGAGAGCAACGAGCTTTCGGAGTTTTCGCTTGAAAGTCTTATGGAGCTTATAAGTGGCAGAAAAACAGAAAAAAAAGATGGTTCTTATACTTCTTATCTTTTTGAAAAGGGAATCGATAAAATTCTGAAAAAGGTCGGTGAAGAAAGCACAGAGGTTATAATTGCCGCAAAGGCAGATGACAAAAAAGAAACAATCTATGAAATTGCGGACTTAACCTATCATGTTATGGTTCTTATGATTGAAATGGGTATTTCTCTTGAGGATATTCACCGTGAGCTTGCCTCAAGACACGTTATCGATCATAAAATAAAACAGGAGAAAATGACAAAATGATTACCGTTGATTTGCATACTCACACAACCTATTGTGACGGAAAAAACACTCCCGAAGAAATGGTTAAGGCGGCAATCGAAAAGGGTTTATCCTGTCTTGGATTCTCGGTTCATTCCTATACATATTTTGATGA
>JAXEIW010000202.1:0-27738 GCA_034101885.1 Clostridia bacterium | reverse complement strand
TGCAATACGGAAGATGATTGACAATCAGTCAAACCGTAAAAAAGCAATAAAAAAGCCCCCAAACCAAGCCTGTTGCCAAGTTCAAGGACAATTTAGTGGCAGGGGTACAAGGACTCGAACCTTGGGCACACGGTTTTGGAGACCGTTGCTCTACCAACTGAGCTACACCCCTAAATAAGATACTTGAATATATTAACACAAAAAAAGATAAATGTCAAGTATATTTTTAAAAATTAGCAAGAAAAAAGTAATAAAATATTTACAGTTTATACATATTCTACAGTATAAACCAATATTATATATAAATTTATGAACATTATTACTGTTCGGTTGAAATTAAAGTTTCTAAACGTAAGTTTAAGTAAAAAAACACAAAAGAAATATTTTTAATATATGTATATTAACAAAGTTGATTAAAAATTAATAGTAATAGCCATTAAATTTCTTGACAAAAGGGCAAAAAAAATATAAAATATTTACAAATAATGCATAAATATAATACTAACATTTGAATAAATTTGTATATTAAGAGGAAAGTTGAAGGTTACAAATATGAAGATACTGAAATACTTAAAGAAGTATTGGTTTTTTGCGCTTTTGGCGCCTTTGTGTATGATCGGAGAAGTATCCATGGATCTGATTTTGCCGAAATTGATGTCGGAGATAGTAGACAAAGGTGTTCTGGAAAAAAATATGAGCTTAATATTACAAACAGGCTTAAAAATGCTTGGATTTACTGCTTTGGGCGGAACATTCGGGATATTATCGGGAACGTTTACCAATCTTGCGGGGCAAAACTACGGAAATGATTTAAGAAAAAAATTATATGAGAAAATAACATCTCTTTCTTTTGAGCAAACCGACAAATTTACTACCGGATCTTTGATAACAAGGCTTACCAACGATGTAACTGCGGTACAGGAATTTATTAACTTTGCGCTTCGCGGCTTTGTCCGTTCGGGATTTATGTTTATCGGAGGAATAATTATGCTTCTGTCGCTGAATGTGGAATACGGAAAAATAACAGCGATAGTGCTGCCGCTTCAAATTTTAGTAATTGTATTATTTATGAAAAAGGCGGCACCCATATTTTCTGTAGTTCAAAAAAAGCTTGACGGAGTTAATTCCGTAATGCTTGAAAATGTGACGGGAGCAAGGGTTGTAAAAGCGTATGTGCGTGAAGAATATGAAAAAAACAGATTTGAGTCTGCAAATGATGAGCTGCTTGATGTTAATCTGCGTGTTATGAAGATTATGGCAATTATATCGCCGGTTATGATGATTTTGATGAATATTGCCGTTGTATGTATTATATATATAGGAGGGGTGCAGGTACAGGCGCATAAAATCAAAGTCGGAGAGATTATGGCGGCAATAAATTATATTACCATGATTTTACATTCAATTATGATGGTAAATATGCTTTTCAGATCCATAACAAGAGCAAAAGCGTCGGCTGAAAGAATAAATGAGGTCATGGATACCGAACCGGTTATAAAGGACGGAACGGGTGTCACTGAAGACAACATAAATAATGAATACTGTATAGAATTTGAAAATGTTAGTTTTTCATACCCTAATTCTAAGGGAAAACCGATTATCGAAAATTTCAATTTAAAGATTAAACACGGAGAAAGGATTGCCATTCTCGGTGCCACAGGCTCCGGAAAAACCTCTCTTGTAAATCTTATACCGAGATTTTACGATGTTACCGAAGGAAGCGTAAAGGTCGACGGTATTGACGTTCGGAATTATAAGTTGAGCCGGCTGCGAGAAAAAATAGCTTCTATTATGCAAAAAAGCGAGCTTTATTCGGGTACAATTGCCGATAATATAAAAATGGGCAAAAAAAATGCAACGGAAGAAGAAGTGATAAATGCCGCAAAAATTGCCCAGGCGGATGAATTTATAAATTCTTTTGAGAATGGATATGCTACGGTGGTAAACGAGAAAGGATCTTCCTTATCGGGAGGTCAAAAACAGAGAATTTCCATCGCACGGGCGCTTATACGAAAACCGGAAATTCTTATCTTTGACGATTCCACCTCCGCTTTGGATTTGGCTACCGAAGCCAAATTACATAATGCATTGGACAGGGAATTAAAGGATTCGACCGTCATTATGATTGTACAGCGTGTTGCAAGTGTTCAAAACTGCGACAGAATAGTTGTTATTGACAACGGTACCGCTGCGGCTGAGGGTACACACGAAGAATTATTGAAAACAAGTAAAATATATGCAGACATTTATAATTCTCAAATGCAAAACTTAAAAAAGAATTTAATGTAATATTAGTAAAAAAATCTGCATATTCTTGAAAGGACGAGTGTTATGGAAAACAGGAAACAGGATAACGGACCTCCGTTAAATATGATGGGCGGCCCCGGGAAGGGCAGAGGACGAGGACCGGTTATGGTAAGAGAAAAACCAAAGGACGGAGGAAAAACACTAAAGAGATTAATTAAATACATATGGTATAATAAAAATTTATTTATCGCATTGATGGTTGTAATGCTGATAATAACGGGTTTAAATCTTGCAATCCCGGCAATTCAGGGAAAAGCTATCGATTGCTTGTCTCCGACGGAATCAACGGTTGATTTCGGCTTATTCACAAAGCTCCTTATATTTTTGATTGTACTGCATATTGCAAATTCTGTTTCTACTTATTTACAGGGAATATTTTCGGCTGAGCTTTCACAAAACACAGTAAAGAAAATGCGAAGCGATTTATTTGCAAAAATAGTATATTTGCCCATTAAATATTTTGATACACACCGTCACGGAGATATAATGAGCCGTATGACAAATGATGTAGAAAACATTTCAAATACCGTATCACAGTCAATAGGTTCCGTTATTTCGGGCGTGCTTACCGTGCTTGGAACTTTTGTTATAATGCTTTTTTACAGTCCGCTTTTGACTGCTGTAAGTTTAATAAGCATGGTTTTAACTCTGTTTGTCACAAAATTTCTCACAAAACATATGAGAAGATTTTTCTTGAAGCAACAGGTACTTTTAGGCAGTCTTAATGCTCATGCGGAAGAAACAATTTCATGAAATAAAACAATTTCCGCATATATGCTTGAAGAAACCGAAAGAAAAAAATTTAATGCGGTAAGTGACGAATTGAAAACCTATGCAATTAATGCACAGATTTTAGGCGGTTCAATGGGACCTGTCATGAATTTTATTTCAAACTTCGGTTATCTGCTTGTTGCCGCAGCGGGAGGACTTCTTGCATGGAAGGGTATAATTACAATAGGTACAATTCAGGTTTTCCTGATTTATTCAAAACAGTTTTCAAGGCCGATTAATGAAATAGCTAACCAGTTTGCACAGATACAGACAGCTGTTGCCGGAGCGGAGCGTGTATTTGAAATTATGGATTCTGCAAGCGAATCGGGATATGACGGCAAAGCCTGTAATATTAAAGGCAGCATAAGATTTAAAAATGTTATGTTTTCCTATAAAAAGGACGAGCCGGTTATCAGAGATTTTAATCTTGAGGTAAGGGCCGGGCAAAAAATTGCTCTTGTGGGTGCAACCGGTTCCGGGAAAACAACAATTGTTAATTTGCTTACAAGATTTTATGATATTGATGACGGAGAAATCCTGATTGACGGAATTAATATTAATAACATACCGAGAAAAAGCCTTCGGGAAAATATAGCGATTGTTTTGCAGGATACCGTATTATTTAAAGACACCATAGCAAAAAATATAAGCTACGGAAAAAACGCTTCTGATTATAATGATATAATAAATGCGGCAGCAACCGCAAATGCCCGAAGCTTTATAGAAAGACTGCCGGAAGGATATGATACTGAGCTTTCGGAAGGCGGAAGCGATTTGAGCGAAGGAGAAAGACAGCTTTTGTCCATTGCAAGAGCCGTTCTTAAAGATCCTCAGATATTAATTCTCGATGAGGCGACTTCTAATGTCGACACGCGAACCGAATTAAATATACAAAAAGCGATGATAAGGCTGATGAAAAACAGAACAAGTATTATAATAGCTCACCGCTTGTCTACAATCAGAGATGCGGATTTGATTGTTGTCCTTGATAACGGCGTAATTGCCGAAACAGGAAACCACGATGAACTGCTTGAAAAAAAAGGATGTTACTACAAATTATATATGACGCAGTTTGCAGGCAAGGAAATTTAACAGAACATTAACAAAATTTTCAACATATTTACAGCGTTGTAACATTTATAAAAAAAATATATATATCATATAAAATTATTAGATATTTTGAAAAAAAAAGAAAAAAAGTATTGACAAATATTGGAAAAGAGGTTAAAATATAGAATAGTTGATAAAACAATATCTAAGTCTAAATAATTTAGGAGGATGAAGTAATGACTAAAAAGATTTTAGCAAGTGCATTGGCAGGATTGATGGTTCTTTCATCTGCAAGTGCATTAGCATGCGACAAAGATAGCTTTATAAGCTATGACATTGCTGATGCTCAGGGAAGATACGGTAAAATTTATTACTGTCCTGAAGTTGGCAAAAACATTATCAATGGATATGCTTCTACTGTTGAATGGGTTCACGCTTTCTACGAAGCTGAATATCCTCACAAGGAAGTTCAGACATTGGTTCTTGACGGCAAAAAGACCGGTTTAACAAGATATTCCGGAAACTATGCAAATGCTGCTGTAGAATTAAGACCTGATTTCTGGGAAGCTAAAGCTCCATATGATATTTATCACAGATTGTATTCAAGCTTAGAGGGCGGCGCTTATAAGCCTTCCGATGTAGTTGGATACGCAGGTTTGCAGGAAGATATCAAGGTTTCTTTCCCTGTAGTTGGATTTGACAGATTTGTTGTTGTTGACGGCAAAGTAATGAACTACTACAATGTATATTCTGCATTGGCAGGTCAGGTTGTAGATGCTCCTGTTGGATACACAGAGCTTGACAGCTTAATTGATGCATACTACAATGCTGTTACAGACAAAGATGGTAAGTTTACAGATGCTTTCTTAGCAGGTGAAGAAGCTGATTGGAAGTATGATATGTTCAATAACGCTATTCCTCAATACGCTTGGGAAACATTGGAAGGACCTAACTATTACACAGGTGCTACTCAAACAATTGTTCCTATGAAGGTTTTGGGTGACAAGCTTGATGAAATGTCAAAGAAGAGCAATGCAACAGGATATCATCCTGAATATTATGATGATGTAATTGCAAAGAAAACAAGAAATTCACAGGATGTTAAATGGGTAACTGTTGGTTACGAAAAAGAATATCCTTACAGAATTTACCAAGTATTGTGCGTAAACGGCGTATTGTTAAACGGTGCTGCTGTTGAAACACCTGCTGAAGGTCAAAAGAAAGTTGGAGAAGAAGTTGTTGCTAAATACGATATGAACGTTCTTGACGGTGTTGATAATGTATACACAAGCAAAACTGTTGATTACGATTACAGACCTTCAGAAAATGATTATGATTTAACAAAAGGTTCATTAACAGATTATACAAATGCTTTGTATTATGACAGATTCAATATCTTCTCAAACAACAAGTCAGTTACAGAAGCTGTTGATGCAGTTCCTGGTATGTCATTCTCAACTGTAACAGGCGGTTATGAAGATACTATCACAATGACAAAGGATGTATTGGTAGACAAGACAACTAACTTGCCATATGTATTCAGATACACAGGCGGAGTTGCTCATCCGAAGGTTGAGTGGAAGGTTGCTTGGCCTGAAGCTGAATATCCATACACAATTTATGAAGAAAAGTACTTAGATGGAAGAGCAACAGGCATCTATCGTTCAACTGAAACATCAGCTGAAGCTATTCCTTCAGTAACAGAAGCTAATCCAAAAGTTGGTAACGGTATTAGAGTATTAAAAGTTACTTTATCCGGTGATAACATTCAGGATTCATGCTTACACGATGCATTGATTGCTAAAGGTTATAAGTTCATAGTTAACGGACAAAAAGAATCTTTCTGGAGAATTCCTGAAATTCTTTATCCGGGACATGACTTTGCAGGAAGCGGCGCTTTCTACTTTGGTCCTAACAATGAATATGTAGCTCAAACAGTTGAAACAGGTTTTGAAGAAGCTCAAAAAGCATTGTTGAGCAAATAATAACAAAGATTTAGGCTTAGTTATTAACTATTTTCATAGAGAAAAGAACAGATTAATCTGTTCTTTTCTTTTTCTGAAAATTATCATATTTCTAATTGTAATGTCTACTGAACAAATGGTTTTGCGAAATCATTAGTGTGAAATTTTCAATTTCACACATAAAAACAGCATTAAAATGCTGCTTTTATGTTCATGACATGAATGTTCGGCAGTCATTAATTGTAATGATTGTCTTTAAATTTATCATGATCTAATGAAAGTTACCGGATATTTAAAAGTATATTTTACCACGAACAAAAATTATAATTTAACAAAATTTGTTGTTTATTCACAATTTATTCATAGAATTAACGAATTATTAACCGGTTCAAAAACCGTGGCAAATCACGGCAAATGTATTAATTTTTCATTTTTGCTGTGGTATAATTAATGACTGCTGAACAATTCTGAAACGCAGCCGCATAGCGGCTTACAAGTGTTTCAGCATTGTTTAGGTGCAAGGGTTTTGTGCGTTTTTGCAAAAAAACCTTGCATCATGAATAAATACTTGCTCCCAAAATATTTATTTCAGCAGACTTTATCAATGTGAACTGTGTAAAATCTTTAATTTTACACGAAAAATTTTGACAATAGTCATCATTTTTCTAAATGTTATTTAAAATCGCATTTATTCAGTGAGAATTAATTATAAAAAATATTTTGGGATAAATCCGAACCGATTTATAAGGAGGAAAAAACATGAAGAATTATATGGAATTAAAAAAAGCCATTATCGAAAAAATCGAGATGGCTTCTCATATAGAGGAATGGTATGAAATGAGCGGCGACATAACTGGTGAAGAAATTCAAAAAGCGCTTTTAAAGCATCACAATGTATTTATACCCTTTATAGGAGAACCGATTGTTCTCGACAATCCTATTATTCTTTCTTCAAACTGCCATCTTAAGGTTGATGAAAGACAAATTCTTATGCAGAGCAGAAGCTCCGAAACCTGTCTAATAAGAAACGAGCATATACAAGACGGCGCGTATGGCGTGACCGATAAAAGCAAACGCGACAGGAACATAAGCATTGAAGGTGGAATATGGAATATAAAAACAGGACAAAGGTGTTATACCGACAGCGATAAAAAAATCAAAGGCTCGCTCGGAGCGGTAATACTTTGCGGAGTAGAGCAGGTGCAATTAAAAAACATGAAAATATATGACTCGGAAATATGCGGCCCGCGAGGCACCACCGACTCAAGCTATGGTATTCAAATATGCGACTGCAGGAATTTTGTTGTGCAAAACATAGACTTCAACGATAACAACAGAGATGGTGTACATGTGAACGGTCCTGCCGAATACGGATGGATAAAGCATATCCGCGGAGATAAAATGGGCGATGATATGGTAGCAATGAATGCCTGGGACTGGGATACTTCTGCCATCACCTTCGGGAGCATAGAAAATATAGTAGTTGAGGATATAAAGGGGACAGGAAACGAATTTCGGCTTTTGCTCGGGCAAAAGATATTTGAAAACGGTACACGTATCGATTGCGACATAAGAAATTGTGTTTTGGAAAATATAAGCGGAATGTATACATTTAAGCTCTACGCCCAGCCCAACATTTCAAATGCATCAAGAGGCACCAATGACGTTTCGGGAACGGTAGGAACAATCGAGGATATATTTTTTAAAAATATTTCCTTTATTAAAGTGTCCACATCAGGCTTCGGTGATCTTCCCGTAAAAAGCCTTTTTGAAATCTGTTCAAACTGCAAAAGACTGTATATGGAGGATATTTTCATAAAGAACACAATAAATCGGTGTGCAGAGCTGGATGTTCGGCTTATAAATGTAGGTCCGCTTTCTGCGGTATGGAAAAACGGTTCGGATAACCCCGATGACTGGGGTGAAGTGTTCGACCCCGACGCTGTATGCCATGCTGATGAAATTTACTTAAAAAATATAAGCTTTAGCGGAGAATATGTTGCCGACACGGCTCTTTTAACACGCGAGGTAAAAATGACATTAAATCCCAATTATCCGAAAATCACTCCGAGGGGAGGCATCGGGTACGGCACGATAGGCAAGGTTTATGCGGAATAATTGCGATTTTCAATCGCATTTAGAAAAATTATGACTATTGTCAAAATTTTTCGTGTAAAATCAAAGATTTTACACAGTTCGCATTGAGAAAGTCTGCTGAAATAAATATTTTGGCAGCAAAATATTTATTCATGGTGCAAGGATTTTTTGCAAAAATGCACAAAATCCTTGTACCAAAATAATTTTGAAACGCTTGTAAGCCGCTGTGCGGCTGCGTTTCATAATTGTTCAGCAGTCATTAAATAAGAAAAAGCATTTATTTTTTAAAATATTTCCGTTTAAAATCAAATTCTATTTTACGGTCTTTGTAATAATATTCGTAATCGTGTTCGCTTATTTCACGCATAATGCGACATGGATTACCAACAGCAACCACACCTGTGGGAATATCCTTTGTCACCACACTACCGGCACCTATTACCGAATTGTCACCGATTGTAACACCGGGAAGAATTATGCTGCCCGCACCTATCCATACTCGGTTTCCGATTTTTACGGGAAGATTGTATTGGTAAACCATTTCTCGGAGCTCCGGAGACACCGGATGCGTCCCGGTTGCAATCGTAACGTTCGGTGCGATCATAACGCTGTCACCTATGTAAATATCCGCATCATCTACGACCGTCAGGCTGAAGTTAGCATAAAAATCCTTTCCGACGTGCATATTGCAACCCCAATTTGCGTAAAACGGAGGCTCGATGTAGCAGTTTTCACCCACCTCGGCAAACACCTTACGAATGATCTCATCACGTTTTTTCACCTCGGCCGGGCGAGAATGATTGAAGTCGTATAACAGCTCCTTACATTCGGCAAGTTTCTGATTCAATTCCTCCGGAATTGCGTCGGCGGAACAGTCGTAAAGCACTCCGTTTTTCATCTTTTCAAGAACAGTCATTTTTGTATCTCCTTTGTTTCTGTAAGTTTCAATATTCTTGTATGCATAATGATCATCAGTGTAAGAATTGCGGTAAGATAAAGCGGCATCAGGAATACTCCGAATTTTCCGGCAATAAGACCGAACAACGGAGGCATAAGGCAAATTCCGGTATAAGCACTTGCAAGCTGTATGCTTATTACAGATTGCGAGCGGTCTTTGCCGAAATGCAACGGTGTTGCGTGAATTGTGCACGGATATACCGGAGCACAGCCAAGACCGATCAGTATCAGCCCCACAAAGGTACAGAAATTGCCAAGCGGAAGAAGCATTGCAAGGATACCTGCTCCGATTATTCCGTAACCTGTACGAATCAGCGTGTCGTCACTAAATTTAATTGTAAGAAAACCACATATTGCTCGGCCGACCGTAATCCCTATAAAAAACAAACTTGCCATGCGAGCAGCAGCATCGGTAGAAATATTATTATTCAACACCATATAACTGCCCGCCCACAGCATTACGGTTTGTTCAAGTGCACAATAGCAAAAAAACGCAAGCATTGCCTCTTTAACACCCGGCAAACGAATCAGCTTTTTCAGCGGAATATGTGTTGCGGTTTCTTCCAAGTCGGTGTTTCCGTTTCCTTTTTTCCATAAAGGAAGACTAACCATCACAGCTATAAAGAGAATCAACATTATCAAGGTAAGAATGCGGTATGACGCTCTCCATCCACTACCGCTTGAAAGCACAAAGCCGAGTATGTAAGGGCCGATAATAGCGCCGATTCCCCAAGCACAATGTAACCAACTGAGCTGTCGGCTTTTGTAGTGCAACGCAGCAAAATTGTTTAGACCCGAATCAATACTGCCGGCGGCAAGACCGTACGGAAGTGCAAACACGCACAGCATCCAAAATTTGCTTGCCACAGAAAACCCGAAAAGAGACAGTGTGCTTAAAGCTATCGAAAAAACAGTGACTTTTGCTGTGCCGAATTTTGCGATAAGCCTATCGGCACACAGTGCGGAAATAATAGTTCCGATGGCGATGATAAATGATATAACTCCTGCAAATGAAACGGATATTTCAAGTTCGGGATACATAGTTGGCCACGCTGCGCCAAGCATAGAGTCGGGCAAACCCATACCGATAAACGCCAAATAAATAATGATGAGAAGTAAGTGCATCATAATAGAATCCTCCAATTAATCATTTTTCTGTTGTCATTCCTAATATCAATTCAAATAGAAATAGATAAGCACATTTCCGTAACTGTATTGAATTTCTCCTATTTTTTCGCCAAAAGACAGCTTTCATCTAATTTTTTGCATATTTCTTCAAATGATATGGTGTTATCTGAAATAATGCTCACTGAATAAATGCCATTTTCAATCGCATTTAGAAAAATTATGACTGTTGTCAAAATTTTTCGTGTAAAACCAAAGATTTTACACAGTTCGCATTGATAACGTCTGCTGAAATAAATATTTTGGGAGAAAAATATTTATTCATGATGCAAGCTTTTTTGCAAAAACGCACAAAACCCTTGCATCCAAACAATTCTAAAATGCTTGTAAGCCACTATGCGGCTGCGTTTCATAATTGTTCAGCAGTCATTAAATAGGATAAATAAAATTAATTTTGCAACAGCATATTTACAATTTATAAAGATTGCCCGGAAATTTCTGCCGGGCAGTCTTTATGCTTTATAATATATTTATTATTGTTCTTCAGCTTCGGAGCTTTTTTCGGAAGTTTCCTCCTCATCGGGCAGTAAATCCTCCGTATTAATATCTACACTGTCCAATATATCAAGATTTACGTTATAAATCATATTTGAGCCGTCAAGCTTGACATAAAGTACGCCGTATTCATCCTTTGCAAACAGAAGTACCGCTTCTTCGCCATCTTCTCCCGAAACGGATACCTTTGCATAGGGATTGTCAAACCCTTTTTCCGACTTGACTTCGTCGCTTGCATTATAGCTTTCGCATCTTTCCCAGCTCAAATTTAAGAATTTGTCTGCAAGGGAGGTAACCTTTTGTTCATCAAGAGTTTGAGCACCGTCGGTCCATGTGCCGTCCTCTGACTTTTTGTATTCCTTCACCATATCGCCTTCGATGACAATACTGATTTTATTTACGTTAGTTACCTTAGGAATTTCCTCTGTTTTCAGAAGATCGTTTATGGATTTATCAAAAGCTGAGGCAAAGGTATTTGCCACCATATATATTTTACTGTCACCTTGAAGCATTACATAATTTTCGTTTGTAAGGTCATTATTGTTACCTATTTTGAAAGTATAGCTTTCACCGTCTGTCGTAACAGCTTCTATCGATGTTTCACTGTCATTCAGACCATATTCGCTTAAATCCTCTTCTTCAAGCGCTCTTGACGCTGTAATATCGGCAATTTTCTGCGCCATATTATCGGCTTTTTCCTCATCTACGGGAAATTTTTCATCTCCTGACCAATGCCATACTCCGGTTTCTTTATCAATTGTGTAATCGGTGCCGGCATAATTCCAGCTTATTTTGACAATATCCTCCCGGTTTATGTCCACAAAATCAACCGACGGAGTTTCTTCTTTTTTGTCATTATAATAACCTGTTAATTTAAAGGCAGCAACGCATACAAGCAAAATAGCAAGAAGTATAATTATTTTAGTATCTTTCTTCATATAATCAGCTCTTTCCCAAATTAATTTTTCTTTCTTCTCATCTTAACATATATTCCTATTGCGATAAACAAAACAGGTATTATAAATATAAACACTAAACTCCATAAGGTTATTGCACCGGAGGTTACCGCAAGATTTTCACTCTGCAATGATTTTGCGTGAATTGCAATGCTTTCTTCACGTTCACACATCCAGTTGACGGAGTTTAAAAACAAATCCTGATTTCCGCCGGAAACTATTTGATTTACATTATCGTCCAAAAGCTGCGCCGATGAAATCCATACAATTTTTGTTTCTTTATCATCGTTTTTGTCGGTTATAGTTACACCTATTGTATATTGTCCTTCCGCATCATTTTCGGTCTTATCCAAAGATTCCGCATTATATGCGTCGGTTTTTGTGTAAGCCTTGTTCGATGTTTTTAATATTTCTTTCACATCTGCCGTTGTATCACCGTCAACCTTGATAATATTATGAGCCAAAGGCAAAAGCACATAATATTTTTTGTTCATTAACGGATCGGTAATTGTATTGCTTTCCATATCCGGAAGAAGATAATAATTATATCCTCCGAGGCACTTATTTTTATCTCCCTCTACCACAAGCTTGTTATCCGCAGTAACTCCGTAATTTTTCATAAGCTCATTCAATACGGGCATTTCCGTTCCGGTATAGCCGGTGAGCAAAAACATCTTACCGCCGTTTTTAAGATACGTCAAAAGCAAATCCCTTTCATGCTCCGATATATCCGATGTGGGATTATTTAAAATAATAACATCAGCGTCATCGGGAACGCTTTCCATACTTAAAAGGCTTATATCCTCTGTTTCTATATTCTGTTTTTCGATTACGGAGGATATACCGCTTGACAAAGGTTTTTCTCCATGTCCGGTCAGCTGGTACATTTTCGGCAGCTCATCGCTTATAACAAAATTTATTGCACTTGTTATCTGATTTTCGCCGTCATACTCTGTTGTCTGCGAATATGTGCTGTAATCTGTTTCTGTTTTGTATATATCATTGTAAGGAATATATCTGCTCTTTGATCCGCAGGTAACAATCAGCGAATTGTTGCTTATGTTTTCACTTGTATAATTTTTGGCGAAATTAGGATTTACAACGGGATCCTTTATATCAATCTTTATTTTTTTGTTATAGCCTGCATACTTGTCGAGCATATTGCTGATATAAGTGTCCTCTGTACCGTTTTGCACGATATAATAAATAACAACTTCCTTATCGACCGATTTTGCAATGTTTACAGATTCCTCCGAAAGACTGTAGATATTTGTGCTTGTCATGTCTATTTTTGTGTTTTTTGATGAAAGAGAGTCAACGGTAAGAACTACAAATACTGCAATTGCAATAATGACGACAGACGCCAATGCACTGTATCCTCCGATACGAAAACTCTTTTGGGTAAATTGTTTTTGTATATTTTCTTTTTTGAAATAATTCTTGAAATTCATTAGCTCCATCTCCTTTTTTCCATAGACTGAACCGTAAAAAATACGAACAGCACAATAACTGCCAAGAAATAAACTATTGCGGTAATATCAAACATTCCGTTCGGAAAATTGTAAAATCTTTCAAACACCGAAATCTTGTTCATTATCTTCGGAAATACTCCGTATAAAGAGTCGGGATTGGAAACTTTAATTATAATCAAAAATACTTCCATTATGGCTGCGGCAATAACGGCAAGCAACGAGTTTTTTGTCATATAATATAAAATAAAAGCAACAGCAACAATAATAACAACAAAAGCTATAAATGTAGCGTTTGCGCTGTAGGAAATATAATCTGCCAGTGTTCCGATAAAATAATTCAAAAGCATTACTATAAAGCTTGCTATAACCGCAACTACCTGATTATCGGTAAGAGATGAGATAAACATTCCCATTGCTATAAGACTTCCGCCGAGCAGATAAAATCCCAAAAGTGATCCGTATGAGGCAAACAGACTTATTTTGCCGAATGCCGACAGTATAAGCGGATATGTGCCTATAATTGCAACAGGTATCAAAAGAACTGCCATCATAGCAAGAAATTTTCCCATAACAACTTCCGTCATGCTTACAGGCAATGAATACAGAAGCTGATCGGTTTTTTGCTTTCTGTCCTCGGCTACCACTCTCATTGTAAGAATGGGAACTGCAATAAGAAAAATAAATGCCATGTTGCCCAATACATATTCAAAATTGGCAGATCCCGATTTAAGGTTCAATGCCATTGTATATATTCCCGCAAACAAAAGAATAAATGCGCAGAATATATATCCCAAAATATTATCAAAATAAGATTTAAATTCTCGCTTAAATATTGCTTTCATTATCTTGTGCCTCCTCTTCTTCCGATGTTTCCTCATTTTCCTCATAAATTTCTTCGGAATTGTCTGTATTATCTGTTTCCGATTCAACAATTTCCTCGGAAACCGATGTCTTACCGATTTCCGACTCACTGTCGATTGAGGTAAGCTCAAGGAATATATCTTCAAGTGTTGCCGTTTCCTCTGTCATCCTTAAGATTGGAAGTCTTGCGTCCGCAAGGGCAAAAAATACATTTTCCGCAATATCGCAATCCTTGTCTGTTTTAATTTCAACCATTGTTTTATCACCGGCGGTCGTACAATCGATATTTTTAATTTCCGGAATACTTCTTAAAGCCGTCTTTATTTTTTCGCCGTCGCCTCTGACAGTCAGCTTAACGGTTTTTGAACCGGCAAACAAATTCTCCAGATTTTCGGGAGTGTCGCAGGCAACTAATTTGCCGTTTGAAATAATAAGTATTTTATCGCATACTGCCTGAACCTCAGATAAAATATGGCTCGACAAAATAACGGTATGCTTTTCTCCGAGTTTTTTTATTAAATCCCTAATTTCTATAATCTGCTTGGGATCAAGACCTACCGTAGGCTCGTCCAGTATTATTATGGAAGGGTTCCCAATCAGTGCCTGGGCAATACCGACTCTTTGCCTGTATCCCTTTGACAGATTTTTAATCAATCTGTCTTTAATGTTTTTAATTCCCGTTTCCTCCATTGCCGATTCTATTTGTGATTTCCTTTCGGATTTTTCCACTTTTTTTGCTTCTGCAACAAACGCAAGATATTCTGCGGGAGTCATGTCCACATACAACGGCGGTATTTCCGGCAAATATCCTATACGCTTTTTTGCGTCAACGGCATTTTCATAAATATCAAATCCGTCAATTGCCACCGAGCCCTCCGTCGCCGAA
This sequence comes from Clostridia bacterium, assembly GCA_034101885.1. Classification (GTDB taxonomy): domain Bacteria; phylum Bacillota; class Clostridia; order UBA1381; family UBA1381; genus RGIG1988. The sequence continues at coordinate 12,737 of JAXEIW010000202.1, read as the reverse complement.
AGACATCCCGTAATCATGTTCATTGTAGTTGACTTTCCGGCACCGTTCGGTCCAAGAAAACCATATACCTGATTTTCTTCTATGGTAAAGGAAAGATTGGATACGGCAGTGCGTGTTCCGTATTTTTTGGTCAGACCTTTAACTTCTATCATGTTTTCCATTCCTTTCAAAATATTTTCATAAATTTAATCATAAACCTTGTAAATTAATATGTCAACAAATCGGAATAAATGTTTACAATTTTTTAACTATTTATTTTAATTATTTGCACAAAATAAGATGTATGGCACCGTTCGCAAATATATACCGTAACAAAACCGTTTTGATTGAAAATAAAATACCGATTAAATTTGAACTATGTTTATTTTTTTGTTGACATAAGGGGTTGCATATGGTATAATTTGCACTGAAACAGTGAGAAAGAAAATTTGTGTTGTATCGGGAAACGTTTAATATATTGTCTGCTGAACAAATGGTTTTGCAAAAATGCACAAAACCCTTGCACCCGAACAATTCTGAAAGGATTGTAAGTTGCCATGCAGCTGCGTTTCAGAATTGTTTGTCAATCATTAATATAGTACATATTCCCGTTGTTAAACGCCTGCAAAGCGGCAGAATGGAGGATTAACATGACAAGAAAAAAAATATATCTTAACGGAGAATGGGATTTTATGCCCATATATGAAAACAAATTTTCATGTGAATTACCTGAAAAATTAGTCTATGAGAAAGAAAAATGCATCGTTCCTTCAAGCTGGAGAGGTCATGTAAAGGGTTTGTATTTGGATAAATACAATTTTGATCCGATGAATGTATTTGATTATCCGAAGGAATGGTCTGATGCAGAGGCCGGCATATTACACAGAACCTTCCGCGTCCCCAAGGAAATGAAAGGGCAGAGGATTTTTCTGGGATTCGATGCCATAGCTCATAAAAGCGCCGTATATCTAAACGGAGAAAAACTGACAGAGTGGCTTGAAGCTTTTCTTCCTCTTTATATTGATATTACAGACAAGGTAAAAGAGGATGAAGAAAACGACCTATATGTTGCTTGCTGCGAGTTTGATGAATGTGAGATACCGAGCGGTCAGAAAAAATCTACCGGACTTGTGGGTTCATGGTTTGGAAAAGCGGCAAGGGGCATCTGGCAGGACGCATACCTATATACAAAGCCTTATATAAACATTTCCGATGTCGAGATAGCTACATCGGTGAGAAATAAAAAAATATCGGTATATGTAGATGTTGCAAACACAACCTCTTGCGACGAAAATATAAAAATTAATGTTAATATTAAGGACGGCGACAATGTTGTAAAAACAATGGAAGAAACTGCTTTTGCAGATAAAAATGCAGATGCTTCAATTGTAATATCTCAAGAATGGGCAAATCCTGTTTACTGGGATACCGAAAATCCACATTTATATAATATGGAGATTTCTTTAATAAGCAATAATAAAGTTATTGATACCTTGTGTCAGCGTTTCGGCTTCAGAGAATTTTGGGCAGAAGGTCAGAACTTTATATTAAACGGAACAAGAGTTAATTTGCGAGGAGATTCCTGGCATTTTCAAGGAGCCGGTCAACAAACAAAGGAATATGCTCTTAACTGGTGTCAAATGTGTAAGGAAAACGGAGTTAATTCAATAAGATACCACGCAGAGCCTCATCCGGAATATTATCTTGATGCAGCCGACGAAACGGGAATACTTATTGTTGACGAAACCGCCATATACGGTTCGGGCAAATCTATGGACGCTTCAAATCCGTCTTATCTGAAAAATTGTGCCGACCATATCAGACATTTTGTACACAGAGATAAAAACCATGCTTCAGTTGTAATATGGAGTCTGCAAAACGAAATGCGATGGGTTGACGGCAGAGATGAATATAAAAAGCACGTTCCTGAGCTTATGGATATATTCCATAAATGCGACCGTTCGGGAAGATTGATTTCTTTAGACGGCGATAACAGACTTATCGACAAGGAACACACAGAGATTGCAAGCCTTCATTACAATATTGACGGTATGGTGAATCAATGGGACAGAAAAACTCCGCTGACAATAGGCGAGCATGGCGGATTATGGTATATCTGCCCTCAGAATTCAAGTATGTATCTCGGATTGAAAACATATACCGACAGTGAATATTGTGCGGAGGGTATAGCATTAAAGGAACAGCTGTTCATGGAATATGCAAGAAAAGAAAATGTTTCGGGTATTTCTTCCTTTAACTTTGCTCATTATTTTGAAAAGAGTATGCCCGAAAAAGATATAGAGCTTAAATGGGATAGCTTAGAGGGATTGGGAGTTAAACCAAGAAGAATACCGCAGTATTCCTTGACTATAAACAATGGCAATCTTCCGGAGAATTATCCTAAATATGTCCCCAATCCTACTTTTAAATATGCCAAAGAGGGAATGAGGGCGGTTACAGTATTTTGCGATGAATACAATCACTCCTTCTATGACGACAAAGAAATTATAAGACACCTATATGTATTCAACGATACCCTTTCGGCTAAAAATGTAAAGCTTGTTATAAAGGCAGTTGAAAACGGTAAGAATATATTTGAAAAAACCGAAGAGTTTATTCAAGCTCCGGGGCAATATGAAATAAGGGAAGTTATCTTCACTCCGGAAAAGGTATCGGGTAAAACACCGCTTAAATTCACCTGTGAGCTTTACCATGACAATGTATTAATGTTTACAATGAACAAGGATTACAGCATTTATCCGACAGCTCTTAAAACCGACAAGGTTACAGACAAACGGGTTGCGCTTTATGGCAGTGACAAGGACTTTAATATTATTTCAAGGTTTGCTCCCGATTGTCAAAAGGTTGACTTAACAACAGATACGAAAATAGATGCAGATATACTTATAATCGGTGCATACATAAAAGATGAAGAAAAGACTCTTCAAAAGGGAATTTCACAATTTATAAATAAAGGCGGAAATATTATAATTCTTGAACAGTTTGGTTACAGCTTCGGCACAATGCGGCTAAATAAAAAAGATTTTCTGAGAGCTCACGCAAGCGACTATTCACATCCTGTTTTGAAAGGATTGTCCGACAATGATTTGATTTACTGGCATGAAAAGGCCTATGAATACGGCCCTGTACCGTTTATTGAGGCAGCGTTTGAAAAACCTGTTGAGGGAAATTACAATATGCTTTTGGAATGCAGCTTCGGCGACTTCGGAGATGACGGGGATTTGTGGTCGCCATTGCTTGAATATAAAAACAAAAGCGGTATTATTATCGCAAACCAACTTCAAATTACGGATAACATCAATAATGTTCCCCAAGCGGCGCTGCTTCTTAGAAATATGCTTGAATATGCATCGGAAAAGAAGGTAAAAACAATAAACACCTCTGCAATAGTGAATGATACCGATAAAGAACTGCTGGAGAATATTAAGCTTGACTGCAAGTATTGCAATACTCCGTCCGAAATATGCGGTGAATTGCTTGTTATTTCGGCAGATAAGCTGCAAGACGTTGCCTATGATATAAGAAAGAAAACAGAAAACGGACTTAAGGTTCTTGTTATGCCGTCAGAAAATAAGGACGAAAAAGGACTTTCCGTACTGTTCGGAGAAAAGGTTGAAATCACGCCTGAATACAGCTATATTTTAACGGTCGACTATACCGATAGGTATGTAAAGGGGTTATCTGTAGTTGATCTGTTCGGATTTGACAAGCCAAATATATCACAAAGAGTTGTAACAAATGAAAAGCTTGCACTTAATTCCATTGACAGTAAAGACTCAAAAATACTGATGGCGAGTGTAGAGGGTACTATATGGGAGGATAAATTTGTAAATCAGTATTCGGCAGAATTTGAACTTCGTGCTATAGTTGAATATAACCATATTAACAAGAAAGAATCTCGTCCTTATATGATTTCAAAGGAAATAGGTAGGGGAGAGGCTATTGCCGTTCAGTTTAAGAATGACGCTCAATACGCAAAATCACTGCGGGTATATACAAGAATTTTTGATAATCTGTGTGCCACATTTAAAGATGATGCTGTCGATATAATTAAAGGGGACACAGAAAATGCGCTTGAAGTCATAATGGCATTGCCGTATATGCCTTATCAGGACTTTCAAAGGGCATTTGAGTATTATTCCGATCCGGTATTTTCATTGAATAATCTCGGTGAAGGATTATATGGTTGGATGAAAAAGACCGAAAGGGACAGAAAAACCGGCTATTTAAATATTGAAAACAGTGCGGGAAACACTATGTTTTTAACAGCCTTTGTCCATTCGCTGAGGAATCCCTCTGACTTGGGGGACACTAAAATCAGTGAAGATTATAAAGTCGAGATTGATTCATCAAGACCATATGAATTATATATAAACGGTGAAAGGATAACCTCTGAAAATATCAGACTCAAAGAAGGAATTAACAGATTGTTTATTCTTTCAAAAGCAACTCCCGATGATTTAAAAATAAGAGTTCTGTTTAAAAATCCGGATAACTCATTTGCCGGTAATCTTAAATATCGCTTAACAACCGATGAGGTTGATCCCAAATAAAATATTTATGGGAAAATATATATTAAAAATTATTTGTGCCGTCCGAGGACGGAGAATTGGAGAATTAAAATGATTAAAGTATTATCAATCGGAAACAGTTTTTCACAGGATGCAACAAGATATTTGCACGGTATTGCAAAATCCGCCGGAGTGGATTTAAAGTCGGTAAACTTGTATATAGGCGGATGCCCTCTGAGCGAGCATTATATTAATGCATTGGAGAACAGACCAAATTATTCATTGCAATTTAACGGCGAAGGAACGGGATTTTATGTTTCGATAAAGGATGCACTGCTTTCCGAATCATGGAACGGATGGGACTATATAACCATTCAGCAGGTCAGCCACCAATCCCCGTTTTATGATACCTATCAGCCCTATCTTAATTTCGTTGCGGAATATATAAGAAAATATGCTCCCAAAACAAAGCTTCTTATTCATCAGACCTGGGCGTATGAACAAGGAAGTGACAGGCTTACAAAAGAATTGGGTTATAATGACTATCATGATATGTTAAAGGATATAATAAATTCATATAATAAAGCTTGTTCAGACACTAACGCTTACGGTATAATTCCCTCGGGAGAGGCATTTGACAGGCTTCTCGATAACGGCATAGAAAAAGTTCACAGAGATACGTTCCACGCATCTCTCGGTTTGGGAAGATATACCCTCGGGCTTGTATGGTATGAGGTTCTGACAGGAAATACAACAGAAAATGTTTCTTTCAGAGATTTTGATGTGCCGGTAACAGAGGAAGAAATAGCAATTGCAAAGAAATCGGCTCATGAAGCTGTTATGAAGTATTGGGATAAGTAATGCTCACTGAATAAATATTTTGGGAGCAAAATATTTATTCAGCAGTCATTAAATAAGATAATATTTTATAACGGTAATCAAAAACGAATAAAAAAATTTTTTAGGTCAATAATATTAATAACCTCACAAAATACATTTATCCCCTTAATGGAAAAGGGGCTGTTCTGTTAAACAGTCTTATAAAAAAGAAATGACTCAAATTCCGCGGGACGGATGAGTCATTTCTGCTTTTACGGACTCTTCGTTTATATGCTGACAACATCTTATAATTTCGGTATAAAGAAGGTATATAATGCTCACTGAATAAATGCGATTTTCAATAGCATTTAGAAAAATTATACTTTTTATGGATTTACAGTAGATTTACGCAAAAAAATCATTTCTTTGCAACAAATATGAAATCCTTATTGCTCCAAAAATCAGGTGTAACATGATAGCGGAAAGAATAAAATTTTTAAGAGATGAAAAACAATTGACTCAAACCGAATTGGCAAAACAATTGGGTATTACACGTTCAAGTGTTAATGCATGGGAAATGGGAATATCCACTCCATCTACCCAATATCTTGTAGAGCTTTCGCATATATTCAAAATTTCTACGGATTATTTGTTGGGAATAGACGAAAAAGAAAGCATAAGCACAAAAGGATTAAAAGATGATGATGTAAAGCTGGTTTACAGAATAATAGAGCATTTACGGAACAAGAATAAAATTTAATTTCATATGAAAAAAGTTAGACACATCATATAGAAAAAACTGAAAATGATGTGTCTAACCGTAAAATTCAATTTTTCAAATGTCTAAAACCTCAAAGGCGTCTTATTCCATAGCTTCTTCAACAGCAACTGCAACCGCAACAGTAGCACCTACCATTGGGTTGTTACCCATGCCAATCAAGCCCATCATTTCAACATATCAAGCCCACTTCGTGGTCTTGATTGGGGGATGCGGTATTGCAGAAACCTTGATTAAATAAGGCATTGCTCCTATGTACTACTTTTTGTCGGTCACATCAATGATGCGATTCCATGCATACATTATATCATAATGTGATGGGTATGCCAAAACCTATTTTTGAGGCAAAAAACATATAACTTTTATACTACTTCAATACATTTTTTTTACTCTTTACATAATCGCGATATTCATCTCTAATCATTGCATAGGATATTAAATTAACAATTAAATTAATTATTTCGGGATCGTCAAGTTGCCACAAACGATTATGCACTAATCGCCCCAGAAAAAAACTTTTCCCTAATACAATCTGCGGATATCGTTCTATAACAAATGAACGAAGTTCATCAATTTTTCCACTTCCTATATTTCCAATGGCAATTCTTCCGTTATGATAAAAATCTATATTATCTCCATCTACAACAAGATTATCATCGGCAACAAGTTGTAACGCATGATGAGATTCTTTTTCGTCATCATGTGCAACACAAATACAAGTTTTAACTTTTTCAGGATTTGTGGATTTACAATATGTCGTAATTGATATCGAATAAAATTCTGTATTTTCTCCTACTTTAACAAGGAAAGAACGATAAGGTCCAAAAAACTTACCACCTGATGCATTACCATAAGAAATCATTCTAACCCCATAATCTTCTACCAATTCAAACAAGCCGTAATTCCCGATAGGCATTTTAACTCTTGTATCCAATAATCCCTCCAACAAATTATACATCGGTACTGCTATATTCATAGGTGTAAGCCTGCTAATATATATATCTTCATCGTATGTGTTATATTCATCTTGTAAATTAAATTGAAGTTCTGAAAAATTTATTCTCGGTGGTAATCCAAAAACATCCAATTCATCAAAATTTCCATCACACATATTTTTATAGCAAGGTAATTCATCAATAACAACATAACTCTTTTTTTCGTAGTCATAAACAAAACATTGTTCTTTATCCACAGTATTTACCATCATGGCATAATCAGCTTCTAACATATCACAGTATTCAAGCATTTGATCTTGGGCTTTTACATCTAAATATACATTAGGTGCTTTACATTCAATAACAGCAATTGGTCTTTGATTATTTTCTTTGTCAATTGTATGAATTATAATATCTGCTCTTTTATTTGTATTAATACCATAATGAGATAGATGTTCTTCGACAACTATCAAATCAGCAGGCACTTCAAGAACATTAATAAGGTAAGAAATTACCATTTGACGTACCGTTTCTTCTGGTGTAATATAAATCAATTTTTTTCTGATTGGATCAAGATAACAATCTTTTCCGTTTCTTTTATAAATTGGTGGTAACTTTATTTTTTTATTATTCATGGTTATGTACCTCGTTTTACCAATGGGTTTTCAAAAAAAGTTAATCAAATCATAGATGAAAATTCTAAAATAATATAATATGACTGCTTCATTATATCACGAAGTGATTATTTTGTCACTACTTGTTTTTAAAGAAATAATACTTAATATATTCAATAAAATATGATCATATAAGCATAGCAGCATGGGACAAATTTAGCTGTTTCCGCTTATAAACGGTTTGTTTTTTTAGATAAACTATCTATTACGAAGATGAGCTAAACCCTCAAAAAAGTTAGACACGTCATAGCGATTTTGCTAAAAATGACGTGTCTAACTGTAATTTTTGGAATTTCAGTAGTCTAAAACCTCAAAAGTGGCTTATTTCATTGCTTCTTCAACTGCAACCGCAACCGCAACCGTTGCACCGACCATCGGGTTGTTACCCATACCGATAAGTCCCATCATTTCAACATATCAAGCCCACTTCGTGGTCTTGATTGGGTGGTGCAGTAATGCGGAAACCTTGATTAAATAAGGCTTTGTTGTATGTACTACTTTTTTGTCGGTCACATCAATGATGTAATTCCATGCATACATTATACCATAATGTGATTAGTTTGTCAAAACCTATTTTTCAAGCAAAAAACATACAACTTTTATACTACTTTCATACAACTAACTAACATCTTTTTAACATCTTTTATGCTTCTTTAATACATTTCTCTTATCTTATCAAGGTAAACGGTAAATTCTTCTCTTACTTCTGGCGGTGAAATAATCTGAACTTTTTTACCAAATCCCAAAAGCCAACCGAAAAACTGATTACTTACTTCTATTTTTGCAGTAACAGTAAAATGTCTTTCGTCACTCTTGGAGTAATGAACATCTTTTGTGCCGAAACGGTCAACAACCGCATCCAATAGCGGGGTTATGAATTTTAATGTTATTCTTTTTTCTTCTCCACCGTACATTGAAAATACTCTTTGTGTGTATGATTTCAAATCTATCTCTTTGAAAACTTCCTCGCCCTCTCTTGGAATATTGGTGTATCGCACATCTTTCATGCGGTCAACTCTGTATGTACGCATTTCGCCCTTTTCATCATCAAATGCAAGAAGATAATAATTGCCGTCGTTGATAAGAAGTTGAAACGGACTAACTGTATATCTTGCACCCTTTCGGCGTTCCACTTGGTTGTTAATGTCGTCAATGGAGTATTTCAAGTATTTAAAAGTTATCTTTTCTGGCGTATGCGGTAAACCGTCTATTTTAGTACTCATTGCCTCGTTGATTGCCGAAATGCTATTCAGTACACTTTTGTTATTTGTTTTTACTCTGTCGGTCAAAAATGCGTTGTGTCTGATTTTCTCGGCTTGATAATCACTCACAAAATCACAAACAACATCAACAAGGCGTTTTGCCTGCCCCTCGGCAATAAATTTTGAAGAATAGATGCACTCTGCCAGAAGTCGAATATCATTCATATCAAAATGCCGTTGTTTAACATAAAAGCCTTTTTTGCTCTTGTCATAGACGATTAGTTTTTCCTCGTCATATTCATCCTCGGCAAGAATTTCTTCCGCCTCATCAACTGTATAATCTTCTTGAATTATCAAGTTTGCCTTGTTAATCTCCTCTATGTCTCGGTAGACGGAGCGGCGTTCCGCAACAATTCCGTTCTCTTCAAGATACCCCATAATGTCATAAGCCGATTTTGCGTGATTCTCGTCTGAATTTTTAAGTAAATATTGTAAAACAAAATACGGTTTCATTTTGTGGTTATTTCGTTTGCCGTGTTCCGCCTTAATTTTACCATTCAAATGTTTATCGGCTTTTCTATAAAATTTCTTATATTGTTTATCTTCCATAACGCACACCTCACGAAAAATATTATATCACATTTGACGAAATTTGAAAAGATATATTGATTTAAAAATCCAATAGTGGTATAATATAGTCACCACAATGATAATTTCAGAAAAGAAATCTGGATATTTTTACGAATATCTCTTTTTGTGTTACCATTAAGGTATTATACAACCTTTTGTGTTTTGTAAAAAACGCAGGCTTCAATATGGTATGGTTGTATAATATTCATATTTTGAGATTATTGTTGTGGTGACATGAAATCAAGCCTCGTTTTTTGTGCGTGGTACAGATTTCTCTTACCACGCATTTTTTATTGCGTGAAAGTCAAAAGTTTAATATAAAGGGAGTAAGAACATGAAGAAAAAAATTTTAAAAGTAACAATCATTTTGTCAATGTTATTATTAACATTGATTCCAATGTCGGTAAATGCCGCAACAAGTGGAACATTTGGCAACAATTTGAATTGGGTGCTTGATAGTAATGGAACGCTTACAATAAGTGGCACTGGTGCAATGCCTGATTGGAACGGTGGAAGAGAAACACCTTGGAGTAGTTTTGGAAGTAATGATTCTAAAATTAAGAAAGTTATAATAAGTGATGGGATAACAAGCATTGGTAATAGTGCATTTGAAAATTTTAGAAATCTTGAAACTATCACATTAAATGATGACATAGAATCTATTGGAAATTATGCATTTAATAATTGTTATGGTTTAAAAATGACAAGAGTTGTTCTCCCATACAGTTTGACTTCTATTGGAAAATATGCGTTTTTTGGTTGTAATATTTCAATTATTGACATCCCATCCACCGTTACATCCATAGGAACAAATGCGTTTGCATATTGTGAAAACCTTGAAGAATTACGTGCCGATGGCAACTCATATTATTCGTCACTAAACGGAAATTTGTATAATGGAAATCAAACAAAACTTATTCAGTATGTAGAAGATGACACAACTTTTACAATTCCAAATTCTGTTACAACTATTGGAGAATGGGCTTTTTATAATTATAATAACTCCCTTACAACAATAACAATTCCAGAAACAGTAACTAAAATAGAATCATCAGCATTTTATAAATGCAGCCAACTTAAAGAAGTAATTTATGGCGGTACAAAAGCACAATGGGATAAAATTACAATAAGTGATTCAAATACTCCATTAACAAATGCAACAATTCATTATACACTACCTTCAACGAAAACGACTTTTGAAGATAATCAATTTATAGTAACACCAAAAAGTGTTCCAAATGGAAGTAACATAATATTTGCTTGTTACAATGGCAATAAAATGGTTTATGTAAATCCTTATATTTACGCAGGAGAAACCACAATACCATTTTCAACAACCGAAACATATGACAAAGTAAAAGTTATGATATGGGAAAATTTAGAAACTTGTGTGCCGTTGTGTGAGGCGGAAGATGTTCCTTTGAACTAATTAAATAACAAAAACAAAATAAAGTCAGACATTTAACACTAATATTTTATAGTAATCAATGTTAATTGTCTGACTTAAATTTTATCTATTTTTCCAAAAGAGAAACATATTTATAGACGGTTGTACGGCTCATGTCGCACACTCTGGCAAATTCTGAAACATTTAATTTGCCAGACTTCAAAGACGGATAATGTCGTAAAAAGGTTGCAGGAATATCGTCTTTTGTTACTTGCGGTCTGCCGATATTTGCCCCTTTTGCTCTGGCATTTTCCATGCCAGAACGCACTCTGGCTCTTATCATTGCCAACTCTAATTGACTGAAAACGCCTGCCATTTGCAGAAATGCCTCACTCATGGGATCACATTTGCCGTTTCGGCAATCAAGAGTTATACTGCCGACTATTTGAAGTCGCAAATGTTTATCGTGTATCAAATCAATTATTTCACAAAGTTGTTTTGTACTTCTGGCAAGTCTGGGAACTTCAAGAGTTATAATTGTGTCGCCCTCTGTTGCAGTTTCAAATAATGCCCTTTGTTGGTCTTTTATTTTACTGTCGCCGTGTTCGTATTCAAGAAATATTTCCTCTGCCCCTGCCTCTTTCAGTTCTCTGACTTGGCGGTTAATGTCTTGTTTTGTTTCGTTGGTACTGCACCTTGCATATCCGTAATTCATAACATTGTCCTTTCTCCACTCCGCAAGGTTTCCCCTGCGGAGTGGTTTTGTATTTAACAAGAGATTGAAAATCTTCGACTTGCACTCTGTTTGGTGAATGCCTTGTAAAGGTCGCCGTACATTTTCTTGAAGTTTGTTGTGTCAAAACGATTACTTAATACGGAAGTCCAACGGATGATGTAACTGCCTGCAATCAGTTCTTCGGTTTCTCTTTCAAGCATTTCTTCCTTGATACTGTCACGGATTGCCTCGGCTTCTGCCTTTGCTTGTTCCATAAGTTCTTCCCATTCATTAAGTGCCTCGATTTTTGTAATAAGTTCTGCCTTTGTCATTTTTGTTTTCTCCTTTTGGTTTATTATTTATTTTGTGGGGTGTTCCCCTTGACTACATTTATATTATACTACGAAATTCGTAATTTGTCAATACTTTTTTCGTAATTTCTTTTACGAAATTCAAAATATTTTTTCGCTTTTAGTATTGATTTATTACGAAAATCGTGATATAATACCAAAAGGAAAGGATGTGTTTTCATGATTAAATTTAAAGTTAAAGTTATTCTTGCCATGCGTGAAATGACACAAAAAGAACTTGCGGAAAGAACTGGTATCAGACCGCCGACCGTTTCGGCAATTTGTACTGGTGCGGTTAAACATTTACCAATAGACGCATTAAATGAGATTTGCAAAGTTCTTGATTGCCAACCTGCGGATATAATGGAGTACATCCCAGACGAAGAATAGGGGTGTCCATTTTAACAACTGGTTTCGTGAACGGTTTTTCTGGCTCACAAATTGCCAAAAGTCAACCGAAAAATGGGCGGTTTTTGTTCAGGTAATTCCGCACGCCCTTTCGTGAACATAGGGGGGATGGGTTTCGGGCAAATATCTTTTTCAACGGCGTTTGCCGTTTTGGTGTGGCTCTCTCGGTTTTGGAATGGGATTTTTATTTCAAATGACGGTTGTTATGTTCGTGTGCGGATTTTACATATTTTTTATTTTACGACTTTGACGGCAATAAACGACAAAAACGGCAAGCAGTTCTTTTTTTGAACTACTTGCCGTCATTTATTTATTAAAGTTTTTAAAT
>JAXEIW010000201.1:0-15770 GCA_034101885.1 Clostridia bacterium | reverse complement strand
GGATGCGGTCTAACAACTATCGGGGAAAGAACCCCGTTTATTTTTATACTTTCAACAAGTTCGTCCATATCTTCATTATCAAGCACCTTAAAAGGTTGTTCTGAAAACGGTTTTAATTCAGAAAGTTGCATTGGTATAATTTCTTCGGTTTTTCTTCCTTCATCAGATTTGAACAAATCATCGAGTGTACTCCGACCTATGTTTATTTCTAATTTTGGCATCATTCAGCACCTCCTTTGTGAAGTTTCTGTAAGCTTCTGCAGCTATGCCTTTTTTGTCATATTCAAAGATACTTTTGCCGACACTTGATGCTTCAGCAGCTCTTATTGATGATGGTATTTCTGTTTTGAATATTTTGAGATATTTTGAGTATTTCAGCCTTATCACAGACGAAACTTCCTTGTTATACAGAGTTCGCCTATCAACCATCGTTAAAAGTATTCCTCCGAATTTCAGATTAGGATTTATCTGTTTTTGAACTTTGGTTACAGTTGTGACAAGTTGCTCTAACCCTTTAAGCGGAAGGTAATGTGCCTGAACGGGAATAATTACCTCATCCGATGCAACGAGAGAGTTTATTGTAAGCATACCCAAAGAGGGAGTGCAGTCAATTAGAACATAGTCATAGTTGTCCTTAACACTATCTATGTAATTCTTCAAAACTCTTTCTCGGCTCATAATGTTTACAAGTGCCGTTTCCATACCTGACAATTCGATATTCGCAAGAACTAAATCGACACCTTCGTTGTGATGTAAGACTCCTTCGCCCGGTTTGATTTCTTTTTCTTCGTATGTCTTTTGCATTAGGGTAGAAAGTGTTACATCAAGTTCATCCGGGTTCTGATAACCCAAGCTTTCTGTTAAACTGCCCTGAGCATCACAATCTATAAGCAACACCTTTTTACCTTCGTTTGCAAGACCGACACCCAAGTTTACAGTTGTGGTGGTTTTTCCGACACCACCTTTCTGATTTGCAATCGCAATAACCTTACTCATGTCTGACCAACCTTTCCTCTTGTAATCTTTTTATAAGCATTTCTCCATTGAGAGTAGTAAGGACCATAAACCATTCTGAACGGAAGAAACGCTCTATTGAACACCTCGTTTGATAACAACCATTTCTGTAATCTCTTACTGCTTGTAAGATAATAGCCTGAGCTAATTTCTCATAATTTTCACGATACAAATAATCCATTAGCCACCATTCCAACTCGGTTTAGGATTTGCAAAGTCATAATTCACCTTTGCAGCATACCAATTATCTGCAGTTTCAAAAGACCGATAAATAGTTGTAATTAAAAATGCCCGGATGTTTCGGACATTAGAAGTGTTATCTTTTAGTGCATCATAAATATACTCAATGTGTGAAGCGTCAATTTTTAAGAATCTGCTTTTCACAACCTCGTGAGGATATTCTTGTTTATTAACTCTGATATACGGTTCCTTACTGCAAACAACATCAACCATAATTTCTACGATTTCATCAAGCCATTCCTTTCGGTATCTTTCAACCATAATGTCATATTCGATATTGTCTTTAATAAGTGTTTCGTATGTTTTTCGCTCTCGCATCCATCTCATCGCATCAGGCTTTTGTTCATCTTCGTCTTGATATGATAAGATAGGAGTTTCACTAAAAACAGTATTATTTTTTTTATTATTATTTATATTATTATCATTAGGTAGTGAATTTGGATATTCTTGATTCGTTATATTCACTTGTCCTGAATCGTGATTTTCACTATTCTTGAATTGTGATTCTGAAATTTCTTGATTCGTGATTTTCACTTCTCTTGAATCGTGATTTTCACTATTCTGCAATCGTGATGCTGAATAGAAGTTCTTAACATAAATAATATTCGGCTTTCCCAAGCCTTGTCGCTTTCTTTCAATCAATCCGATTCCTTTAACTGTATCAAGCTCTGACAATAACTTTCCTGCTTTTTGGTCTGCACAGTTCAAATCTTCCATTATCTCTGCTATTGTGTAAACAATATACACTCGGTTTTCTTCATCAAGCCAACCATTTTTAGCAGACAATCCCGTGCGGTCAAGCATAAGACCATACAAGACTTTTGCTTCGGCTGATACATCTTTGAACATCTTTTCCTTGAATAGCATTTTGGGAATGCGATAAAAAGAAAATTGCTCTGTTTCATTTCCGTAGAAATACTCAAATTCAAATGACATTGTTTTCACCTCCTAAATCATTTAATATAAAAAAAGAAGGTTGCTACACCCTCATATTGAGAGGTAACAACCTTCTTTCTCTTTAACAAATCTCTATTTTATTATATTGCCTATTGAAAAATGTCAAAAAATGTTATATAATACCAATATTGCGAAAGTCTGAAATGTGGGTTTCGGATTTTCGTATTATAGTCACATAGTAGGGACTAACAAGAAAATCAATTAAATCTTCTTTGGCAATTCTGAAACGCTTACGGACAACAACACCGAGTATCTTTTCGCTATTTATCCACTTGCGAATAATCTCTTTACCGTATCCGGTAACTGTGCGTATGTCCTTTGCATCAATCACTTTGGGGTAATCTCGCATCTTGTTTCTATAATAGGTTTTGATGCTTGATATTTGCTCATTTGTAAGTACGCCACGATTGGCTCTTTCACGGATATATTGTTCCGCTTCTTCAATGGGTATAGCGTAATAATGAAGCAGACCGTCACGCTTTTTTTCGAAATTGACTTTTTTGCTTTTAATTAATTTGTATGCAGTCGATTCTGAAATTCCGCATAGCTTGCAAAACTCTTGCTTCGTAACATACAAATTATTTGTGTTTTCGACAACATTCATCTTTTATCACCTTGTTTTTTAATGTTCAATAGTAGGTGATGAATGTTTTTCCCAAAGAGTTCCCAATCAATTCCCAAAAATCTGCAAAAAAGCAGGTGTTTTTCTATTTTTTCACTGAACCCTTATATGATGCGGTGTTTCTCGCTTTTTTCGTTGTAAAAATCCCTATTTTATATGGGTTCTATCTTCCACTAAACTCTGTTAAATTCTGCTATATGGATTTATTGTTTGGTGATTCGAAATCACTCGAAATACTTTTGTGTTTTGGGAACTCGAATCGCTCCAAACCCTTGATTTTACAAGGTTTCTTTAAAATTTAATATACTCGATTTTATCAGTTCCCAAAGGGTGTTCCCAAAGATTTACACCCTTTGTACGAGCTGTTAAATACATTGGGAGAAGTATCGAAGTGGTTATAACGGCCTCGACTCGAAATCCGTTGAAGAGAGTTGAAGGATGGAATCAAAAAAACTTGGTGAAACAATGAGAACTTGAGGGAACTAGAAGAAAGGTAGTGACTACAAAATATCATATATCCCATATCTATTTCCCACAGTC
The DNA here is from genome assembly GCA_034101885.1 of Clostridia bacterium. Lineage (GTDB taxonomy): Bacteria > Bacillota > Clostridia > UBA1381 > UBA1381 > RGIG1988. The sequence continues at coordinate 12,397 of JAXEIW010000201.1, read as the reverse complement.
AAGAATACAAAATCAGTTCATTTTCTAATTTATTTTTATGATGTCCGTTAGCGTCTTGAGAGATAAGGTTTTGGATGATAAATCAAGATGGGCATAAATGTTTGCCGTTGTTTTGTAATCACTATGACCAAGCCATTCTTGTATATCCTTCATCGTAACTTTTCCTTTTCCTTTGTTCAGTAGCAACGAAGCACATGTGTGTCGAAGATCATGAAACCGTATATTTCTCATACCATTATCTGTAATACCATATTTCGACAATTATTTCAATCTGTATTATAAACAAAAAAACAACACTTTTTTATCAAAGGTCTCAATACAGTTTGTTATAAACACCAAAAGCATAGGATGTGCTCCTATGCCTGATAATCACCATGTTTTTTAAGAATAAATAGTCGCCATTTTCTCCCACTCAAACATTTGGTGTCCGGTGGTGCATACGGTAAAAGCTTGAGTCTGGAGAGGCAGGCGTTTTTTCTGATAAAGTCAAATGAAACAATAAATTATAGCTTTGATATTTACTATGGTAAATAAGTCGATCAGTTCAGTTTTTATAGAATTCCGGTATAAATTATTAAATATACTAATAATCTTAATAAAATGACTTATTTTTATATTTACAATTTTATTTTTTTTTGTTAAAATAATATATAGTGTTTTGAAATTGAGGAACAGTAAAAGGGTATTTCAAGATAGAGAAAAACTAATCAATTACTCAAATGATGCAACTGAAAACATGGAAAATGCGTTAGAAAAATACAATAAAATGAAAAATAAAAACCATAATGGGTTTGAAATAAGAAAGAGGTTGTATATAAATGGGAAAAGTTTATCCGGAATTAAAAAGCTGTGAAATTATTAAAAGATATGAGGAAAATCCGGTTCTTTCCGCACAGGATATTGCATACGATGCTGAATTGATATTTAATGCAGGAATAGTAAAAAAAGATGGCAGATATATTATGTTGTTCAGAAATGATTACGGCACAAAGGAGGAAGAATATCCTAAAAAAAACAGAATGGAAGAAACAAATATAGGCGTGGCGTTTAGCGATGACGGGATTCATTGGAAAGCTGAAAAAAAACCGATAATTACTGCCGAAGATGTAAGAACAGATGAAATTAGCAGATTTTATGATCCAAGACTTACAATTATTGACGGAGAAATATATATGTGCTTTGCTGTTGACAGTTTACATGGTGTGAGGGGTGGAATAGGAAAGGTAAATGAAAGTATTGATAAGGTGGAAATAATTTCGCTTTCAGTCCCGGATAACCGGAATATGGTACTATTTCCTGAAAAAATCAGTGGATATTATACACGTCTTGAAAGACCTTTTCCGGTCTACGGAAAAGGCGGAATAGACCGGTTTGATATATGGATATCACAATCACCGGATTTGAAATTCTGGGGAAATTCGGAACTTTTATTGGGGGTTGAACATGTTCCTTTTGCAAATGACAAGATAGGTCCGGCTGCACCTCCCGTAAAAACGGAAAAAGGATGGCTCACAACATTCCATGCTGTTGATATAGATAGAACAAGAGGCAAAAACGGTTGGGAAAATACTTGGCAGAAAAGATATACGGCAGGAATTATGCTCCTCGATTTGGAAAACCCGTATAAGGTTATAGGAATGAGCAAGAATCCTCTTATTGCGCCTGAAACGGATTATGAAATGAATGTCGGCTTCCGACAGAATGTTATTTTCCCGGGAGGAATGATTTTGGAGGATAATGGAGAGGTAAAGATATATTATGGTGCATCGGATACGGTAGAATGTCTTGCAACGGCAGATGTTAATGATCTTATAAAGCTTTGTTGTGATAAGAAATAATAATTTCAGGAAGATAAAATCCCGCAAAATGTATGTTTTTGCGGGATTTTTATATTAATGACCGCTGAACAATTATGAAACGCAGCCGCATTGCGGCTTACAAGCGTTTCAGAATTGTTTAGGTGCAAGGGTTTTGTGCATTATATTAAAAATAATTATCATAAAGAGTTCGTGATTTTCTGTATTTTGAAGGTGTTGTACCAAGATGTTTTTTGAATGTGTAAATAAAATGTTCGGTTGAGGTATACCCAGACTCCACAGCTATTTCGTTTACACTCATATCGGTTGCCATAAGAAGCTTACATGCCTGATTTATTCTTGTCTGATTTAAATATTCATTGAATGATATACCTATGTTTTTTTTAAAAAGCTTTCCGAGATAATCGGGTGCTATGGAAAATTTTCTTGCACACTCGTTTAAAGATAGGGTTTGATTATAATGATAATTTATATGCGAAACCACGTTTTGAACGGTTGACGGAATGTTTTCTGCTGTTTGATTCGTACTGCAATGCCGTATTATCACCATAACTATATTTTCCACTATATTTGAAAGCATTATTTTATAGAAAATATTTGCATTTTTTTCTTCTTGTTTAAAGCTTTCCGCAAGAGAAAGAATTTCCGAGATTTCTTCCTCGTTAAAATGAGTATAGAACTTACTCGAATTTAGCGATATATAATCAGTAATGACACTGTTAAGGAAATCATTATTAAAACGGATATTTAAAATTGTTATTTTATCTGTTATTGATATTGAATGAATATCATTTAAATTTATAAGAAACGCATCTCCTCGTTTTACGGAATATTTTGTCTGATTATAAATATATTCTGCAGTACCGTCTAAAAAGATTTCTATTTCAAAGTAATCGTGCCAATGTATTTGTGTGTTGGAAGGAAAAGTTTTTGGTGTAAGTGAATGAAGTACCAGGAGTGCATTGTTTTTATGCATAAGCTCTTGCTCGAATGGGGAAATTGAAACATATTTATTTGAATTCATTGTTTTACCTCTTAAATGTACTAATTTTCTTAATTATATCACTGATTTTAAACCTTGACAATATATTGAAAGTATTTTATACTATAATTAGTACTTTTATATGAGTTTTGTAAGTTTTTGGAAGAATGAGTATATAAATTTGTACAAAAGGTAAAGTTTTTAAAAAAAAGAAGTGAATTGCTATTGAATAAAATAGGATTATTATATTTCTAATTTTATTCAAATAAAACATGGCAGAACTATAAACTGACTGATTTTATTAATTTTTTCTTATTTTTAACAATTTTGGAAAGGAACGGTTAAAATGTATAATGATAGAAAAATTTTGGCATTATTATTAACGTGTGCATTAACCTTGTGTTGTCCTGATGTAATGTGCGAAGCAGATGAAACTTTAACATATTATGTATCTCCGTCGGGAAACGATAACAACAGGGGGACTATTGAAAGTCCATTTAAATCGCTTGACCGAGCAAAGCTTGCAGCGAGAGATAATAAAGAATGTGCAGTAGATATTGTTATGAAAGGCGGTACATATTACCTTAATAACTCCATAGTCTTTAATGCTGATGATACGAGAAGTGATGATGCGCCGTTGAAAGTCAGCGCTGCTGATGGTGAAAATGTTAGGTTTATCGGAGGAAAATCCATAGATGCTTCGAAATTCACAAAGGTTATCGACGGAGAAATTTTGTCAAGGCTTCCTGTCAGTGTAAGAGGAAAAGTATATAGTGTAAATCTTGATGAACTCGGAGAATATAATTTAGGTTACATGAAGCAGTACGGAACGTACTACGGAAACGGAACACAAATCCCCGATATATATGTAAACGGAAGAAAGATGAACTGTGCCCGTTGGCCTAATGAGAATTATACAAAAGTAGGTACTGTTCTGAATATGGGTTCTGTAGATACAAAAGCCGGACAAAAGCCTGCAAACATGGTCGGCGCAACAATCAAATATTCAGATGACAGGATTGCAAGATGGGCAAATGCCGAGGATGGTTGGCTTTTTGGATATTGGACATATAACTGGGATTCAAGCTCATTGAAAATAAAGAATATTGATATTGAAAACAAAACAATTACAACGGAAGATTCAAGTACTTTTGGCGTATCTGAAGGACAGAGATATTATGCATTCAATATGATAGAAGAACTCGATTCTCCGGGAGAATGGTATATTGACAGAAACACCCATATTTTGTATTACTATCCGAATTGCGATTTGGAAAATACTGATATGATAATATCGCAGATAGACAGAATGTTTGACATAAACTCTTGCAAAAACATTACATTTAAGGGATTGTCAATAGAAAGCTCAAAGGAATTTAATGTTTTTATAGGAGAAAATGCGGAAAATATAGTTTTTAGAGGATGCAGCATTAAAGGAGGTATAATTCCTGTTTATATTAACGGTAAGAACAACGGAATAATAAATTGTGACGTTTATGATGCCGGATTTGACTGTTGTCAGATTTATGGAGGAATTGCAGACAATAATGATTTTGAGCTATGCAACAACTTTGTTATTAATTGTGACATTCATGACTTTGGGCAGAGAATTTTGTCGGGCTGCGGTATCAGAATGGGCGGACAGGGTGCAATAGCCCAACATAACAGAATACATGACGGCCCGGCATGGGGAATAGGCTGTGGCGGCTTTTTGCAGAAGATTCAGTATAATGAAATATATGATGTAGTTTTGGAATCTTCCGATTCGGGTGCAATTTATTGCGGAAGAGATTCAAGACACAGAGGAATGGATATTTCGTATAACTATATTCATGATGTGTACGGAACATATGGTGTTAATGATGCATTTTTTATCGGTGTTTATCTTGATGACTATGAAGCGGGAATAAAAGTTACAAATAATGTGTTTAAAAATGTTTCTACTCCTGTTTACGGACATCACTCTGCACAGTGTATAGTTGAAAATAATCTTTCAATAAATAAAACGGCTTCAACTAACGGTTCAATATGGTGGACCAGCGGAGATTGGTATCAAAATATTGATTTGCCATCAACAACACAGGGAACATTCTGGTCACGTCATGCTTCAATTGACTGGACAAAAGAACCATATTCTTCACTTTTCCCCGAGGCCAAGAATATGACAAAAGATAATGCGCTTGATCCATTTGGGAACAGCATTAAAAATAATGTATTTGTAAATCATTCGGAATTGAATATCGCAAGTAATGTATACTTGAAATCAACGGTAGAAAATAATTATTTTTATGAAAGTGATCCCGGCTTTGTAGATGCAAATAATGACAATTACAGTCTTAGAGAGGATTCTGTGGTATTTAAAGATTTACCGGAGTTTGAAAATCCCGATATGAGTCAGATGGGATTGATTTATGATCCGGAAAGACCGTCTGAATTTACAGAAGTAGGCAAAAAGGATATGTTTAAGCTTTTTATTCCGGAAGACGGTCAAAAAAATGTTATGTCATATAATGCGGAATTTGCATGGGACATAAGTGAAGAACCGGGAATTGAAAAATATCTTTTGCAAATTGCAAAGGATAAGGATTTTAATGATATTAGTTTTGACCTTGAGGTTGGTGATACATCAAAAAAGATACAAGAGCTTGAACCAAATACTACATATTATTGGAGGGTTGCAGCGATAAAAGAAAATGGTAAAACAAAAGAACTGTTATGGAACCCTGATGGGGTACGGAGTTTTCAAACATCATATTATGTCAAGGAAATAAAAAATGATGCAAGTAAAGAAGTAAAGCTCAATGATATTCTCTCAGATAAAGAAAATTGGAATGTCGGAAGTGCAAAAAAGCTTGAATCTTTAAATAACGGTGTTAAAATAACAGCAGATTTGGGTGTTGGCGGATATGACAAGGTTTGTACAAGACTTAATGAAATGTATCATTTTAGTGCAACTTTTGATGGTGGAGCATGGTATGCGTTCGGAATACTTGCCGACAATACAAGTGAGTTTGGATGGGTTAGAAATTCTCATTATCTTATTATCGTAAAGCCTGACGCATTGGAATTACATAAGTATCCAAATTCGTTTACAAATTCGGGAATGATAAAATCAGTACCTGCGGAAATTTCATTTGATGACGGAAAAGTCCATGACATCGTTTTCGGAACAAACGTAGTTGACGATATGACATATATAGTATTTGCAATGGATGGTGAGGTTATTTTCAAGATAAAAGATGAGCAAGCGGGGAGCATGTATGAAGAAGGAAAATTATGCTTCTATGTTATCGGTGATAACGGAAATGCAAGTCTTACTATATCAGAACCTATAAAAGATATGCCTGACGTATCGATAAAGAAAACCAATCTTCCCGAAGATTATACAAAAGCTCTGTCGGGAGGGGTAGCAATGAAAACCGGATCGCCGAGAGTTTATAAGGATTTGATTGAAACTCAAATAGATAATGCAAACTCAGATATTACTCCGATTAATATAAATGACAGAACATTCGGACCTGTAAGATTTATTTCCGAAACCGTCGGTGCAGAAGTTGCATGGAATGATTCTGAAAGAAAAGTTACCATAACAAAGGGTGAAGATATTATCGTAATGCAGATAGGAAATGAAATATGTACATTAAACGGTGAAAAAAGAAAACTTGATTATGGACCGGTTATTATAAATGATATTACTTATCTGCCTTTACGATTTATAGCGGAAATGCTTGGACTTGAGGTTGAATATAATGAGGAAACGGGAGTAATACTTACTGTTCCCGGAGAAAACAAACTGTATATTGAAGATAAATCTTCCGAATGGTGGAATAACCTTTCAAAATATATTGATTTCGGAAATGACGGCAAAAAAACATTTAAAGTAATGGCGGCATAAAATATATTTTATACTAATGATTTAAGGAAGGAGAGATTGTAATTGTTTAAAAAGATAAGTGCTTTTTTGTTAGTGAGTGTGATGTGCTTAGGGTTTGCCGAAAATTCATTTGCAGTAAGATACAGAGAAGTAACGCACGAAAACGATATAAAGTACAGAGATAATCTTCAAAATGGTGATATGTCAGATTGGAAGGTTTTTATAGATGCAAACAAGCAATGGTCAATCGGTGATTTAAACGGAGAAAAGGCTTTGGTATGCACAAGCGATTCGACATGGCTTTTCAGTGCAATAACACCGGATATTCCCGATAAGGACATGGAAAACTGCAGAATATCGGCAGATTTTGTTTTCAAAGAAAGATTTGAAAGATCAGGTTTGATTTTCAGAGCAAGTGATGACAGAAATTTGTATGAAGTTAATTTCGGTATCCAATCGGGTGCCGGTATTGTAAGTATAGCAAAGAGAATGAACTGTACACAATGGGAAGAAACAGTATTGTATTCTTCTCAGCCATCAATACCTTTAAATCAACTTGTAAATATGGCTGTAGAGGTTGTAGATAATCATTTCAGTGTATATATTAATAATCAGTTGATTTTTGAGTATACAGACAATGATAATCCGCTTGTCGGAGGAAAAGTAGGTCTTTTACATGAATACGGAACAACAAGAATGTTAAATGTGAAAATAACGGCACTGGAAACTGAGGAAAAGAAACAGAAAGAAAATAAATATTCATACAAGCGTTATGCAAATTATGATATTGGGGAAATAAATGATTTTTCTGATGCAATCTGTGATTTTTACGGTTGGGATGATTATGCTTCTCATACGGTATATTTTGAAAATAACAACTTGATAGTATTATCCGATACTGATGATGAATACTACAAAAAGCATACTGTTTCATACTCAAAAAAAGAATTTCAAAATGAGCCTATAGAGTTTGAAGCAAGGGGTGAGGGGAGAGAGTATACATTATCCTTTAAAAATCCTCAGCCTAACTGTCCGGCAAATTTTGAAAATGACGGATATAATTTGAAGGTTACAAAAGATAATATTTTTCTTGAAAAATGGATAGCCGGAAAGAAAACAGAGTTTGGTTCCGCAGTGGGAAATTTTATGTCGGACGATGAATATAAGAATTTTAAAATTGTTCCCGAAGTAAGTGAAAAGACACTGAAGATTACGGTATATTCCGGAGATAATAAGCTTATTGAAGCAGAGGACAGTGATAATGTTATTATAGGCGGCGGATATATAAGCATATTGTCTTATCTTGACGAGTTGTTTATAAAACAGCCGTCATATAAAGAAAAGACTCTAAAACAGTTGATGGGTATTACAAATGCGGCACTTGTGGGAAGCAGCAATATATATCTTGGAGGAAGTGTTTCAAAGATAGATTCCAATGAATCAAACCTTATTCTGGAATCGTCAACTCTTATGATACCTCTTAAAGGGTTTGCAACAAAGCTGGGTGCAAATGTTATATGGAATAACGAAAACAAAACCGTTGAGTTAAACTATAACGGAAATAATATGATTTTAGCAAACGGTTATACGGATTACTTTAGAAACGGTGCTGTGACAAACCTTGGAGGAATGTGCAAAATAAAAGACGGCATCACATATGTTCCGTCAGCTTTGTTTGAAAATGAATTTAGTATTTTGTTTTATGTTCTTGATAACGGACTGGTTATTATTTCATATAAAGGAGAAGATATTACTTCCGTTCTTAAAGATAATAAACTGCTTGATGATGTGTATTCAAAACTAAAGTAAAATATAATTATGCTATGCATATTATAAAATAAAAATTAAGGAGAGATGTAAAATGAAGAAAAAAATTGTTTCAACGGCAGTTTGTGTTTCATTACTGGCAAGCTTTTCTGTATTTAATGTAAAAGCCGAGGAAGATGTATTCCCGGAATATTTATATGATGCAGAATTTGAAACAGCAACAACTGATGTGGGTGAGTATGGTCTTAGCGTAAAAAAGAATGCAAAAAACGATTCTATTGAAGTTAAAGATGGGAAGCTCGTATTTGCACGTTCTGTAAATGACTGGACACAGATAATTGCACTTAAAGTCAATAACAGTGAGGATTGGGAAGAATATGAAGTAAGATCATCTGTTGAACTTGACGCAAATCATGGTTATTTCGGATATAATCCCGATTTTAACAGCACAAGTCCTGATGCTGTTACATATTTGCCCTTTAGAAACAGCAACGGTTTTGGGTATTCATATGATGATAAAACATTGTTAACACAGGCCGAACGATTGAACAGTGCTGAAATCGGTAAATTTATTTATGTACCATCATGGGGATGGCCTATGAGATTTACAATGAAGGTTAACTCCGAAACATCAGAATTGTGGGCATATCCGGAGCAGACCTGTTCATCATTGGATATTGACGGAGAAAAAGTTCTTGATAAAAAGAACAGAGAGAACGGAAACGGGTTATCAATAGTTGTAGAATTCTGCGCTGCGGATTCTACCATTGACTATATCAGAGTAAAGGATTTAAGAGCAAAGGCAATTCTAAAAAATAATGAAGAAGTTGCCGCAGGAGATAAGCTTTTGGTTAAATTCTCTGAGGATATGGATACATCAAAGTTTGTAAGTTCTAATGTGGCCATTGAAAAGAACGGTACAATCATTGACGGTCTTACAGTTGAAACAAATTCTGTAAGAGAGATGCTTGTAACAGTTCCGGCAGGGCTTGGTGCAGGTACAGAGTATAACCTTATTGTTAAAAAGGAAATTACAGATGCTGACGGTGACAGAATGAATAATGATAAGGTTTTATCATTTACAACTAAAAGTGGAGGAATAAACCTTATATCATCATCTGTTGAAAACGAAGCAAATAACATTGAGACTGATTTGAAAAACATAACATTAACGTTTGATTCAAATGTTGATACATCGGCGGCTGTTGTAACATTAAAAGACACCGACAACAACTCAATAGACGCTTCTGTTGACAGTGTGGCTTCAAAAGATAATGTGGCAGTAATTAATATCAACGGATTAATGAATTTTGCTACTGAATATGTGCTTAAGGTTACGGATATTAAAAAAGCGGATACCGATGAAAAGAGTGGAGTCGAGATAAAATTCATAACAAAAGCAGCACCTGAAGAAAACAACATTCTTTATGAAAATGATTTTTCAAATAATATGGATGGTATTCAGGTAGTGGCTAATGACGGTTCGGTGACGGTTGAAGACGGCTGGTTAAAAACAAATGTAACAGGTGATGCAAGTCTTTTTATAGAAGGCAGTGAAAATTGGCATGATTACACAGTTGATATGACCGTATCAATGAAGGGAATTCCGAGTTATATGTTCCTTTATCCTAACCACAGTGCAACAGTGGGTGGAAACAGCGAACCCGGTTATCTTGTTGTTATGAATCAGAATGATAGATTCAATTATGAAAACAGAGTGATAAATTCATGGACTTCTGCAATGAATTATAATTTCAGAATTGTAGTATCCGGAGATCATACTGAATTTTGGGCAACTTATGCAGGGGGTAATTTAGAAAAATTTGATGAAAAAGAAATTACAGATGCCAAAGGTTTCCTTTTCAGAACAATGTGGAATAAAGGAAATGTTGATATAGACAGCATAAAGGTAACAGATAACAGCACATTAAAGGCATATGTATATAACGCAGCTAATGTTATGCCCGAAGATGTTGTAACTATTAAATTTAACGAAACAATGAGTATGGGAGATATTTATCAGTATCCTGTATATTTTGAAAACGGCGGAACAAAGATTATGCCTGCATATACATTTAACGGAACTGATGAAATATATGTAACCGTTCCTTCGGGAGTTCTTTCAAATGAAACATATAAACTTGTTGTCCCAAGCAGCATAAAGTCTGCTTCAGGTAACAGCTTTAATGGGGATAAGGTGTTTGAAGTGACTACTGCAAAATTAAACTTCAACATAATTTCATCATCTCCGGAAAACGGTGCTGTGGATATAGACGTATATGATGATATATCAATTACATTTGATGGTGATATAGACTATTCAAAGGTATCTGAATTTGTTATTTATGTTAAGGATTCAGAGAATAATGAATTTCCGATGACTGTAAATACAGTTTTAAGCACAGCAAAAACTTTGTTCCTATCATCAGATAAGGCATTTGAGGCAGGAAAAGAATATACAGTAGAGATTTCAAATGTATATTCAACAACAGGTGACAAAATGCTTGGTAAAAAGGTGATTTCATTTAATACAAAAGAAGCCGATGAAGATTATTTGTATTATAACGATTTCAGCGATTCCTCAACTATAAGTGAATTTGACGTGACGACAGGAACAGGATCTGAAACAGTATCAATTCATGACGGTGCACTTTATGCGGTTTCGGGAACTGCAAATTTAGTTGATGCCAATGCAAAAGCAATGGCAACAATTAAAGGCAGTGAGGCATGGTCTGATTATGAAATCGAAATAGAGCTTGAAGGTAAGAGCAACAACAGATTTGTCAATATTGGATTGAGAAATAGCTTAACATTGCTTATGGCTGACTACAATGCAACTTCAAATATATCATTGGGCGATGCTTCTGCAACTATATCTTCGAACGAATCTCCCGATCAGTCAGCAATGCTCGGAAAAGACAGACCGTGTAAAATGGTGATTACAGCAGTAGGAAATAACTTTAAGGTTAGGTTTAATGATGTGGAATATATTAACACAACAATAAACGATGCAAATAAGAGGGGCGCAATAAGCTTAGGAGGAATCTTTGACGGCACAATAGCATATAACAGCATCAAGGTTAAAGATTTGGGTGTATCTTATACAGTATCTAAAGTAAAGAACCTTGCCGGCGGAGAAGAATTTTATGTAACATTCGATCAGCTTATGAATACAGATACCTTTGACATTGATTTTGTTTCTGTTACAGATGCTGACGGTGATGAATTAAACATAGAAGTAAACGTAATTGACAACTACACAATGGGAATCACACTTCCCGTAGGTGTAAACTCAAACGGAATATATACCGTTAAGCTTTCAACTGATATTATGACAGCAGCAGGTTTAAGCCTACCTGTTGAAAAGACATTTACAATTAAAACACTTGAAGCTGCATTCTCCGTAACGGAGCTTAAACTGGAAAATGCTTCAGGTGAATTAAATTCGTTAAATGTCGGTGATACGGTAAAGGCAACGGCCTATGTAAAGAATGCCACAGCATGCAATGAAAACATGGTATTGGTATTGGCAGTATACAAGAACAACAAGCTTTCTGAAATCAAGAGTTATGATTATACTGCAATTTCAAAATCAGAACAGAAAATAGAAACACCTGAATATACGGTTACAGATGGTTCTGTTAAAGTGAAAGTAATGGCATTTGACAGTCTTGACACAATTAAGCCACTTGCATCAAGCAGAGAATTCAACTGATTTTATCATTTGCAGGGACAATATATTTGTCCCTGCAAAGTAATATAAATAATGCTCACTGAATAAATGCGATTTTCAATCGCATTTAGAAAAATTATGACTATTGTCAAAATTTTTCGTGTAAAATCAAAGATTTTACACAGTTCGCATTGATAAAGTCTGATGAAATAAATATTTTGAGAGCAAAATATTTATTCATGGTGCAAGAATTTTTTGTGGTTATGCGAATTAAGAAAGGATCC
>JAXEIW010000200.1:0-2390 GCA_034101885.1 Clostridia bacterium | reverse complement strand
TGTGATATTTAATGCTCACTGAATAAATGCGACTTTCAATCGCATTTAGAAAAATTATGACTATTGTCAAAATTTTTCGTGTAAAATCAAAGATTTTACACAGTTCGCATTGATAAAGTCTGCTGAAATAAATATTTTGGTAGCAAAATATTTATTCATGCAGTCATTATTTAATTGTAATTTTCCAAATAATTTCCAAACTCTTGACGAATAATAAATAATGTAATATAATATTATTTGAACACTGCCCATGCAGCGGTAAAATTTTACTGTTATATAAGGCGGCAGAATGGAGGATTTTTATGTATGATTTTATAAGAACGGCATCGGTCGTTCCCGATATACTTGTTGCGGATGTTTCATACAATACCGCACAAATAATAAATTTTTTGCAGAAAGACGAGCTTTTAGATACCGATATTATAGTATTTCCGGAGCTTTGCATAACAGGCTATACCTGCGGAGATTTGTTTTTTCAAAAAACACTTCAGAAAAATGCTCTAAACGCATTAAAAGAAATACTAAAACACACCCAATCGAGAATTGTTGTTGTCGGTCTGCCGGTTACAATATGCGGTCAGCTTTACAATTGTGCCGCTGTATTATCAGGCGGAAAAATTTGCGGTATAGTCCCCAAAACCTTTTTGCCCGTATACAACGAATACTACGAAAAACGCTGGTTTTCCTCCTCCGCCGATCTTCCCGTTGACAGCATTTCCTCAAAGGCACTTTTGCAGGAGGACGATTATACGGTAAGCGTCGGCAGAGATTTGATTTTTAATATAAACAATGAAATAACCTTCGGCATAGAGATATGCGAGGATTTATGGACACCCATACCTCCTTCATGCTTTCTTTCGGTAAACGGTGCCGAGATAATATTAAATCTTTCCGCAAGCAACGAAACAATTGCAAAGCATACCTATCGTCGTGACCTTGTAAGACTTCAATCAGCCGGAAATATATGCGCTTATCTATACACTTCCTCAGGTGCTGCGGAATCCTCAACCGACCTTATATTTTCGGGGCATTCGATTTTTGCCGAAAACGGAACAATTATTGCGGAAAACAAGGAATTGACAGATAGCAATTACTCAATTGTTCGTGATTTCGATATTGGCAAAATCAAATCCGACAGAATGAAAAACAAAAGCTTCAAGGATTCAAAAACAATATTTGCCCATAAAGAGTCGGCAAGATTTATAGATATTACCTTGGGTGAAATAAAGGGTGACGGCTCAAAATACACCGTAAACAAGCAGCCCTTTGTTCCCGCTTCAAAATCGGACAGAATCGATCGATGCATGGAAATTTTCAAAATGCAGGTAGGCGGTCTTTCAAAAAGAATTAAAACAACAGGCTGCAAAATGGTTGTCGGAGTTTCTGGAGGACTTGACTCAACTCTTGCTCTCCTTGTAGCCGCGCAGACAGCTAAAAGACTTAATATGCCTTCAACAGACGTATTCGGAATAACCATGCCTTGCTTCGGGACATCGGACAGGACTTACAATAACTCTCTTGCACTCATGAAAGCTCTGTCAATAAGCCGTGAAGAAATTAACATAAAAGAAGCCGTTTCACAGCATTTTAAAGACATTGGTCATGACGGAAAAACTCTTGATTTAACCTACGAAAATTCACAGGCAAGAGAAAGAACACAGGTTCTTATGGATTATGCCGGCAAGGTTGGCGGTCTTGTTGTGGGAACGGGAGATTTAAGCGAATTAGCTCTTGGCTGGTGTACCTATAATGCCGACCATATGTCCATGTACGGAGTAAATGCCGGAATACCCAAAACTCTTGTCAAATGGATGATAGACAGTATTATAGAATATAATATTTTCCCCGGCGCAACCGACATTTTGAAGGATATAACAGATACACCCATAAGTCCCGAATTACTTCCTCCCGACAGCAGCGGCAACATTTCACAGGAAACGGAAGATATTATAGGGCCATATGAGCTGCATGACTTTTTCCTTTATTATATTCTTCGTTTCGGTTTTGAGCCTTCTAAAATATACAGGCTTGCTCAAAACGCTTTTAAAGGTGAGTATACAAACGAATTCATATTAAAATGGCTGAAAAATTTCTACAAAAGATTTTTCTCACAGCAATTTAAACGCAGCTGTCTGCCCGACGGTGTAAAGATAGGAAGCGTATGCCTTTCCCCCAGAGGCGATTGGCGTATGCCTTCGGATGCATCGGTAAATTTATGGCTTAAAGAAATCGAAAAACTGAAATAATATTTAATGCTCACTGAATAAATGCGATTTTCAATCGCATTTAGAAAAATTATGACTATTGTCAAAATTTTTCGTGTAAAATCAAAGATTTTACACAGTTCGCATTGATAAAGTCTGCTGAAATAAATATTTTGGTAGCAAAAT
>JAXEIW010000199.1:0-30949 GCA_034101885.1 Clostridia bacterium | reverse complement strand
TTCGGAATAATTTGGGGAGTAACCGTTCTGGGAATATTAATAAATGCAATCAGTCTGGAGAAGTTCAGCAAGGTTTCTCTTGTTTTATATGTGCTTATGGGATGGGCTATAATATTTTCAATAGGAGATATTGTGCGTTCCGTTGAGTTTCCGGGCGTGGTTTTGCTTATAGTCGGAGGTATAGTTTACACAGTTGGTGTAATATTTTATGTTCTGAAAAAATATAGGTATATGCATTCCGTTTGGCACTTGTTTGTGCTTGGCGGAAGTGTCTGCCATTATTTTTCAATATTGTTGTATGTAATAAAACAGTAAGGCATACGGCAAAATATATCATTAACGTAAAAATAATCGGTGCACGCAGTTCTTTTATGTATAAAAAGAGCCGCTGTGCCTTTGCGTTATGTTTTATGCCGCAATGCGGCAGAATGGAGGATTATTATGGATGAAAAAAATTTTAACGGGGAAAACGAAGAAATGGAAAACATGGAAGCCGAAGAGATGGAGGAAGTAAACGAATCGGAGACATATGAAGACGAGGTTTCGGATACGGACAGCTTTGATGAGGAGGTTGAAAATTCGTATACCGAAACGGATGAGCTTTCCGAGGATTACAATGAAGCTGCCGAAAACGATGATTTCACTGAAGATGGAAATGAAGAAAACGATTATGTTACCGGTGAAATAACAGATAATTATTCGTATGAAACGGAAGAGGAAACAGAATCAAAGAAAAAATCTTATGGCGCTGTTATTGCAATAGCAGTAATTGTTGTTGCTTTGGTTGCAGGAGCGATTTGGGCATTGAATGGAAACATTAATAAAAATAAAAATCCGTACAATCCTATGAATTATCCTGTTTCGGAAGAGAATACAATCGGTTATCTTACGGAAAATTACGGTATGGAGCTTTCGGAGTTTTTGGAAATGTATAAATTACCGGAGGATATGCCGGAGAATACACCGCTTTATTGTATCGATGACTATGTACCGTGCGAAACATATGCTCAAATGTGCGGATATGAAAATTTTGACGCTTTGAAGGAAGTTTGTCAGCTGCCTGATGAAACCACGGTTTCGGAACCAAAAACCTTGTTGGAAAAAATTAAGTCTATATTTAAAAAGGAAGAACCGCAGCCCATTACCGGAGATACAAGATGGGGAATTGCTCTTGATGAAATGACTTTGGGAGTATACGTTAACGGAGAAGAAAATCTGGACGAATTTAAGCAGCAGTTTGGATTGGGTGATGAAATAACCGCAGATACAAAGTATAAGGAAGTAAGACCTGCAATCGAGGAATATATTCGAGTAAAGATGCTTGAGCAGATTGAAGAACAGGAAAAGGCAAAGGAAGAAGCTGCAACCGATGACAGCGGAGAGAATAATACCGACAGTGAGGAAACAGACGGTACTGTCGAACAGCCGGTGGAAGAAAGTCAAACCGATGAGGCTTCACAAGCTGATGCGGCAGAATAATTAAAACGGAATACAGAAAAACTGTGTAATATCGTATTTAACGCTTAACGGTATTACACAGTTTTTTATTGGTTAGTGAAAAGAATCAAAGATGACCGTTCATTTTCCCAAGATAGCCTTCAAGAATCATGCAGGCAGAAACGGTATCAATAACATTTTTCCTGTCCTTTCCGCGGGTATTGGTTGTATTAAGAATTTTTGAGGCACTGACGGTTGTCAGTCTTTCGTCCCAATACTCAATCTCTCCGGAATAAATTGTTTTCAGACTGTCAACAAATTTATATGTTTCCTCTGCGCGAAAACCGAGTGTTCCGTCCATATTTTTGGGAAGCCCGACAACTATTTTTTCGGGATTGTATTCCTTAATAACAACCGATATTTCTTCAAGAAGCTTTTTTGTACCTTTGTTTGGAACGGTTTTTATTCCTTGTGCGGTCCAGCCCAAAAGGTCGCTTACAGCAAGCCCTACACGGCTGTCACCGTAGTCTATTGACATAATTCTCATGTGATTCGTCCTTTGTTTATTATTAAAAATTGCTTATATAATTATTATACTATACATTTTGACTTTATTCAAGAGTTTTTGCAAATTAATTTATGGGTAATTTTTTTTGTAATAAATACTTGTAAAAAAGAAAAAATTGTTATATAATAGAAGAAAAAGTAAAATTGGTCGGAAATGCCGATTAATAAGAAAGGAATATATAAAATGAGTACATTTATTGACAGAATCAAAGAAAGAGCAAAAGCTGACAAAAAGAAAATTGTTTTGCCCGAATCAATGGACAAAAGAACCTTTGAAGCAGCCGAGAAAATTTTAAAGGAGGATATTGCCGATATTATTATAATAGGCACTCCCGAGGAAATTGAGGAAAACGGAAAAGGATTTGATATTTCAAAAGCAACCGTAATAAATCCTTATACATATGAAAAAACAGAGGAATATTTAAATCTGTTTGTTGAATTGAGAAAGTCAAAGGGACTTACATATGAGGACGCAAAGAAAACCGCTTTGGGAGATTATATGTACTATGCCTGCCTGATGGTTAAAGCGGGAGATGCAGACGGTGTTGTATCGGGTGCTTGTCATTCAACGGCAAATACATTAAGACCGAGTCTTCAAATTATAAAGACAAAACCGGGTGTTAAGCTTGTTTCGGCATTTTTCCTTATGGTAGTTCCAAATTGTGAATATGGCGCAGACGGCACATTTATCTTTGCCGACAGCGGTCTTGAACAGAATCCCGATCCGGAAAAGCTTGCGGCTATTGCAGCATGCTCTGCGGAATCCTTTGAATTGCTTGTTGAAAAAGAGGCTGTTGTTGCAATGCTTTCACATTCTACAAAGGGCAGTGCAAAGCATGCCGATGTTGATAAAGTTGTTGAAGCGACCAAAATTTGCAAAGAAAATAATCCGGAACTTAAGGTTGACGGTGAATTGCAGTTAGACGCTGCTATTGTTCCGTCGGTAGGTGCGTCTAAAGCTCCCGGCTCGCCTGTTGCCGGAAAAGCAAATGTTTTGGTATTCCCGGATCTTGACGCCGGAAATATCGGATATAAGCTTGTTCAAAGACTTGCAAAAGCAGAGGCATACGGACCTGTTACCCAAGGTATTGCAATGCCTATCAACGATTTGTCAAGAGGATGCTCTGCAGATGACATCGTAGGCGTTGTGGCAATTACCTGCGTACAGGCACAGGGAAAATAACGTGAAAAATAAGCGGCGCATCTTGCCCTTTATCGGAGCTTGAGGTATCAATACAATAGCAAAACCTACGTTTTGCGTTGCATTAGTTCGAGTAGCAAAATCAAAGATTTTGACTCTCACTGAACATATGTCGGCGCTCCTCAAAAGAGCAATCTGCTTGCTTCTTTTCCACGTTATGATTTGTGCCGCCGCATGGCGGCGGAATGTAGGATTAATATAAAGAAGTATAATTTGTGTCGCCTATGGCGGCGGAATGGAGGAGTAAAATGAAAGTTTTAGTTATTAATGCCGGAAGTTCATCGCTTAAGTATCAGCTGATTGATATGGACAGTATGAATGTTATGGCAAAGGGATTATGTGAAAGAATAGGTATAGAAGGTTCAAAACTGACTCATAAAAATACCGGAAAAGAAACGGAAACAGTATTTGAAAAGCCCATGAAGGATCATTCGGACGCAATTTCAATGGTAATTGATGCTCTTGTATCTTCCGAATGCGGTGTTATAAAGGATATGAGTGAAATCGGCGCTGTCGGACACAGAGTTGTCCACGGAAGTGAGATTTTTGCCGATTCCTGTGTTATCGACGATGAAGTAAAAAAAGCGCTTGAATTGTGCAGCCCGTTGGCACCGCTTCACAATCCGGCAAATATCATAGGAATTGAAGCCTGTGAAAAGATCATGCCCGGCGTACCGCAGGTGGCTGTTTTTGATACGGCATTTCATCAGACAATGCCTAAAAAGGCATATATGTATGCTTTGCCGTATGAATTATACGAAAAGCACAAAATCAGAAAATTCGGTTTCCACGGAACAAGCCACAGATTTGTTTCACAGGAGGCTGCTAAAATGTTAAACAAGCCTATCGAGGAATTGAAAATTATCACTTGTCATTTGGGTAACGGTTCTTCGGTATCGGCAGTTGATCAAGGAAAATGCGTAGATACATCAATGGGATTCACTCCTCTTGACGGTGTTGTTATGGGTACAAGAACGGGTGCTATGGATCCTGCCGTTGTGACATATATAATGGACAAGGAAAATATGACGGCAAAAGAAGTAGATACGCTTATGAATAAAAAATCCGGTGTATTCGGTGTTTCGGGAGTATCAAGTGACTTCAGAGATTTGTCAAAGGCAAGCGAGGAAGGCAATGAAAGAGCGGCTTTGGCAATTGATATGTTTACATACAGCGTAAAGAAATATATAGGCGCATATGCTGCCGCTATGGGCGGTGTTGACGCTGTTGTTTTCACAGCCGGAGTGGGCGAAAATGACGCTGCTTCAAGAAAGGCTATTGTTGAAGGTCTTGAATTTATGGGAATTAAAATTGATGACGAAGCAAACAAGGTAAGAGGAAAGGCTGTTGATATTTCAGCAAAGGATGCAGCTGTAAAAACTCTTGTAATTCCTACAAATGAAGAGCTTATGATTGCAATGGATACAAAAAGACTTGTCGAAGGCAAATAGGTAAATTTCATAATTTTATGTAAATCTCATTTTTTGTTTGCATAAACTGTTTATAATTTTATACCATAATCTGTATTTCTGTAAAGGCTAAAATGTGTGATAAAATCAGCTTTGACAGGAATACAGATTTTTTGTGGGGTGTTTGCAAAGGATTAAATTGTATTCCGTATTGTGCAGGTAAAACCGAAAGAGATATTATGAGAACAGCGGCTTGACTGTTTCAGTGATTTATAAACATAATTTGCTATGAAAAATGCATTAAAAATTTGTATTCTGTCATTAAATTTACATAAAAGTAAATTTTATTTTTAATAAAAGTAAAAAAATTATTGACAAATGTCCTTTTATATGTTATACTGTAAAAGTTGTTTGGCTCGGTAGTTCAGTTGGTTAGAACGCTAGCCTGTCACGCTAGAGGTCGTGGGTTCGAGCCCCATCCGAGTCGCCATAGACTGAGGAAACCGTGTTAAAATGCGGTTTCCTTTATTTTTTTAAATAAAAGTCTTAAAATAAAGAAACGTACATATAAACAATGTATAAGGAGGCTTTTTATGAAAAGCTATTGGATTTGGAACTACGGAGATTTTGAATTATACCATTCTAATTTGGTTAATTCACGCAGAGAGCAATACGGTGCACAATATCCTCCTTTTTGGAAACTTTACGATGTTGAGAGAAATGTAAAAATTTATTCGGAACAGGAAACGGAGAGGGACGGGTGGTTCGTTTTACATTTAAACGGTATAGGATCTGTTGTGGTGGACAATGTAAGGCATCCT
This sequence comes from Clostridia bacterium, assembly GCA_034101885.1. GTDB lineage: Bacteria > Bacillota > Clostridia > UBA1381 > UBA1381 > RGIG1988. The sequence goes on along the minus strand of JAXEIW010000199.1, from coordinate 25,514 downwards.
TCCGGTAAAAAAATATTTTTGAAAAAGGGAAAACACTTTTTCAAGATTGATTTGGTTAATTTTAAAGGTTTGCCTTGTGCATATATTGAAAGTGATGTCATAAAGACAGACCAAACATGGTATACAAAGAACGGCAAAGAAGAACATATAAATGTTGGATGGAACGAATTTTATGATTCGGCAGAAAAGAATCCCGAAAAGTTTAATTTTTCTTATGAAAAAATAGATTTTGTGAGCAGGGAAATAATCGACGACGGAATTTTTTTTGATTTCGGAAAAGAGCTGTTCGGATTTTTGTATATAGACGGAGCTGAAAAGGAAGAAAAAATACACGTAAGCTACGGAGAATCAAGAGAAGAAGCTTTGGATGTCGATTGGGCGATTGTCCGTGAAGATGTGACAGGCTCAAAAAGCTATAAACTGAGACAGCGGGGCTTTAGATATATATACATAACCGGAGCCAAGAGGGTTGACGTATATGCGGAGCTTGAGTATTTGCCGCTTGAATATAAAGGAAGCTTTGAGTGTAACGAAAAAACTGTAAACGATATATGGGATATGTGTGCATATACATTAAAATTGAATGCCCGTGAGGTTTACACAGAAGCGGTAAAAAGGGACAGATGGCTTTGGGGAGGCGATGCATATCAGGAATTTAAATTCAATAAATACCTGTTTTTTGATAAAGAAATTGTACGCAGAAGCTTAATAGGATTACGGGGAAAAGAACCCTTTGACGAACACATAAATACTATTACCGACTACAGCCTGTTTTGGGTTATTGCGTTGTGGGAATATTATCAAGCCTACGCAGACATGGATTTTGTAAAATATATTTATCCATATGCCGAATCATTAATGAATTTTTGCTTTGACAGAACCGATGAAAAGGGATTTATTGTGGGCAAAAGTGGTGACTGGATATTCATTGATTGGTCGGATATAGATAAAACAGGAGCTGTTTGTGCCGAGCAGATGCTATATATTGAGGCTTTGCGTACGATGGGGAGATTGGCGTACGTGCTGGGTGTTGACGGTAAAAAGTATAATAATACGGCAGATGATTTGCTTAATAAGACGAACAAGTATTTTTGGAATGAGGAGAAAGGCGCTTATATAGACAGTTTTGAAAGCGGCAGGAACAATGTAACAAGGCATGCAAATATCTTTGCCGTTATGTATGATATAGCTTCCGAGGAACAGAAAAGTAAAATTATCAATAACGTGCTTTTGAATGATAATATAACCAAGATTACCACACCGTATTTTGAAGGATATGAGCTTGATGCCATGGGTAAAATAGGAAATATGGATTATATATATGATACCATTGTTTCCTATTGGAAAGGTATGCTTGATTTAGGGGCAACGACGGTATGGGAGGAATACAATCAGAATGTGTCCGGTGTAGAACATTATGCCATGTACGGAGATAAATACGGAAAATCACTGTGCCATGCATGGGGTGCGTCACCGATTTATTTACTCGGAAAATATTACCTTGGGGTAGAAGAAACTTCGCCGGGATTCGATACCTTTATCGTAAAGCCTTATCTCGGTAAGTTTGAATATATAAAGGGGACCGTACCCGTAAAAGGCGGAGAAGTGAGGGTATTTTTATCAAATGACCTTCTGAGTGTGACAGCAACAAAAGAGGGCGGAAGATTAACATGGAATAATAAAGAATATAACCTTACCCCAAATGTTGAATTGAGATTTAATATCTGATTAATTTTAAACTAAAAAAATAAAAAATAAAGAAAGAAGGGATTTTTATGGATTTTAAAAATCTAAAAGAGTTTATGGACAGACTCACAAGAGATATTGCTCCGGGAAATGCAATAAGCGTATATTATGATAATAAAGAGGTTTTCAGGTATGCATCGGGATATGCGGATCTTGAAAACAAAGTGCCGATGAGTGCCGATGATTTAATCTTTATTTACTCCTGCTCAAAGGTTTCGACGGTAGTTTCGGCTATGCAGCTTTTGGAAAGAGGAAAATATCTGCTTTCCGATCCGCTGTATGAGTACATTCCGGAATTTAAAGATATGTATGTAAAAACAAAGGATGGCAGTGTAAAGAAAGCGGAGAAGGACATAACAATTTGGAATCTTCTTACAATGACCGCAGGATTTAACTATAGTCAAGGGAAGGATACTGCGCATATTGTAAAGGCAAAGGAAATAACAAACGGTAAAATGAACACCGTTGATGTAATAAAGTGCCTTTCAGAGCAGCCGCTTGATTTTGAACCGGGTGAGAAATGGCAGTACAGTCTTTGTCATGATGTTTTGGCGGCATTTATTGAGGTTGTTTCGGGACAGAAGTTCAGAGATTATGTAAAGGAGCATATTTTTGAGCCTGTGGGAATGAATAATTCATATTATCATTTTGAACCATGGATGGAGGACAAAATGGCTTGTCAGTACATATACAGAACGGTATCTCCCGATAAATTTGACATGGTAGAGGCACAGAGTAACGGCAGTACGGGAAAGGGACATTGGGAAAATTACGGAAAGAAGAATGACCATATTCACGGAAGCGAATATGACAGCGGCGGAGCTGGAATTATAACCACTGTTTCCGATTATGCAAAGCTTGCAAATGCACTGGCAAATAACGGAGTTGCTCAAAACGGAGAAAAAATTCTTTCAAAGGGAACAATAGATCTTATGAGGACAAATCAATTGTCCGATGATTTGCTTAAGTATTTTTCATGGAATCAGCTTAAAGGCTACGGCTATGGATTGGGTGTTCGAACACTGATTGATAAATCGACAGCATCTTCAATCGGCTCATTGGGAGAATTCGGTTGGGGCGGTGCCGCAGGCGCTACAATTTTGGCAGATCCCGACAGAAAATTCTCTTTCTTCTATGCTCATCATATGCTGAATCCTCAGGAGGACTATTATCAACCGAGATTGAGAAATGCCGCATATTCGGGTATTTAATGATAAAATACCGTAATTATGTAATAAGAAAATACACCGACGTTGAATTTTGGAGATAAGTGTCGATTTTTGTAACGTTGTATGGTACAAAAAGATAAAAATAATAAAATTTCAAATTTTTTTGTGAAAATCTATTGCAATATTTAATTTTTTGTGTTAAAATATTGTATAAGAAAAGCATATCTGTTTGTTTTGAATGAAATTAGAATAATTGTATATTTCATATGATCTATTATTAACGGAAATAGTATATGTCCGGGTATACATTTGTTTTAAGATATACTAACATTAAGTATATACTTTTCATGTTCCCTTAATGGGGAATCGGCGCAAAACAGGCAACTGATTTATCTGTTTAGAGCAGAGATGCGGCTGCGTTTTCGAGTGTCGGTTTATACCGCTGTATGGCGGAATTTATATTGACGTAAAATACGTAATGTATTTGAACGTTTTGTAATGTTAATATACATACATTACAGCTGCACTTTTAAAACAGCATAAACTACTTGTGGATTTTGCGTTATGAAATGAGAATGAAAATTCAATCGGATATCTTTTCATTTCAACGAAAATGAGGTGTGTTCATTGATGAATGACAAAATATCTGTGTTAATTGCAGATGACAACAGAGTTTTCGCAGACAGCGTAGCTGCTTATTTGAAAACTCAATCGGATTTTTTGGTGGTCGGATGTGCATATGACGGAGATGAAGCACTGGGGATGATTCTGGAAACAAAGCCTGACATGGTATTATTGGATATTATCATGCCGAAACGCGATGGTCTGAGTATATTGAAGCGCTTGCGTGAAATGAGATTGGATAAGACGCCGACAGTAATAGCAATATCGGTGGCGGATACTTCCTGGATAACCGAATCGGTATCCGGATTGGGAGCAAAGTATTTCTTATTAAAACCGCAGAGCAGTGAGGCAATTGCCGATACATTGAGAACTTTTTCGAATATGCCTAAGCAAATTGTCAGAAACACTGTTTCAAATGTGAATGCAGGAGCAGAAAAAGAAAAACCTGATCTTGAATCGGTCGTTACGGATTTTATACATGAGCTTGGAGTTCCGGCTCATATAAAGGGCTATCAATATATCAGAACCGCAATAATGATGGTTGTAAACAACATGGAAATGCTGAATTACATAACCAAACAATTATACCCTGCTATAGCCAAAAAATACGGCACCACGTCTTCAAGGGTTGAAAGAGCAATAAGACATTCAATCGAAGTGGCTTGGTCAAGAGGTAAGCCTGAAACAATGAATGATATTTTCGGTTATACAATCGATACCGAAAAAGGAAAACCGACAAATTCTGAGTTTATTGCAATGGTTGCCGACCGTATTCGTCTTCAGATTAAATGAAAAACCAATATTTTAGCGTTGAATTCAAAAGACTTACAATCAGCTGTCAAAGTACCGTTAGCTTTGACAGCTTTATTTTTATCGGGGAGCGGATAAATATGTTTTACACTTATATAATACGATGTACAGACAATACTCTGTATACGGGAATAACCACAGATCCTGTAAGAAGATTTAAAGAACACATATCGAAGGGAAAAAACTGCGCAAAATATACTCTTTCTCATGATGCTGTAAAAATGGAGGCGCTGTGGAGCAGCGAGGACAGAATAAGCGCTTCAAGACTGGAATTTAAAATAAAGAAAATGACAAAAGCTTGTAAGGAAAAAATAATATGCAGCCCGGAAAAACTTTGTGAAATTCTTGATTTAAAAGAAGGAGAGGTAATTTGCAAATTTGAAAAAACGCTTTTAAATAAAGTTAACGAGAATGAATAAAAAAATATATATATGCTCGGAAAATTTGCCACAAATATTGACGGTGGAGTAAGAGATGTAAAGGAAAAAAGGACCTCAGATCAGAGGCCCTTTTTTAAAGTTATATTATGCAGAATATATTGCGATTTTTATTTCATGAACAAAAAAATTATGCCGGCTACAAAGGAAGCTACAGTTCCGTATAATATCACAGGTCCTGCTATTGTGAAAATTTTTGCGCCTACTCCAAGAATATAGCCCTCTGTTTTTGCCTCAATTGCAGGGGCTGCAACGGCATTTGAAAATCCGGTTATCGGAACAAGAGTTCCGGCACCGCCGTGCTTTGCGATTTTCGGATATATGTCAAGTCCGGTCAGCAAAACTCCTATAAATACCATTGAAACGGAGGTTGCTCCGCCGGCAAGCTCTTCCGAAAGATTTAAAGATTTGTAAAAGGAAAGAAAACACTGACCTATAACACATATAATACCGCCGATTAAAAAAGCCTTTAAGCAGTTTATGAAAAGCTTTGACGACGGTGATTTTTCCTTGACCAAATCATCGTATTCCTTTTGACTTATTATATTATCTGACATTTTTATCCTCCATTCCGCCGCCTTGCGGCAGCATGAATCATAACGTGAAGAAAGCGGGCAGATTGATATAGGACTGCGTTGATGTATGATTATACTTCAAACTGATGAGAAATGTGAAATTCGCGGCTTTTTTTCACGTTGGTGATTTTTTTGTTATTTTTATTGTTTACAATAATTTTGAAATTATGAATAAAAAATAAATTTTGAATAAATGTTGCCAATCTACTTGATATTCGTTTAAAATAGAGGTATACTAATATAAATACAATGTTATTAAAAGTGATTAAAATATTTTTACATACATTAAGAAAGTCACCGCCCTAAGACAGTGGAGGATTAATATGTTTGGATATGTAAATATATCGAAGGATACCGTTACGGAGGAAGATAAGGCATTATATCAAAGCTATTACTGCGGCTTGTGCAAAGCAATAGGGAAAAAATCGCAGGTTTTCAGAATGGGACTTAACAATGATTTGACCTTCCTGGCAATTTTGTTGGCGGCTGTCATTCCAGATGAACCGGAAACGAAAAAAAATCAAAGCTGTATTGCGCATCATATAAAAAAACATGATGAGATTGTGTTTGACAAAATAATGGATTACGTTTCCGATATGAATATTCTGTTGGTGTATCTAAAAATATGTGATGATGCAAAGGATTCAAAGCAGATTACAAAAACAGCGTTAAGGGGAGTATTAAGCAAAAAAGCCGACAGCATTCTTGCAAGGAACAAAAATCTCGGAGATTGCATAATAGGAAACCTTGACAGACTTTCCGCGCTTGAAAAGGAAAATTCGGCGTCTATAGATGAAACTGCCGATTGCTTTGCAAAAATACTTGAAGCGATATTTGTGCCGGATTTTATTGAAGATGACTCCGTAAAGAAGATTATGGCATGGATAGGGTACAATATAGGCAGATGGATATATATTGTTGACGCTTACGATGATATTGAAAGGGACAGAAAATCAAAGAATTACAATCCGTTTTTATCAGCGGGGACAGAGGATTCGGAGCATGAAAAAAAATCCGCTTATGACGCTTTGGTGTATACTCTCGGTAATGCCGCAAACGCATATGATTTGCTTACGGTTTATCGTAACGATACTTTGTTGAAAAATATATTGTATACCGGTTTATACGGAAAAATGAACAGTATATTCACCGGAATGGAGGAAAAGGATGAACCCGTATGAGGTTTTGGGAGTCAGCCCCGACGCTGACGAGGAAACTATAAAAAAAGCATACAGAAGCCTGGTAAAAAAGTACCATCCGGATCGTTATGTCAATACGCCTATGGCTGATATGGCAAGCGAAAAGATGAAGCAGATAAATGAGGCTTATGACATGATTACCAATAAAAAGGCAAACGGCAATCAGTATGGCGGAGGATATTCGCCCGGAAACGGACAATACGGAGGCTACGGTCAATACGGCGGTTACGGAAATGCCGATTATTCAACAATAAGCTTTGACACCGTACGCAGACTTATTGCCGCACGACGTATGTATGAGGCGGAAAGTATGTTGAACAGTCTGCCGCACAATGCCGAGTGGTATTATCTTATGGGCTTGGTGTATATCAATAAGGGATGGTACAATCAGGGTGCGGAGTATTTGAAAAAAGCAGTGCAGATGGATCCGTCAAATGCAGAATACCGTGCCGCTGTCAACAATATGAATAATAACGGTCAAAGCTACAAAAATGTGGTATTTGATACCAAAAGCACGCCCTGCGGAATATGTACACCGTTGTGTGCGTCATGGTGTTTGTTCAGATGCTGCTGCGGATGACGGATGCGGTGTGATTTGTTTTTCTGGTATGTACTTTGACAGAATTGTGCAGACCGAAAAAAAATTTTGGTTTATTTGTGCCGTCATAAACGGCGGAATGGAGGATAAAGATAATAATGAGTGAGAAGGAACAGCATATAACGTCTATAGGCGGACAGGCAATAATTGAAGGTGTAATGATGAGAGGACCGTACAAAACGGCTAATGCGGTAAGAAAACCCGACGGTGAAATCATCTGCGAAGTGAACGAAAACGGTACAAAAACTCATTCTAAAATTTGCAAACTGCCCATAATAAGAGGGTGTGTTAATTTTATCGACAGTTTAATTATCGGTATGAAAGCATTGATGTTTTCTGCGGATTTTATGGATTTGGAAGATGAAGAGGAAAGTGAAAGCAAGTTTGATAAATGGCTTGAGGATAAATTGGGGGACAAGATAAAGGATGTAGTTATATATGTGTCGATTGCTTTATCGTTGGTTTTAAGCATAGGACTTTTCATTTTGCTTCCCACTGCGATTACGGGTGCTCTCGAATGGCTCTTTTCGCTGTTTAAACCTCTTGCACAAATAGCAAAAACAAAAACCTTTACCGGTCTTTCGGAGGGTATAGTAAGAATGGCAATATTTATTACATATCTTGCACTGGTATCAAAAATGAAGGACATAAGAAGAGTATTTGAATATCACGGGGCGGAGCATAAGACTATCGCCTGTTATGAGGCGGGAGAGGAGCTTACCGTTGAAAATGTAAAAAAATATACTCGTTTTCATCCGAGATGCGGAACAAGTTTTTTGCTTTTTGTTATGATAATCAGTATTCTGATATTTATGCTTTTGCCGCGATTTGATGGATATATAAAAATTGTCGGATTATTGTTGAGAATGATTACAAGATTGGCTTTAATGCCGGTGGTTGCCGGACTTTCCTATGAAGTTATAAAGCTTGCGGGAAGAAGCAAAAACAAATGCGTGAAGTTTTTGACCAAGCCGGGACTTTGGCTGCAAAAGCTTACCACAAGAGAACCGGACGAAAGTCAGATTGAGGTTGCAATTACGTCGATGAAAGCTGTTATCCCCGATAACAGGGAGGAAGATAAATGGTAATAAAAGAGGTTTTGACAGACCTTTCGGGACGGCTGAAGAAGTATGGAAATAAAAATGCTGTTATGGAAGCCAATATGATATTAAGACATTTTTTAAAGCTTGAGCCTATTGATTTGATTCTTTTAAAGGATAAGGAATTGAGAGGGATAGACATTGAAAATATATACACTGCTCTGGAAAGACGTATAAAACATGAGCCGTTACAGTATATTCTCGGTGTACAGGAATTTATGGGACTTGAATTTAATGTTAATAAAAATGTGCTTGTACCGAGAGCCGACACCGAAACGTTGGTTGAATATCTGCTTAACAAGTATATGAACAGAGGATTTCGGGCTTTGGATATAGGAACGGGATCGGGATGTATTGCGATTTCGCTTGCACATTTTAATAAAAATGCATTTGTCAGGGGAATTGATATTTCTGAGGGGGCAATAGAAACGGCGAAAGAAAATGCCGAAAAGAATAATGTTGATGAACGTGTTGTTTTTTGTCTTGCAGATATTTTTAAAAGTGTTATTTACGGGCAGTATGATGTTATTGTTTCAAATCCTCCCTATATTGAAAGTGAGACTGTAAAAAGCCTTGACAGGGACGTAAAAGATTATGAGCCTATAGGCGCACTGGACGGGGGCGGCGACGGACTTAAATATTACAGACATATTGTGAAAATTGCTCCGTCTATGCTGTTAAAAGGCGGTATGCTGGCTTTTGAGGTGGGATATAATCAAGCAGAAAAGGTTTCCGAACTTATGAAAAAAGATTTTAACGATATAGAAATTGTAAAGGATTTATGCGGAGTCAACAGAGTTGTTGCGGGCAGAATTAATTGAAGACAGTAAGTTTTTATTGGATAGGGTGTTAAGGTAATGTGTAATGATAAAATACAAAATTATGCATTAAGGAAAGGAACGAACCGGTATGAATGAATATAAATGGTATAATGACGATTTCACTGAAAAAAAAGATACAAAAGTTGAGTATAAACCGTCAAATACTAAAAATACTTCATTAAGTGTTGTTATATTGACAATTATTATTTCCGCTGTTTGCAGTATTATTGTGGGGATAATAGTTTGTTCCGCATTTTTTTCGGAAAACAAAAGCATAAATGCGAATAACGAAAAGCTTGATTTTTCCGGACTTTTTGAAGAGGAAGAAGAACCGGGAGAAAGCCCTCGGGCAGAGGTTCAGACCGAAGATATAATGAAATCGGTTGTGGAGGTCTCTGTGGATTCGGTGGGAGGATTTATAAATAAGGCTGTGACGGTATGCACCGGAAACGGAATAGTTCTAACTCAAAACGGATATATTCTTACCTCGGAATATGTAAGAGAGGTAGACGGAGATATTTATGTTACCTTTGAGGACGGAGAACGGTATCAGGCAGAGGTCGCAGGGTCTGATTCCGAAAAGTATGTGACTGTTTTAAAGGTAAGCAAGGAAGACTGTGTTCCGGCAGTGATAGGAAATTCCTCGGAGGTTAAAATCGGAGAAAGAGTGTTTGCAGTGGGGAATAAGATTTCAAACAGCTTTTCAAATCCTGTTACAAGCGGTATAATATGCGGATACAGCTCCGATGTAACGCTCAAAGACGGATCTTCGGTTAATGTATTTCAAACGGACACACCCAATATGGTGAACAGTATAGGCGGAGTTTTATATAATAAGGACTTTAGAGTGATAGGTATTTCAACTGTAAAATTTACCGTTTCAAGCACAGATATTGGATTGGTAACGCCTATAGATGATATTAAAGAGTTTATGAAAAGTATTATCGAAAACACCGAGCAGCCCAAAAACTTTAACATAGGAATAAGCGGGAGCGACGCCGAATATGGTGTTACGGTTGAAAATGTTGTCAGCGATTCGCCGGCAGAAAAAGCCGGTTTTAAGTACGGAGATATTATTATGAAAATTAACGGTGAGGCAGTGGCATCGGTTTCGGAAATAAACAAGATTAAAAAAGAATTGTTGCCCGGTGAAAAAATGGTTTTCCTTATTTATCGTGACGGAGAAACAATTGAAATTGAGCTGACAGTTGAATAAGAGGAATACGCAGTGCACTATGAATAAATATTTTGCTACCAAAATATTTATTTCAGCAGACTTTATCAATGTGAACTGTGTAAAATCTTTGATTTTACACGAAAAATTTTGACAATAGTCATAATTTTTCTAAATGCGATTGAAAATCGCATTTATTCAGTGAGCATTATATACAAAGAATATTCTTGTACATGTTACAGAATTAATATACTACAATAGAAAATAATTTGATTTGAACCCAATATTATGAGTGTTTGTATGAGTGACATACTCCCAAATCTTAGGAGATGAGAGTATGTCACTGTTTTAGTGTGTATCTTATGGGTTTTCTGTTTTTAAAATAATATGCGTATTCAAAACCAAGCTCATCGAGCATTTTGTATAACTCCGAAAAGCCGTTGGCTATTCTTTCGGGGGTGTGTGCATCGGAACCGAGGGTTATAAGCTTTCCGCCAAGCTCCTTATATCTTTTTACTATTCGTTTTTCGGGCAAAAATTCGTTGTATGCCTCGTTTCCTATTCCCGAAGAATTTATTTCAAGTGATTTATTTCGTTTTATTAACGTTTTTAAAATTTCGTCTGTTTTATCCTTAAATAACATAGTATCTAAATCCAAGGAATATTTGCCGTTAATGTAACGAAAGGGACAGGTAATGTGAGCTAAAATATCATAATCGGATGTTTTTGCCGCCTCTAAAAGCTCATCAAAATATTTGTCCGTATATTTCAAAAGAGTTGCGTAAGTCATTTTGGAGAAGTCTATTTGTGAATAGGGTTGAGTGAAGCCTTCGAAACAAACTGCGTGTACCGAGCCTATTACGGAATCAAATTTGTTCATGGCGATAATTCTTTCCGCCGCTTTTGGATTATGAATATATTCTCCCAATTCAACTCCCGCCAAAACCTCCGGCAAATTTGAAAACTCTATTCCTTTCTCTCTTGCAGAGCGTACCGAAGCACCGATAATGCCTTGTAAATCAAGCTTGTCACAGTATTCTATATCGCAGTGGTCGGTAATGCATATTATGTTTATTCCTTTTTCGGCTGCCGAGCGGCAAATGGCGGAAATTTTACTTTGCGAATCATGAGAAAATTCCGAATGAATATGAGTGTCGGCTTTTATAATTTGAGAATTTATAATGTCCAAAATTATTCCTCCCGATATTGACAAATTTTTTTATTGATATATATTATAATAAACCAAAACGAAAAAAAAATCAATAAAAGCCATAAAAAATAATAAAAAAAATATAAAATTGATTGCTTAAGGAGGAATAATAATCAAAAAACCCCGGAAGGGGGAAAATACATATTGTAAAGTTTTCCGCAATTTCATAAGGTTGTCATAAAATGCAGAGCTTGTGCATAGTATTAACTGTGATATGTTTTAACAGAAAGGAAGATAGTCATGGAATTGATTAAGGAAAAAGAAGAATACCTTGAAGTATTGAATACAGGAACGGAAAAAATACCTGTTGACGGGGATGTCATAGTACCGGACGTCAAGCCGGATGTACTTAAGGTTTTGCAGGTGGACGCTTTTGCCGGGATCACCGATAAGGGAATAACAAACGGAGCGGTGTATGTGGAAGGCAGACTGAATGTTAATATTTTATATATTCCCGACAGCGAGGAGGAGGGAATCGGATGTATTAAAGCATCCTTTAATTTTAAGGACAGAATCGAAAATCCGGAATTTCTGCCCGAAATGATGCTGAAAATAAGCTGTGATGTGAGTCGTGTGGAATTTACGCTCCTTAATTCAAGAAAGCTGTCGGTGAAAGCTGCGGTGGCTTGCAGCTATGAGGTTGTTGGAGAGAAAAACCTTGAAATACCGTGCGGATTTGACGGGGAATGTGGCGAGTGTATAAAGGAACCGGTTATTATCGATACAATCGGCGCGCAGGAGAGCTGTGATTTTATTGTCCGCGACAGCATGGAAATATCGTCAGGAAAACAGTCGGTTAAGGAAATTCTTAAAACAGATTACAAAATCTGTGATAAACAGATTAAGGCTGTTTCGGGGAAACTGATAGTTAAGGGAACTTTGCAGGTATGCGTATTGTATTCCGCCTGTGATTGCAGTGTTGATTTCTGTGAGGCGGAATTTCCGTTCACAGAGGTGTTTGATGTATATGACTTGTCGGAAAATGACAGCTGTAATCTTGATTTGGCAGTGGGAGATATATCTGCCGAGCTTTGCGAAGATAATGACGGAGATATGCGCGTAATAAACATTGAATGTCTGATTAATGCATCACTTAGAGCGTGCAGAAAAAAGGAATTTAATATGATCAACGACTGCTACTGCCCGGGAATGGATACAAAGCTTGACTACAGTGAAGCTGTTATAAAAAAATACATAGACGAAATAAAATCTCAGTCGAATATTAAAGAAGTAATATCCCCCGATCCCAAGCTTCCGCAGATTGTAAAGGTGTATAACGTGATTGCCGAAGCGGAGTTTACAAAAATAAGCTCCGAAAATTCTAAAATTCTGACAGAAGGAAAAATCAAGGCTTATATACTCTATCTTACCGATAATGCTAAATGTGCGGTTTACAGCTTTAAAAAGGATATACCTTTCAGCTTTTCCTTTGACTGTGCAAATGCGGTTGGAAATATGACCTTTGACGCAGAGGCGGGAGTGGAATATTTAAGCTATAATCTTAATGCGGCAGGGGAAATAGAATTAAGATGCACCTTGGAACAGAACATAAAAATTACCAAGAAAGAAAAAATAAATATAATATCGGAGGCAAATACCTGCGAAAGACAGGAAAAAAAGGATATTGTCATTTATTTTGTGAAAAAGGGAGACTCTCTGTGGAAAATTGCAAAAAGGTATGCTGTTAAAACCGAGGATATTAAGTGTATCAATTCCATGGAAAGTGATGAAATTTTTTGCGGACAAAAGCTGCTTATACCGGTTTGCAAGTAAAGAAAAATGACATTATTTAATGACTGCTGAAATAAATATTTTTGGAGCAAAATATTTGTTCAGCAGTCATTATTATAAATTGAACGAATAATGCATAATGTTTTGTGTAAAGCTTTGGTTTTATTTTATTCTTACGTCAAGCATAGGCGAATACTTCGCTCTGAAGCTGTCAAATGTATCGTTTTCGATAGCCTCTCTTATTTTTGCCATAAGCTCATTATAAAAATATAAATTATGAATAACGGCAAGTCTTAAACCAAGCATTTCCTTTGCCTTGAAAAGATGTCTTATATATGCTCGTGAATAATTGCGGCAGGCTTCGCATTGACAATTTTCGTCAATGGGGAGGGGATCTCTTTCGAATTTTTGATTCATAAGATTCAAAGTTCCGTTCCAAGTAAAGATAAATCCGTGACGGGCATTTCTTGACGGCATAACGCAGTCAAAAAAGTCAATGCCTCTTGCAACGCCCTCAATAATATTTGACGGTGTGCCTACGCCCATTAAATAGCGTGGCTTGTTTTCGGGAGCATGGGGAAGAACAATATCTAAAATATGATACATTTCCTCATGGGATTCACCTACGGCAAGTCCGCCTATTGCATATCCCGGCAAGTCAAGCTTTGCAATTTCCTTCATATGCCATACTCTTAAATCGTCAAATATTCCCCCTTGATTTATTCCGAAAAGCATTTGCTGCTTGTTGATGGTATCGTCAAGACTGTTAAGACGTATTATTTCATCCTTACAGCGAACAAGCCACCGATAGGTTCTTTCACAGGATTGCTTTACATAGCTGTAGGGTGATGGGTTTTCAACACATTCGTCAAAAGCCATTGCAATTGTTGAAGCAAGATTTGACTGAATCTGCATACTTTCCTCCGGCCCCATAAAAATTCTTCTTCCGTCTATGTGTGAGTTGAAGCTTACACCCTCTTCGGTTATCTTTCGGAGCTTTGCAAGGGAGAAAACCTGAAATCCGCCGCTGTCCGTTAAGATAGGTCTGTCCCAGTTCATAAATTTATGCAGACCGCCCATATCCTTTACAACTTTGTCGCCGGGGCGCAGATGAAGGTGATAGGTATTTGACAGTTCAATCTGACATCCTAAATTTTTTAAATCGTTGGTTGATACAGCGCCTTTTATAGCCGCTATAGTACCGACATTTTGGAAAACAGGCGTTTCGACCGTGCCGTGTACTGTATGAAAACGTCCGCGCCTTGCCAAGCCGTTTGTGTGAAGTATCTCAAACATAAATTTCTCCTGTCAGTTCAATATATTTTTGCAGGCTTCAAGCCATTTTTTTGCTATAAAAGCGTGTCCTGCCGGAGTTGGGTGAATACAGTCAAGGGACCAGTGCGCACAGCCGTATTTTTTCCCCAGCTCGGCAAAGTCATCAAATAACGGAACAAAAATCGCATTGTGTTTTTTTGCAAGCTTTTGAACGCGTTCTCCGCGTTCTTTCATATTTTTGCTCCATATATCCCATTTTAAAAATATATCGTTGGAGGAATCGGGTATGTCGGGATTTATTTCCCTTAAATCAAATTTCATCACAAATGGTTCCAGTAAAACCAATTTGCAGTCGGGATGAGTGTTTCTTGCGCTTGTGAGCATTCTGTCATACATAAATTCAAATTCGTCGGCATCGGCACCTTGTCCCATACGAAGCCCGAAGCCTACATCGTTTATGCCGTTCATAACGCTCAGCAAATCAAAGTCGATATTAAGAGTATCTTCAATCCAGCGTGCGTACATATCACCTATTCTGTTTCCGGCAATTGCACGGTTATAAATCTTATAGTCGATATGCTCCAATAACAGCTGTGATGCAATCAAGTTTACATATCCTATACCGAAGCCTTTATTGGGTTCTTTAATGTTTCTGTTACGGGAGCTATCTGTTACAGAGTCCCCCTGAAATAAAATTTTCATTATTATCCTCCGTTCCGCCACATAAAAAGCGGCAAATTATTTTACAGTAAATTTTACAGAGCCTTAGACCGGTTTTAGGCTGAGGCTCTGCATTAATATTTTATAAAGAAAGCTGACACTTTACATCATTCAGTATGTCTGTTACCGTTTTTTCAGCCTTTTCAAAACTATCGGCAGAAGAAGCGAGATATATTTTGATTTTTGGTTCTGTTCCGGAAGGTCTTATGATAAAATAAGATTTTCCGTCCGAAAGATTGTATTTCAATACATCGGATTTAGGAAGCCCTTCAAGAGCTTTTTCACTGCCGTCCGAGTTTTTGATTGTTTGTTCTTTGTAGTCGGTGGTAGTTATAATATCCATTCCGTTTACCTTTGAAAGAGGGGATAATCTCAGGTTTTTCAAAAGTGCTGACATTTTTTCCATTCCGTCCTTACCCGGCATTGTCACTGAAACGGTTTTTTCAAAGTAATATCCGTATTTTTTATATATTTCCTGTAAAGCTTCATACAAGGACATATTTTTTGTTTTGTAGTATGCAGCCATTTCGGCGATAAGCATTGTTGCGACTACACCGTCTTTATCTCTTGTGTGTGTTCCGGCAAGATAGCCGTAGCTTTCCTCAAAGCCGAATACATAGGTATGAGAGCCGGTCTTTTCAAACTCGGTCATTTTTTCGCCTATATATTTAAAGCCTGTCAGAACATTCATTATTTCAACTCCGTATGCGTTTGCAATTGCCGCCGCAAGTTCGGTTGTGACGATTGTTTTTATTATAACGGAATTGGGAGCAAGAGTACCGTTAGCTTTCTTTTGGGAAAGAATATATTCACAAAGTAATGCTCCCGTTTGATTTCCGGTTAAGGTTTGATATTCGCCCTTTGCATCTCTTACCACGATACCGACTCTGTCGCAGTCGGGATCTGTTCCTATTATGAGATCCACATCGTTTTGCTTTGCCATGTTTATTGCAATTTCGAAGCCTTCCTTGTCTTCGGGATTGGGTGATTTCACCGTTGGGAAATTTCCGTCCTCTGTATCCTGTTCCTTAACGACCATGACATTTTTAAATCCCATTCTTTTAAGTATTGCCTGAATTGGTCTGCTTCCTGTTCCGTGGAAAGGAGTATATATAAGCTTAAAGGTGTCGGAAACAGCTTTTACGGCTTCGGGATTTAACTGTTGTATTGAAATTGCGTCAAGGAACTGTTGGTTAAGCTTTTCGCCTACAATTTCCAAAAGACCGCTGTTTTTTGCTTCTTCATCCGATACTGTTTTTATATCATCGAACACATCATAGCTGTCGATTGCCTTTATAACAACATCGGCAGCGTCGGGAGGAAGCTGACCTCCGTCCGAACCGTAAGCCTTATATCCGTTATATTCTTTCGGATTGTGACTGGCAGTTATCATTACGCCCAAAGCGCAGCCCAATGTTCTGATACCGAAGGAAACCTCGGGAACCGAATGAACAGTGTCAAAAAGGTATACCTTTATTTTGTTTGCAATAAGCACCTTTGCCGTTTCCCAGGCAAATATTTTTGAATTGTTTCTTGTATCATAACCAATTAATACGCCGGCTTTGCAAGCATCCGAACCTAAATCGGTAATTCTTTTTGCAATACCCATTGTAGCGCGTCTTACATTGTAAATATTCATTCTGTTTGTTCCCGCACCCATGATACCGCGTATTCCGCCGGTGCCGAATTCAAGCTCTTTGTAGAAGCGATCCTCAATTTCTTTTTCGTTGTCTTTTATGCTTAAAAGCTCCTGCCTTGTTTCTTCATTTATTGAAGGTGAATTGAGCCACCTTTCATAAGTTGTTTTATAATCAGACATAATTATCCTCCGTTCTTTTTTATAATAAATATTTGCATTTACAGTCGGCATAATAAATGCTTACTGTTTTATTTATGCTGTTTGTTCATATTATATAATAAATAAAAAAAAATTTCAACCTTTGCACCGAAAAAACTCTATCATGCATAAATTTAATTTTTGACAGGGTACTTTACTGAAAATTATAAACAAAATTTTTTCGTATAATAAAAAATACAAGTTTATAAATAATAATTTTTTTTATTTTGCGGCATTTTCAATTGACACTGTCTGTGATATGTGGTAAAATAATTAAAATGCGGAAATTTAAGACTTTGTGATTTATTATGCATATTTTTGAATAATTATGCATATAAATATACTTTTGACAATGTTTTAAACAGCAATTATGAGTTTTATATGTGTTGGTTGTATCAAGATAACGGAAAGGCTGATTTGTATGGATGCACAATTAATTTTGGAAAACGGAAAAAGATTTTCGGGAAAAATGTTCGGAGCGCAAAAGGATGTTGTGGGTGAAGTCGTGTTTACAACAGGTATGACAGGGTATCAGGAAACGCTGACAGATCCGTCGTTTGCCGGGCAGATTGTTACAATGACATTCCCGCTGATAGGAAATTACGGAATAAACTTTGAGGACATGGAGGCGGACAAGGTAAATCTTACGGCTTTTGTTGTAAGAGAAAAATGCGATTATCCCTCAAATTTCAGAAAAGAAATGACATTAGACGATTTTTTGAAGCAGCAGGGGGTTGTCGGACTGGAAGGCATAGACACAAGAGCGCTGACGAAAATTTTAAGAGCGTCGGGATGCATGAAAGGAGTAATTGTAACCGGAAATCCAACCGAGGAGGAGATTGGCCGGTTGTTTAAATCTCTTGACAACTCCGATGTTATTATGAGAACAACTTCAAAGGAAAAATATACTCTGAACAGAAAAGCAAAAACTCATGTTGCATTTATTGATATGGGAGCGAAGGACGGTATTTTAAGAGAGCTTCAAAAGCGAGACTGTAAGATTTCGGTTTTCCCGGCAAATGTTAAAGCCGATGATATTTTGGCGCAAAATCCCGATTTGGTTTTCTTGTCAAACGGACCGGGAGATCCTTTGGATGCACCGGGAACGGTAGATACCGTAAAAGCTCTGATAGGAAAGCTGCCGATATGCGGAATATGCATGGGACATCAGATTATCGGACTTGCGTTGGGAGCAAAAACAAAGAAATTAAAATTCGGACATCACGGGGGAAATCAGCCGGTTAAAGATTTAAAAACAGGAAATGTATATATAACATCACAAAACCATAATTATATTGTTTCGGATTTCCCGGAAGAAGTTATCGAAACCTTTGTTAATGTAAATGACGGAACCTGTGAGGGTATCAGACATAAAACTCTGCCCATACAAAGCGTTCAGTTTCATCCCGAAGCGTCACCGGGACCTTTGGATGTGGGATTTTTGTTTGACAGATTTTTAGAGGAGGTAAAATAATATGCCTATAGATAAGTCTATAAAAAAAGTACTTGTAATCGGTTCCGGACCTATAGTAATCGGACAGGCTGCCGAATTTGATTATTCGGGAACACAGGCGTGTCAGGCGATAAAGGAGGAGGGTATTGAGGTTGTTCTTGTAAATTCAAATCCTGCCACCATTATGACGGACAGAAATATGGCGGACAAGACCTATATCGAGCCGCTTACCATAGAATATCTTGAAAAAATAATAGAGAAAGAACGTCCCGATTCGATAATTGCCGGAATGGGCGGTCAGACGGGACTTAATATGACCTGTGAATTATACGACAGGGGAATACTTGAAAAATATAATGTAAGAGTTATAGGAACCTCTATAGAATCCATAAAAGAGGGTGAGGACAGGGACAGCTTTAAGCGTCTTATGGAGAGAACAAATCAGCCCATAGCGCCCAGTGAAATTGTAACTGATGTTGAATCGGGACTTGCCTTTGCAGAGGAAATAGGCTATCCCGTTATTGTGCGTCCCGCATATACATTGGGAGGTACAGGGGGAGGAATTGCGGAAACTCCCGATGAGCTTGCCGAAATTTTGTCACAGGGCTTGCATCTTAGCCGTGTTGGACAGGTATTGCTTGAAAAATCAATAAAAGGCTGGAAGGAAATAGAGTTCGAAGTAATAAGAGACGGTCATGGAAACTGTATTACGGTATGCTCTATGGAAAATATCGATCCCGTCGGAGTACATACGGGTGATTCGATAGTTGTTGCGCCTGCGCTTACTCTTGCGGATAAGGAATATCAAATGCTTAGAAAAGCTGCCATAGATATTATTAACAGCATTGAAATAAAGGGTGGCTGCAACGTGCAGTTTGCACTTGATCCCAACAGCTTTAATTATGCGGTAATAGAGATTAATCCGCGTGTAAGCCGTTCTTCGGCACTTGCATCAAAGGCAACAGGCTATCCGATCGCAAAGATAAGCGCAAAGATTGCTTTGGGTTACAATCTTGATGAGATATTAAATGCGGTAACGGGCAAAACCTATGCTTGCTTTGAGCCGGCAATAGATTATGTTGTTACAAAAATTCCGAAGTGGCCTTTTGATAAATTCTTTACGGCAAAAAGAAATTTGGGAACAAAGATGATGGCAACCGGTGAAATCATGTCTATCGGAAACAGCCTTGAAGCGTCCCTTTTAAAGGGTATAAGATCCTTGGAAATAGGACAGTACACCTTAGAAAGGGAAAGCTCAAAGAAACGTTCGATTATAGAGCTTAGAAAGAGAGTATGCGTTCCCGACGATGAGCGGTTGTTTGATTTGGCAGAGCTTATAAGAAGAAACTACAGACTGGAAAAAATTGCCGAAATTACCGGAATGGATATGTTTTTCCTTGTAAAGATAAAGAATATAGTCGATGCGGAGGAGGAGTGCAAAAAGCTTTCTCTTGACGACCTTGATTATGACACCTTAAAATATTATAAAAAATTCGGATTTTCCGATAATGGTATGGCACAGCTTATGGGATGCAGTGCAGAGGATATTTACAACAAAAGAAAGGAACTGGGAATATATCCCGTATATAAAATGGTTGATACCTGTGCCGGAGAGTTTGAAGCGGTATCTCCTTATTATTATTCAACCTATGATGATGAAACAGAGGCAGAGCCAAGCAATAACAGGAAGGTAATCGTTATAGGCTCGGGACCGATAAGAATCGGACAGGGTATTGAATTTGACTATTGCAGTGTTCACAGTATATTTGCCCTTAAAAAAGCCGGAATCGAAACCATTATCATAAATAATAATCCCGAAACGGTAAGTACCGATTTTGATACATCGGATAAGCTGTATTTTGAACCGCTGACCGAGGAGGACGTGTATAATATTATTGAGCTTGAAAAGCCGGACGGTGTTATTTTGCAGTTCGGAGGTCAAACGGCTATTAAGCTTGCAAACTTCCTTGACAAGATGAATGTTCCGATTTTGGGAACACAGCCTAAGTATATAGATGAGGCAGAGGATAGAGAAAAGTTTGACGACCTTTTGGAAAAGCTTGATATTAAGCGCCCGAAGGGTAAGGCAATATGGACGGTTGAAGAGGGAATAGAGGAGGCAAATAAGCTTGAATATCCTCTGCTTGTAAGACCGTCATATGTATTGGGCGGTCAGGGTATGGAAATAACACGCAACGAACAGGATCTTGTAAGATACCTTTCCGATGCATTCCATAAGGACAGCAAAAATCCTGTTTTGATAGACAGATATTTGGGAGGACGTGAGCTGGAGGTTGACGCTATATGTGACGGTACCGATGTTTTGATACCGGGAATTATGGAGCATCTTGAAAGAGCGGGCGTTCACTCGGGTGACTCGATTTCAATATATCCGCCTCAAAACGTACCCGAACATATTATAGAAAAGATAAAGGATGTAACATACAGAATTGCCATAGAATTAAAGGTTATCGGTATGATAAACATACAATTTATCGAATTTAAAAACGAGCTTTATATAATAGAAGTAAATCCCCGTTCAAGCCGTACCGTTCCGTATATTACAAAGGTTACGAATGTGCCTGTTATAGATATTGCAACACGCATAATGATGGGTGAAACCTTGAAGGATATGGGATATTCAACGGGTATAGCAAAGGAAACAAGCACTGTTGCGGTTAAAGTTCCTGTATTCTCAACCGAAAAGCTGCCGCAGGTTGAAGTCAGTCTCGGACCTGAAATGCGTTCGACAGGTGAAGTGCTGGGCGTCGGTTCAACCTTCCTTGAGGCGATGTATAAAGGATTTATTGCCGCCGGAACACCTATTCCAAAAGAGGGTTCAAGACTGCTTGTGTCTGTTCGTGATGTTGACAAGGATAATTTCCTTCCTATAGCAAAGGCATTCGGTCGTATGGGATGTAAATTTATAGCAACCTCGGGAACGGCGGAATATCTTGAACAACATGGATTCATCGTTGAAGTCTGCAAAAAGATTTCCGAAGGTATACCGAATGTTTTGGATATTATACGAAGCGGTATGGTTGATATGATTATAGATATTCCGAAAAAGGGAAACAACTCTAATTCGGAAGGCTTCAAGATGAGAAGGTGTGCGGCGGAATGTTCCATACCTATGATGACGTCACTTGATACTGTGGGAGCGCTGGTTAAGGTAATGGAGGAAAGGCTGTCTGCGGTAAATACAAATATAGTTGAGCTTAATGAAATAAAATAATAAAGAAATTTTAAAAAAAGTATTGACAAATATTTAATAATGTGTTATTATAATTGAAACCGATGAACGAGAGTAGTAACTTGAGAGAACTGTTTTAAGAGAGAGTCACAGGCGGTGGAATTGTGATATTACAGACTTGAGCGAATGGACTCGGGAGGGCAAACTGAGCCGAAAGGTTAGGGGCGACGGAGGTCAGCCGTATAAAGTGACAGACATATGATAGTATGTCGATGAGGGCATCTGTTTTCAGATGAACTTGGGTGGCAACGCAGGAGATTATATACACTCTTGTCCCAAGATATTGGGATAGGAGTGTTTTTTGTTAACGTATCAGCGCGCAGATGCGATAACATATCCTAAGATAAATTATATGTCTTTGTGATTGATTGACGATGTGATTTTGTAGGTTAAGACTAAAAAATTATAATCGGCGCAATCTGTATTACATATTAAAAATTAAAATGTATGCCGAAAACGGCGGAATGGAGAGTATTATTATGAAAAAATTATTGAGTGTATTATCAGCGGCAATTTTAACGGTAAGCTTGGCAGCAGGCTGCTCAAGCGGAAATGAAACAAAGGAAGAAACAACAGCCGAAACAGGCAGCGAACAAATGACGGTAGGTGTGGTTCAGTATGTAAGCCATCCGTCCCTTGACAACTGTTATCAAGGTGTAGAAGAAGCATTGAAAGAGAAATACGGAGAAAACCTTGTTATAGACAGACAGATTGGTTCGGATTCTGCTGCCGATTCGGATTGTGCATCATATGCAAAGCAGTTTGCGGCAAAAAATTATGATATGATTATAGCTATTGCAACACCTGCGGCAACATCGGCTTTTGCGGCAGCCGAGGATAAGGATATTCCTGTTGTGTTCTGCGCGGTATCCGATCCTGTGGGAGCCGGAATAGTAGAGAGCATGGATAAACCCGGATTTAACTGCTCGGGAACTTCCGATGTGTTGGATATGGAGGCTCAGGTTAATTTGATAAAGGCATTGCAGCCCGATGTTAAATCAATCGGTGTTTTATATACAACAAGCGAATCAAACTCAATTGCGCAGCTTAAATTACTCACGGCTGCTGCTGAAAAAGAAGGCATTGAAATTAAATCATCGGGTATACAGAATGATTCGGATATTCCTTCTGCCGCTGCGGCTCTTTGCGCACAGGTTGACTGTATAAACAACTTTACCGATAATAAGGTTGTAAATAATCTGAGCGTTTTGATTGACGCTGCAAATGAAGCAGGAATACCGGTTTACGGTTCAGAGGTTGAACAGGTTAAAAACGGTTGTCTGGCATCTGTATCTATCGATTATGTTGCTTTGGGTAAGGTTACGGGAGAAATGGCAATTGACGCTTTGGAGGGAGCAAAGCTTTCCGAAATGGCAGTAAAAACAATTTCCGACGCAACACCTGTTGTAAATACGGAGGTACTTGAAGGCTTTGGTATGACAATGCCGGAAGGCTTTGACAATGTTGAAAAGGTATCAACAAACAAATAATTAAAAGATAAAATGATAAATAAACAGGGAGATTTTTCGTATAGGCATGCTTAAATACAGCCGTGAAAAAGAAAAATTTCCCTGTAATAATTTAAATATTTTGTAATAAAGGCTGTTACATATACCGCAAAAGAGTCTGTGTCGGCCGAAAAGAGGAGAACTGCAAATGTATGAATTTTTAGGTTCATTGGATGTAATACTGCAAGACGGATTTATGTATGCTCTTGTGGCGATGGGGTATTATGTGTCATATACAATACTTGATTTCCCCGATCTTACAGTTGAGGGAACGGTACTTTCCGGAGGCGTTGCTTTCGGACTTTTGGTTAAGGCGGGAGTAAATCCGTGGATAGCCATGCTTGCGGCCTTTCTTGTGGGATTTGTGTTCGGAGCTGTTACGGGAGTTCTGCACGTCAAGCTTAAAATCAGACCTCTGCTTTGCGGAATACTTGTTTCAACGGCATTAATATCTATAAATCTTGTTACGACGGTTGTAGGTATGGGCGGAAATCTTGCAGGCGACGGGGCGTTATCGACAATAGATATAGGCAGAAGTGTTCCAACCTTGATAAGGACATTTCCGGCGACCTTGTTCCCAACCGATTTTTTTGGATTTAATCTGCGCAAGATAATAACATTTTTTATAATAGCGCTGATATTTAAATTTTTGCTTGACGCATATCTCAAAACAAAGAACGGTTTGCTTTTGAGAGCGGCGGGAAACAATCCTCAGTATGTTACAATGCTTGCACAAAATGAGGGAAGAAGTAAAATTCTCGGTCTTGCGATAGGAAACGGTTATGCCGCGGTATCCGGTGCGCTTATTGCCCAAAGCAGGGGAAATATAAATCAGGGAATGGGTATTGGAATGATTGTAATAGGTCTTGCTTCTCTTATAATAGGCCTTTCGGTTTTCGGCAGAATTAAATTTATGAAGCCGACAACGATGGTAATACTGGGTTCGGTAATATATCAGGCTTGTCTCGGATTTGCGACCTTTATGGGTATTCCGTCGGCTTATAATAAAATAATAATGGCAGCGCTGTTTACCGTTGCATTGGTTTTCAGTGCCAAGCTTAAAACGAAAAGGGGTAAAACAGATGCTTGAGCTTAAAAATATAAAAAAATATTTTAATGTAGGAACGGTAGATCAGGTTACCCTGTTTGATAATTTTAATTTTTCGGTAAACAAAGGAGAATTTATATCGGTTATAGGTTCAAACGGTTCGGGAAAAACGACTCTTTTGAATCTTATCTGCGGTTCTGTTGCGCCGGATGACGGCAGAATAATATTTGACGGTAAAGATATTACCTTGATGAATGAATATAAGCGTGCGGCATTTATAGGACGTGTTTATCAGGATCCCAAAATGGGAACCTGTCCGGAGCTTACAATAATCGAGAATATGGCTCTTGCCGATAATAAAGGTAAACCTTTTGGACTGTCACCGGCGGTAAATAAGAAGAAAATTGAATATTATAAAGAGCTTGCCGCTCAATGCGGTATGGGACTGGAAAACAGAATGAATGTCAAAGTGGGCGCTTTATCGGGCGGACAAAGGCAGGCTCTTGCATTGATTATTGCCGAAATGACCGATATAAAGCTTTTGATATTGGATGAGCATACAGCAGCGCTTGATCCAAAAACCAGTGAAAATATTATGAGGCTTACCGATAAGATGGTTAAAGAAAAGGAGATAACAACTCTTATGGTAACACATAATCTTCGTTTTGCGGTCGAATACGGAACACGCCTTGTTATGATGCATGAGGGAAAATGCATAACGGATATTTCCGGAAATGAAAAAAAGACTGCGTCGGTTGATGACTTGCTCGGAAAGTTCTACGAAATAAGTATAGAAAAGGGAAATTAAAATACAGCAATAAAATTCCTCATTCCTTTGCGGGAATGAGGAAATTTTATGAGAATAAAAAAGGGCTGCTATTAATTTCGTCGGAGATTTGCCCACTTGTTAAAAAAATAACAGAAATCTCCAAAATAATAGGAACTGCTTAATTTGTATGTGCTTTTTTAAAAAGAAGTTCCAATTGGTATTCGGTTTGCAAAGCTGTTTGAATAACCGAATTATCTGTCAGAGGGAGAGACTTCTCCTCAATCAGATTTGACAATTTTTGTCGTAAAGTGCTTAATTGATCCATATTAATCCTTCTTTCTTTTTGTTTTGTAAAACAAATAACAATTCTCCGGAATATAACAAAATATTTGGAATTATCTGTTATTGTTTTGTTTTGTACTGTCATTTTACAATAAAAAACAAAAGGTGTCAATAT
>JAXEIW010000198.1:0-20266 GCA_034101885.1 Clostridia bacterium | reverse complement strand
TTTCATTCCCATACCTACCATTTAGATTTAAATCTAAATCGTTATAGAATACACGATTATAATACATTTGTCAAGTTTTTTCTACATCATTCGACATAATTCTACTTTTGTCAAGTCAGGCCAAAAAATTATTCTTTTTTTTCTTCTACTTCATGCATTCCATATGAACTAATCTAATAATATCCGTTATCATCTTTTCGATAAGCGTTCTTATAAATAAAGCTATGACAAAAAATACTATCTTTTTTCATTGGAAATTTCTTTTTTCGACAATATCCGATAAATTATCCATTGATAATCCTGAACGATTTGATTTCTTAAAACATTATATCATATAATTGAACTTTTTTCAATATTTGCATCGTTTTTATGGCAAAAACACAATAATCGGTACATCATTTTTCGAGGGAAAATTTCGGAGTGAACGGAATTTGTGTGCGATGGCTGAAAATGCTCTGGTTTTAGCAAAACATCCATTACTCTGAAACTTTTCTTTTTGTAAAAATCCCGTTGTTACAGGGTTTTAGGGCAAAAAACAGAACCGCAATTTTGTATCAAAATTACGGTTCTCATTTGGAGGCGCCACCCGGATTTGAACCGGGGAATAAAGGTTTTGCAGACCTGTGCCTTACCACTTGGCCATGGCGCCATATTACAAAAGACGCCTCATAGCGTCTTTTGTTTTAGTGGAGCGGAAGACGAGATTCGAACTCGCGACGTTCACCTTGGCAAGGTGACGCTCTACCACTGAGCCACTCCCGCAAATGGTGCCTTCGGGTGGAATCGAACCGCCGACACAGGGATTTTCAGTCCCTTGCTCTACCGACTGAGCTACAAAGGCATCTAACTTTCTAAAAGAAAGTTGGCGATCCGGATGGGGTTCGAACCCACGACCTCTAGCGTGACAGGCTAGCGTTCTAACCAGCTGAACTACCGGACCATATTTGCACTGAATTGATGTGGTGGGAGTAACAGGGCTCGAACCTGTGACATCCTGCTTGTAAGGCAGACGCTCTCCCAGCTGAGCTATACTCCCATGTTGACCAATTCAGTGCAACAACATAAACTATTATAGCACATTGAAACTGTTTTGTCAATACTTTTTCTGAATTTTTTTAATTTTTTTTCAAATTTTTTTACAGCAATAATTTTCAACCTTTAACCGCAATAATCAGAGAAAATATGTCTATTTTTTCGACTCGCAGCACTTTAAAACAAGCTTATAAAGCTCCTCAAGAGCATCAGGTTTGGCAAGCTTAAATGCGTTATCCCCCATTTGATGAAGTTTTTTTCCGTCCTTTGTAAGTTCGCATATTTTATTATACAAAACATCGGGAGTTAATTCATTTTCACAAATCACGGCGGCAGCACCCATTTTCTCAAATTCTCTCGCATTCTGCTCCTGATGATTTCTTACAACATTGGGAGAAGGAATTAAAACAGAAGGTTTCCTGAGCGCCGCAATTTCACTCAAAGTAATAGCACCCGAACGGCACACAACCAAATCGGCAGCCGCCATAGCGGTATGCATATTATTTATATAAGGTACAATTTTTATATCGTCGCTTAATTTAACATTATTTAATTCATTTATTATTTCTTCGAAATTTCTTTCGCCCGTTCCGAATAATAACTGAACTTTATTATCCTTTATTAATTCAGGAATTATTTTTACTACATTCTCATTAATTTTTGAAGCGCCAAGGCTTCCTCCGAAAATAAGAACAAACGGCTTGTCTGAAAGTCCCAAGGCTTTTCTTGCGGAGGTTTTATCTTCTCTCAGCAATTCTTCTCTTATCGGATTTCCCGTCAATACGCATTTTTTCGGTTTGTTCATATGATTAATTGTTTCGGGAAAGCTTACAGCTACATAATTTACATAATTCTGCGACGCCTTAACGGTAAGACCGGGGTATACATTCTGTTCATGTATCAATGACGGAATATTCAGCTTGTGAGCAGCCACTGCGACAGGGCCGCTTACATATCCACCCGTACACACAACCACATCGGGATTGAACTCCTTAATTATCTCACGGCACTTTCTTTTTGAATCGGAAAGTTTTTTCAGAACCTCAATATTTTTAAAAATATTTTTTCTGTCAAACCCTTGAATGTCTATATACTCTATCTTGTAGCCTGCCTGAGGTACAAGCTTTGTTTCGAGTCCTCTTTTTGTCCCGATAAAAAGAGCCTCAAAATTTTTATCTCTTTCCCTAATATAATTTGCAATTGACAGGGCAGGATTAATATGTCCTCCCGTTCCTCCACCGGCAAATATTATTCTCATTTACGGTAATTCCTTCCTATATTATATTTGTATGATGTTTTTAATAAGTGCGACGCTTATCCGGTTTTTAACGCAGCAGAGAAGCAATCAGATTGTTCTTTTGAGGGGTGCAAGACTACTTTGTCTACTTCAAGCCCCCATAAAGGACAAGATGCGCCGCTTATCTGCATTCTTTAACGCGGCAGAGAAGCAAGCAGATTGTTCTTTTGAGGGGTGCAGTCGTACTTTGTGTACTTCAAGCCCCGATAAAGGACAAGATGCGCCGCTTATCTGCCGCGTTAATCCTTATTTCTGACTCGATGCCTTGATACATTTAAAACTACACCCATTTCCATGAGTAAAACCATAAGTGCTGTTCCTCCGTAACTGAAAAACGGCAAAGTTATTCCCGTATTCGGTATTATAGTCGTTACAACGCATATATTAAACAATACTTGAATTGCAATATGCGCCATTATACCGAGAACAACGAGGCATCCGAAGGTATCGGGAGCATGAACGGCAATCATTATTCCTCTGAAAATAAGAGCGCAGAACAATGCAATTATCAAAACAGCGCCAAGTAATCCAAGTTCCTCACATATAACGGCAAATATGAAATCATTATACGGTTCGGGAAGATAAGAGGTTTTTTGTATGCTCTGTCCCAATCCCTGACCGAACAAGCCTCCCGACGCAATGGAATACAATCCCTGACACGCCTGAAATCCCGTTCCCTCTTTATCCAAAAACGGATTAAAAGCAACGGCAAGTCTTCTGCTTCTTACCGGATCTTTTAACAGATAAAACAAACCGGCAGGTATAACAGCCATAGCGCCGCCGACAAAATATCTCATTTTAACACCGCCGGCTATCATTACAAATACGGCAATACCGCATATTACTATACATCCGCTTACATGGGTTTCCAACATCATAAGAAGCGCTGTAATTCCAACCCAAACAAATAATCTCATTGTCCCCTTAAATGTTTCGGGATTGTATGCTTTTTCTTGAATAACCTTCGCGATAAACATTGCAATAACAGGTTTCATAAGCTCTGACGGCTGCAATTCCGTCAGTCCCAGATTAAGCCATCTTCTTGAACCGTTATGATCAACTCCTATTCCCGGTATCAGCACCAAGGTTAATAAAATCAAACAGAAAAGCATTAATACTCCCGCATAGCGTTCATATTTTTTATAGTTTATATTTGATATAATCATCATTAAACCAAAGCCAACACAGGCAAAAAACAATTGTCTTTTTACAAAATAAAACGAATCGCCCATCAGCCTTAACGCTCTCGGCGAAGATGCACTGAAAACCATAACCAATCCTATGCAGACTATAATAATAACCAATGTTAAGAATGTAAAATCCAGATCCTTTGCTTTATCGAAAAACCTTGCCGCTTTGTTTGTGTTTTTGATCTTATTATTTAAATTACGGGAAAAGTTATCCCTGTCACGGCTTTGTACAGGTCTTTTTACATTTCTGCCGTTTACCATATTATTCCTCCGTTCTGCCGCTTATTTTTCACGTTTTTCTAAAAATTAAAATATTATTTCAGTAACGGCATTAATGATATAAATGACAGAACACACAATATCAGAGTAACAAATGTAAATACCGATACAATTTTTATTTCATTCCATCCGCACATTTCAAAATGATGATGAATAGGAGTCATTTTAAAAATTCTTTTTCCCGTAAGCTTAAAGGAAGTAACCTGCATAATAACGGAAAGGGTTTCAAACAGATATACAAATCCGGCAATAACAAGTATCAGCGGCATTTTCATTCCGACAGCAGCCGTAGATATTGCTCCGCCCAAAAACAGCGAGCCGGTATCTCCCATAAACACCTTTGCCGGGTGTCTGTTAAAGAACAGAAATCCTATACAGCCTCCCAATACAGCAAAGGAAAAATATGCTGTTGATTTTTCCTCAAACAATACTGCCGCCATCGCAAAAAACAAGCTTACAACACAGGTTATGCTTGTGGCAAGACCGTCTATTCCGTCTGTAAGATTTACTGCGTTGACAGTTCCGATAACAACAAACAGAGTAAACATAATATAAAGCCACCAGGGCATATTAAAGGTTTTTCCCACAAAGGGTATTATTATTTCGGTTGTAAGATTTCCGGTATAGTTTAAAACAACTATATATACAACGGACAGAACTGCCTGCAAAGAAAATTTCTGAACAGGCGTCAATCCTAAATTTCTCTTTTTTACAACCTTAACATAATCATCTATAAAGCCTATAGCTCCGAATCCGAGAGTAATAAGTGACATCATAAGCAATTTTAAATCAAAATGAATAAGGACTGTAACAATAACGCTTACCGCAACACCGGCAATAAACATAAGTCCTCCCATTGTGGGCGTACCCGACTTTTTTTTGTGCCATACAGGGCCGTCCTCAAGTATTTGCTGTCCGAATTTCAAGCGGTGCAGCCACGGAATAATAACAGGTCCTAAAACAAGTGTTACAAGAAGTGATATTACCAAAGGAATTAACATCGTTTGATGAAAATTCTGTCCCAAAATCTTTACTAAATTATTCATTTATATGCTCCTCTGCGTTTTTCATTATTTCTTCGGTAAGAGTTTCAAAATGCATTCCTCTTGATGCTTTAATCAATATACTGTCATTTTCTTTTATATATTTCATAATATTATTTTTTGCCTGCTCCGTATTTTCAAAGGATATTATGTTTTCCTCTCCAAGACCGGCTTTTTTTGCACCCTCGGCAATAAACCTTGCATTTTCTCCCGCTGTTATAAGATAATCAATACCGTTTAATTTTACCGCTTCACCCATTTTTAAGTGTGCTTCCTTTGCATATTCTCCCATTTCAAGCACATCGCCCAAAACGGCAACACGTCTTGTATTTTGAGTCGATAAAACCTTAAGCGCCGCATTCACCGAATCGGGCGATGAATTATAGCAATCATTTATAACGGTTAGGCTTCCTGCCTTTTCAATTGACATTCTCATTTTTGTAAGCGAAAAGTTTTCAATACCCTCAATGATTTTACGAGGTCCTATATTGTAGTGAACACCGCAGGCAGCTGCCGCCAAAGCGTTGTATATATTATGTATTCCCGGAGTCTTTACATGAACGGTATATTCAACACCGTACAGCTTTGTTTTAAATCTGCTTCCGTCAAGTCCCAGATTTTCAATATCATATGCCAAATAATCACATTCTTTATTCTCGATACCATATGTAATAATCTCAAAGCCTGTGAATTTCTTGGCATTTATAAGATATTTATCATCCCCGTTTACAATCAGCAGACTGTTTTTATCGAAATATTCACATATTTCGGTTTTTGCCTTATATATACCCTCTTGGGAGCCGAGGTTTTCTATATGCGACATACCGATATTGGTTATAATACCGACCTCCGGCCGAACAATATCAGCCAGATACTTTATTTCCCCAAAAGCTGACATTCCCAATTCAAACACTGCCGCCTCATGTGAATGATTAAGCTTTAAAACCGTCAGCGGCAAACCTATTTCATTATTGTAATTTCCTTCTGTTTTCAAGGTATTATACTGCATTCCCAAAACCGAAGCAAGCATATCCTTTGTTGTTGTTTTTCCCACACTGCCGGTAACAGCTGCCGTTTTTATCCTGAATTTCTTTTTGTAATATTTTGCCAGCTGTCCCAATGCGGCTGCCGTATCCTTTACAAGAATTATTCCTCTGCCCTCATACGGCTTTATGTTATTTTGTGTTAAAACCGCAACGGCATTGTTTTCAAAGGCTTTTTCTATAAAGTCATGACCGTCTGCATTTTCCCCCTTAAGAGGGATAAAAAGCGTATTATCCTGAATTTTTCTTGAGTCAATCGAAACCGAATCGATCTGAATATTTTCTTCTCCGCTTATTATTTTTCCGTCAACGGCGTTCGCAATCTCTCTGAGTGTTAATTTAATCATTGTCTGCGTACATTCCTTTCATAATCACATAGGTTACTGAATTTTTAATATTTGTTTTACGGTTTCTCTTTCATCAAAATGAATCTTTTTGTTACCGTCTATTATATAATCTTCATGCCCCTTTCCGGCAAGCAGAACCGTATCTCCGCTTTCTGCCGTTTCCAGAGCGTATTTTATTGCGTCAAATCTTTTCGGAATAATGACATAGTTATCGGTTATATCACATATTCCCTTTTCTATATCTTTTATAATTTTTATGGGATCCTCCATTCTCGGATTATCGGAAGTCAATACGGTAAAATCGGACAATTCCCCCGAAATTCTTCCCATTATGGGGCGTTTTTTCTCATCACGGTTTCCTCCGCAGCCGAAAAGTGTAATAACTCTTCCCCTTGTAAAATCTTTTACAGTCTTTATAATATTAATAAGTCCGTCGGGAGAATGTGCGTAATCTATTATTACAGAATAATCGGTATTTGTTTCAACCTTTTCCACTCTTCCCTTGACGCCTTTCGTATCTTTAAGCGCCTCCAAAATAATTTCATCATCAATACCAAGCTGTCTGCATATTCCAAAAGCGCACATTGCATTGTATACAGAAAATCTTCCCGGAATATTAATATATGCGTCCATGGTTTTACCGTCACAGGTTATTTTAAATTTGACTCCTTTCGGTGCACATTCTATCTCCGACGCTGTAATGTCGGCATCTTTAATACCATAGCTTACAGCTTTTGCGCAAAATTCATCATAAAGTCTTTTTCCGTATTCATCATCGGTATTTATAACACACCTTTTTGACTGACGGAAAAGCTTTCTCTTTGCCTGAAAATATTCCTCCATGGTTTTGTGAAAATCGAGATGATCCTGAGTGAGATTTGTAAACGCTCCGATTTCATATTCCATTCCCACCACTCTATCCAACTCAAGGGCATGAGAGGAAACCTCCATAACAACACTTTCCGCACCCAGATCATTCATATTCTTTAAGATAGACCAAAGCTCGCATGACTCCGGTGTTGTGGAGGTTGTAAAGCTTTCATCTGTAAGATATTGGTTAAAATAGCATCCGTTTGTGCCTATAACACCAACCCTTTGTTTTGCATGATTTAATATATCACGCACCAGGTGCGTAACCGTTGTCTTGCCGTTAGTTCCCGTCACCCCAATCAAGGTCAGAGCCTCATCGGGTTTTTGGTATATTTTTTTTGCCAGTTTTGCCATTTCCTCTCTCGGGTTCTTAAAAAGCATAACAGGTACGCTGCACGAAATAATGCTGTCTGCAATAATTGCCGCCGCTCCGCTGTTTTCAGCCTCTTTTACATATCGATAGCCGCTGTCCTTATACCCTTTAATACAGACAAAAACAAATCCCGGCTTTATCCTTCGTGAATCACAGGTAATTCCTCTTATGACACAATCTTCTTTAGGCCATGAGGAGCCAAATAATTCACTTGCTAAAATAATACCATCGCCTTTCATTCAATTAAAATAATTATACAATTTTAACATCTTACTGTTAATACCTCCGATTACATCGGCAATTATTAATCGGAAGACGCGTGTCTGAATTCTACGCTTATTACAGTTGCCGGCTGAACCTTTTCTCCCGGATCTATGCTCTGTTTAACGGCATAAGCGCCTGTTGTTGAATTCAATCCCGCTCCAACCGCTTCAAAGTTCAATCCGTATTCCTCCAGTGTTCTTCTTGACTCTGCAACCGATAATCCCGAAACATCGGGTACCGACACCAGCTTTTCTTCATCTATCGGCTCGGTATATATAATAACCGTAGAACCCTCAATAATACTTGCACCGGGCTTCGGCAGCTGATCCTCAACGGTTGTAATCTCGCTGTTTCCCGACACTCTTATCTTAAATCCCGAATTGGTAAGTATCTCTTTAGCCTCGTCAACCGACATTCCCCTTACTTCGGGGACAGATTTTGAGGAAGCGGACGCTTCTTCTTCGGTCAGCTGTCTTTCTATTCCCATGTGCTCGAGTGTATCTTCAATTACCGACGCAACCACAGGCGCACATATTGTTCCTCCGTAA
Source organism: Clostridia bacterium (assembly GCA_034101885.1). GTDB lineage: Bacteria > Bacillota > Clostridia > UBA1381 > UBA1381 > RGIG1988. The sequence continues at coordinate 11,980 of JAXEIW010000198.1, read as the reverse complement.
CGCACCGCACACTGTGGCTCATCCATAATTATCAGACAAACAATTTCCGGATCATCGGCAGGCGCAAAGCCCACAAATGAAGCGATACGTTTATCATTGTTTCTTCCCTTTTCCGACGTTCCCGTTTTTCCGCCTATTCTGTAACCCTTGATATAAGCGTTTTTACCCGAACCGGTAGGGCTTGAAACAACGCTTTCAAGTATCTCTCTCATCTTCTTTGATGTTTCTTCCGAAATAACCTTGTTTTTTATTTCCGGCTGATATGATTTCACAATACCGTTTTCATTTCTTATTTCCTTGACAATAAGCGGCTTCATCAGATTTCCGCCGTTGATAGCGGCTGAAATTGCACATATATGCTGGATAGGTGTAATTGAAAATCCCTGACCGAATGCGCTTGTCGCAATATCGGTATCGGAAAGCTTTTCTTTTTGGTAATAAATACTTCCCGACTCTCCGTTTAACTCAATACCTGTTTTTTCGGTATAGCCGAAAGCGTTAAAGTATTCCATAAACTTCTGTGAACCTATTCTCAGTCCCAGCTCCATAAAAACAGGGTTACAGGAATTTTGCACCCCCTGTACAAAGTTCTGCGAACCATGACCTGCTACCTTGTGGCACTTGATTTTTCTGTCCGCTATCTGCTTAAATCCCGCGCAGTAAAACGTCGAATTTTCATTTACAACATTTTCCTCAAGCGCCTCGGCTGCCGTTATAATCTTAAAGGTTGACCCCGGCTCATATGTATCGGAAATTGCCTTGTTTCTCCACATTTTCTGCATAATAAGATTCGTTGCTTCTTTTTTTACATCAGGGTTATCCGAGTTATATCCCGAAAGCTTTTCATTCTCGTCAAGATTTACCGCCAAATTCACAAACTTAGATATATCATTGTAGGCATTCACATCAAAATCGGGTTTTGTTGCCATAGCATATACTTCTCCCGTTTTCGGATTCATGACAATTCCGGCAGCACCTTCCTTTAAAGAATACTCCGTTACCGCTTCCTCAAGTGCTTTTTCCAAAAAGTGCTGTATCGTTTCATCTATGGTAAGAACCACATCGGCACCCTTTTGGGAATTTGTCATATCCTCATACTGATAATCCATATACAGTCCCGACGCAGACTGTGCGCTGATTATGCTTCCCGGTTTGCCCGAAAGCTCATTATCAAACATCAGCTCGATTCCCATTCTTCCGTCATTGTCATATCCGGTAAAGCCTATAACATGAGGAGCAATGCCGTAAGAATAATATCTTTTCGAATCTGCCTCAAAGCTTATACCCTTAAAATATTTACTTGTTTCAGCATTATTTTGGGGATTTTTAAGTTCCTTAATCGCATTTGATTCCTCAACATTAAGGCGCTTCTTTATAAGCTGATACCTTGTTCCTTCCTTTGTCAGCCTTTCATAAATATAATCATATTCAAGATTAATAATAGGCGCAAGTCTTGTCGCTACAATCTCTGCCGCCTTATCCTCCGCTATCTGCTTCGGATTGCAGACAAGAGAATTAACCGACGCACTTTCCGCAAGTGCCTTTCCGTTTCTGTCATATATGGTGCCCCTCATTGCCGTCACCTTTGAGGATTGAGTCTGCTGATCTATAACAGCCGCTGTGTATTCTTCACATTTAAATATTTGCAGGTATCCTATTCTTATCAATGTCATTGCAAGAAACGCAATCATCGCAAGAATTAATACCATTGCTGTAAATTTTACTTTCCTTAAATTTTTAGGCATTGCTGTTCCCTTCTTCAAATTTTACTGTTCTGATTTTATCCGGCAAATATATCATATTTCCCCATAATTCTACATCTTCCCGTAATTCTACAAAAGCCAAAGACAGTTTTTATAATATCTCTCAACTGTCTTTGGCTGCTGCATGTATGAAAATGACGCAGACACGCTTTTTATCTGTTAACCTGCAAATAATTCAAATTACAATTAATTTTATTTTACTCTGAAGGTAAATATTCCTATTATATTTTTCTTAAAGCTGTCCGCCGCTTTGTTTACTTTATTTTTTACTCCCTCAACCTCTCCCGACGTAACCTCGGTAACATCTTCACGGTCAATGCTTACATATTCAATTTGATACTGTTCAGGTCTTTGCATATTAAGCTTTGTTGTTGCAATCTTTTCTATCGTAGCAAGATCAACGCTTTGTTCCAATTCAAAAACACGCTGACTTGTATATGTTTCAAGATTTGTAAGCTCTGCCTGTTTTGACTTTATTTCCTGCTGAGTTTCGTATAAAGCCACATTCTTTGAAATCATAAAATAAGCAGCTGCCGATAATATAACAGCATACACAATCGGTCTGAAATTTTTAATTGTTTTATTTCTTTTTGATTTTATATTTTTTTGTACAGACTCGGAAACGTCTGTATGCTCGTTTGGGTATTCTTTATATGCAAGATTGGAGTAACCCATTATCAGCACGCCTTTCTGTAATTTTTATATTTTCTCTGCGATTCTCAACTTTGCACTCTTTGAACGGGAATTTTCATTTTCCTCTTCCTCGGACGGCAAAATCGGTTTTTTTGTAATTATCTTAACAGCAGGCTGTTTATTGCAGACACAGACAGGAAAATTTTTAGGGCATATACAGCCTGCTGCCAATTTTGCAAAAGCTTGTTTAACTATTCTGTCCTCCAGTGAATGAAATGTTATAACAGCAATTCTTCCTCCCGGATTTAAACAATCTACAATATCGGAAATTGTATTATCCAATATTCCAAGCTCGTTATTAACTTCAATTCTTATAGCCTGAAATACCCTTTTTGCCGGGTGCGAACCCGATTCTCTCGCTTTTTGAGGTATTGCGGCTTTTATTATTTCAACCAGTTCAAATGTGGTTTCTATAGGTTTCTTTTTTCTTCTGTCGGTTATAAACTGCGCTATTCTTGTCGACCACTTTTCCTCACCGTATTCGTAAAATATTTTTGTGAGATCCTCCTTTGAGTAACCGTTGACAATTTCATATGCGCTCAACTCACTGTCACGATCCATTCTCATATCCAGTCTTGAATCATGCATATAGGAAAATCCTCTTTCGGCATTATCCAGCTGATACGAAGATACTCCCAAATCCATCATCATACCGTCAATTTTTTCTATACCATGATTTTGAAGAATTTGTTTTATATTGGAGAAATTATCATTTACAAAGGTAACCCTTTCGGAATAATCAGCCAATCTTTTTTTTGAGGCTTCAATTGCTTCGGAATCTTGGTCAATACCTATTAAGGATATATTCTTTCCCCGTGACAACATTCCGAGACTGTGACCTCCTCCTCCGAGAGTGCCGTCAACATAAATGCCGTTTTCCTTTAAATTCAATCCGTCTATTGTTTCATTAAAAAGAACCGAAATGTGTTTAAATTCCATTTAACCCTCTGTTCCACCGCACTTTGACGCAAGCTCAGGACCGATTCATTTATACAATACCGTAATGTCAAAAGCATTCAATATGCTTTTATGCTGTCTTCTAAGCTGCACGGGCGGTTAATTCTTTTTTATACAGGGAAATCGTCCCATAATTATATGAATAACTGATATTTCTGAATACCTTCAATAATAATATCGGTATCATCGTCCTCATCGGATACCTTTTTCCAATTTTCGGCATCCCATATTTCAAGCTTGCTGTTTGCTCCTACCAATACTATGTCTTTTTTTAATCCCGCATATTCAATTAACGCGTCGGTTAAAGGTATTCTTCCCTGCTTGTCCAGCTCACAGCTCATAGCCTTGGAAAAAAGCTTTCTTATAAACTTCGCTACATTTACATCTGTTCCCGAAGGCAGCTCATGCACCTTGTTCGATAAAGCCTCCCACTCGGTTTCGGTGTAAAGATTCAAACACTGTTCCAAGGGTGATTTTGTGATATAAACGGTGCCGGACAGCTTCTCCCTGATTTTGGCAGGCAAAATAAATCTTCCGCGCTCGTCCAACTGGCGTTCATATTCGCCGACAAAGAAAACCATCCGTTACACCGTCCTTTCAAATAAATTAATAGGAGAATTGAGTGTTCGGTAAATGGGCTGTTTTTATATTTTCTCTCCCAATTCACCCCATTTAAACCCTTTCACTCCCTATTATACACTATTTATTCCAATATTGCAATAGGTAAATCAAAAAAAATTAAAAAAATTTTTAAAAAAAATTACAAATATTACTTTAATATTTTTTCCGTATTATACAAAAATTTTAGTAAAAGCGGTAAAAACCCCTAATATTTTATTATTTTTTCGCATTACCGTCACATTTTTTATAAATACAACACAAAAATCCAAAAAAAAATCTGAAATATAATTTTAACATTCGAACAGATGTTCGTATAATTTAATTATGAAATAATTATTACACTCTTGTAAAATTCCAAAATATGGTGTATAATGTATACATATATAATGCTCACTGAATAAATGCGATTTTCAATCGCATTTAGAAAAATTATGACTATAGTCAAAATTTTTCGTGTAAAATCAAAGATTTTACACAGTTCGCATTGATAAAGTCTGCTGAACAAATGATTTAGCGAAACCATTTGTGTGAAACTTTCAATTTTATACCTAAAAACAACATTAAAAATGTTGTTTTTAGGTTCACGACATTGGTTGATTGTTTGTGTCGAAGGTCGGGAGACGACACCAAACACAAAGTGAAAGGTTTTTTGCAAAAACGAACAAAACCCTTGCACCTTAACAATTCTGAAACGCTTGTAAGTCGCTGTGCGGCTGCGTTTCATAATTGTTCAGCAGTCATTAATATAATAACGGAGGAAATTCAATGAAAGCCATAAGCGATTCTTTTACTAATTTACTAAAAAAAATGAATATTTCCTATCGTATAGTAGCGGACAGCAATAATGACAAAAACACATCTGATCTTATAGGCATTACTACCATCAAAGGTAATAGCGGACTGACGTATAATATCGGTTTGGCAATAGACGATGCCTGTGTATCCGCGAATATATTTTTAATAACCGATATTCCCAAAACAAAGTACAATATGACGCTAAAGCTTATTAACAAAATAAATTCCACATATCGTTGGATAACCTTTTATATTTCAAAAAGCAACAGCTTGACAGCTCATATTGACGGAGTACTCCCCATATACGATTGCAGTGCGGGAGCTGAAATATGCTACGAACTTATGATAAGGCTTTTCAAAACAGTGGACGAAACATATCCTATGTTTGCGAAATTGCTGCATGAATAAACATAAATATTTAAAAAAATGGCTATGTAAATAAACATAGCCATTTTTATATATTATGAAGTTTATTATTCCATAATTTCTGAAACAACGCCTGAACCAACTGTTCTGCCGCCTTCACGAATAGCGAAACGCAGACCTTTTTCGATAGCGATAGGTGTGATAAGCTCAACAGCCATCTTTACGTTATCGCCTGGCATACACATTTCAACACCTTCAGGTAATGTGATAACGCCTGTAACGTCAGTTGTTCTGAAATAGAACTGAGGTCTGTAGTTGTTGAAGAACGGAGTATGACGTCCGCCTTCTTCCTTGGTTAATACGTAAACTTCACCCTTAAACTTTGTGTGTGGATGAATTGAACCGGGCTTAGCCAAAACCTGTCCTCTTTCGATTTCGTTTCTCTGAACACCACGAAGAAGAGCACCGATGTTATCGCCTGCTTCAGCATAGTCAAGAAGCTTTCTGAACATTTCGATACCTGTAACAACAACTTTTCTTGCTTCGTCTGTCAAACCAACGATTTCAACTTCTTCTGAAAGCTTTAATTGACCTCTTTCAACTCTACCTGTAGCAACTGTACCACGGCCTGTGATTGAGAAGATATCCTCGATAGGCATCAAGAAAGGTAAGTCAGCTTTTCTGTCAGGTGTAGGAATGTAGCTGTCAACAGCGTCCATCAGCTTGTGAATGCATTCATATTCAGGAGCATTAGGATCTGTTGATGTTGATTCAAGAACTTGTAAAGCTGAACCAACAACGATTGGTGTATCATCACCGGGGAATTCATATTCATTCAACAAATCTCTGATTTCCATTTCAACCAATTCCAATAATTCGGGATCGTCAACCTGGTCAGCTTTGTTCATGAATACTACGATGTAAGGAACGCCAACCTGTCTTGATAACAGGATGTGTTCTCTTGTCTGAGGCATAGGACCGTCAGCTGCTGATACAACAAGGATAGCACCGTCCATTTGAGCTGCACCTGTGATCATGTTTTTAACATAGTCAGCGTGTCCCGGGCAGTCAACGTGAGCATAGTGTCTGTTGTCTGTTTCGTATTCAACGTGAGCTGTTGAAATCGTGATACCTCTTTCTCTTTCTTCCGGAGCCTTATCGATCATATCGTAAGCTTCGAATTGAGCCTGTCCTTTCAGAGCCAATACCTTTGTAATAGCTGCTGTTAATGTTGTTTTACCGTGGTCAACGTGGCCGATTGTACCAATGTTAACGTGCGGTTTGGTTCTTTCAAATTTAGCTTTTGCCATTTTAATTTTCCTCCTTTAAATTACTTTAAAAAGCTATAACTATATTTTACAATTTTTTTTATAAAAAATCAAGTCTTTTTTTAAATTTAACTAATAATTAATTATTTTTTGATCTTTCACTCATAATTTTTTCCTGAATTGACTTAGGAACTTCGGCATAATGTGAAGGTTCCATTGAATACTGACCACGTCCCTGTGTTCTTGAACGAAGCTCTGTTGCATAACCAAACATTTCCGAAAGCGGTACATATGCGGTAATTCTCTGCGCACCGGTAACAGCTTCCATTTCTTTGATCATACCACGTCTTGAGTTCAAGTCACCCATAACGTCGCCCATGTATTCATCAGGCATAATTACGTTTACAAGCATGATAGGCTCTTTGATAACAGGATCTGCCTTTTTCATACCTTCTTTGAATGCCATAGATGCGGCAATCTTAAATGCCATTTCGGAAGAATCGACTTCATGATAAGATCCGTCATAAAGTGTAACTTTTACGTCAACAACTCCGTATCCTGCAAGTACACCGGACTGCATAGCGCCCTGAACACCTGCGTCAACAGCCGGAATATATTCCTTAGGAATAGCACCTCCGACAATTGCATTGACAAATTCGTAGCCCTTTCCTTCTTCCAACGGCTCAAGTTTGAGCAATACATGACCGTATTGACCTTTACCGCCCGACTGACGAGCATATTTGTGCTCAATATTAACAGCCTTTCTTATTGTTTCTCTGTAAGAAACCTGCGGCTCACCTACGTTTGCCTCAACCTTAAACTCTCTTAACAATCTGTCAACGATAATTTCAAGGTGAAGCTCACCCATACCGGCAATGATTGTTTGTCCTGTTTCTTCGTCTGTATAGGTCTTGAATGTAGGATCTTCTTCGGCAAGCTTCGCCAAAGCAATACCCATTTTTTCCTGTCCTGCCTTTGTTTTAGGCTCGATAGCAACACGAATAACGGGTTCGGGGAAATCCATTGATTCAAGTATAATAGGATGCTTTTCGTCACAAAGAGTATCACCGGTTGTTGTATTCTTCAAACCAACCGCAGCGGCAATATCTCCCGAATATACAACAGGAATATCTTCTCTGTGGTTAGCGTGCATTTGAAGGATTCTTCCCATACGCTCTCTGTTATCCTTGCAGGCATTCAATACATATGAGCCTGCTTCAACAGTACCCGAATAAACTCTGAAGAAACAAATCTTTCCTACAAACGGGTCTGTAGCAATTTTAAATGCCAACGCTGCAAAAGGCGCATCGTCAGATGAAGGTCTTTCATCTTCTTCTCCTGTTTCGGGATTTACACCCTTTATGTTAGGAATATCCGTAGGAGCCGGCATATAATCGATAATAGCATCCAGCAATAACTGAACACCCTTATTTCTGTATGATGTTCCGCAAAGGATAGGAACAAGCTCATTATTGATTGTAGCTTTTCTCAAAGCTGCCTTAAGATCTTCCATAGGAATTTCTTCGCCTTCAAGATAAGCCATCATCAAATCTTCATCTGTTTCGGCAATAGCCTCAACCATCTTGGCTCTGTATTCCTCGGCGAGATCCTTCATATCATCGGGAATTTCCTCCTCACCGTACTGTGTTCCCATTTCATCATAATAAATTTCAGCCTTCATAGTCATCAGGTCAACAATGCCCTTGAAGTTTTCCTCCGATCCGATAGGAAGCTGAACGGGGATACCGTTTGCGTGAAGTCTTTCCTTAACCATGTGTACAACATTAAAGAAATCCGCACCCATAATATCCATCTTGTTTACATAAATCATTCTTGGAACATTGTAGTCATTAGCCTGACGCCAAACTGTTTCCGACTGAGGTTCAACTCCGCCCTTGGCACACATAACCGTAACCGAACCGTCAAGAACTCTCAAGGAACGCTGAACTTCAACTGTAAAGTCAACGTGTCCCGGTGTATCTATTATGTTAATTCTGTGCTTTACTCCAGCCTTTGAGCCTTGCTTCTTTGCCCAAAAACAAGTTGTTGCAGCTGATGTGATTGTGATACCTCTTTCCTGCTCCTGAGCCATCCAGTCCATTGTGGCAGCACCTTCGTGGGTTTCACCGATTTTATGATTGATACCTGTATAATACAGGATTCTTTCTGTAGTAGTTGTCTTACCGGCGTCGATGTGAGCCATGATACCGATATTTCTTGTATTCTCCAATGAATACGCTCTACCCATATTATGTTTCCTCCTTTCTAACGTTTTTTAAACGAAAGAACAAATAGTATTTTAACTGTTTGTAAATATCTTGATAAATTTACGGCATTTTATACCGTTAAAATGCAATTTTTTACTTATTCCGCACATTTTGAAAAACACCGCCGAAATAATAAACTGCATAAAAGACTACCAACGATAATGTGCGAACGCTCTGTTAGCTTCTGCCATCTTGTGAGTATCCTCACGTTTTTTGCAAGCTCCGCCTGTACCGTTTAAAGCATCCAAAAGCTCGTTTGCAAGTCTTTCCTTCATAGTCTTTTCATTACGCTCTCTTGAATAACGAGTCAGCCATCTCAATCCCAATGTCTGTCTTCTTTCAGGACGAACTTCCATAGGAACCTGATAGGTTGCACCGCCCACTCTTCTTGCTTTAACTTCAAGAACGGGCATAATGTTATTCATTGCGTCTGTAAATACTTCCAAAGGATCTCTGCCTGTCTTTTCCTTTATAATATCGAATGCATCATAAACGATTTTCTGAGCAACACCCTTTTTTCCGTCTAACATGATATTATTTATGAGCTTTGTTACAACAACGCTGTTATAAATGGGATCCGCAAGCACTTCTCTCTTTGCTATATAACCTTTTCTTGGCACGTTACTTCCCTCCTTCATATATTGTGCGAATAAAATTCGTAGTAAATGAATATCACCGGTACTCTGAGATATAAAAATCTCCGTCTGTGCGTATACGATTTATATAATAATGATATAACCCGATATGCACCAATCATGTGATATGCTTTAAGAAGCTTTATTACTTCTTTTCACCCTTAGGCTTCTTTGCGCCGTATTTTGAACGGGACTGAAGTCTGTTTGCAACTCCCTGTGCATCAAGCGTACCTCTGATAATATGGTATCTTGTACCGGGCAAGTCCTTAACTCTTCCGCCTCTTATCAATACGACACTGTGTTCCTGCAAATTATGACCGATACCCGGAATGTATGCAGTTACTTCAATACCGTTTGTAAGTCTTACTCTGGCAATCTTTCTTAAAGCTGAGTTAGGCTTCTTGGGTGTTGCTGTTCTTACTGCTGTGCAAACACCCCTCTTTTGCGGTGAGCTGTGATCATTAGTTTTCTTCTTTAAAGAGTTTAAGCTCTTTTGAAGCGCAGGCGCAGTTGACTTCTTTACAGATGTTTGTCTGCCCATTCTTACTAATTGATTAAACGTTGGCATATCGTGTTACACCTCCTCGAATCTCAAATTTGATTTATATTATAACACATTAAATGTGATATAACCGAAATTAGCCGCTTGTCCGATTCTTACTTTAAAATAACTGCGCAGGATGCCGATGTGGAAATACCGCACAGTTTCCCCAAATCTCTCATTGAGTCTATGTGATAAACCTCCGCATCCGAATTCTTTACAGCCTCTTCAATGCTGTTTTTGATTTTATCCTCGCAGTCATCGGCAATATAAACCTTCCGAACCGATTTATTCTTAACAGCCTTCATCGTTTGCTTGTATCCGACAGCAAGCCTTGCTTTTTCTTCTTCCGAAAACATTTATATCACCGTCCTGTATAGATTTTAGCCAAGCATATATTATTATATCAAAAAAATCATTGTTATGTCAATACTTTCTTAATAATTTTTCATTTTAATTGCAACAAATTTCAGGTTGTTTTTACCTCTTACTTTGTGAATATTAATGAAATTATTGTTCTCTTTTGACTTTTTTGATTTAACAGGTATATAAATTGATATTTCAAAATTTTTCTATATAAAAAAGCATATAAATATACAATAATTTTGCCGTTCTTGTTCTCAAATATTAACAAAATATAAAAAAACGATAAAATTTTAACATAAACTATTGTATATTTTGAAGTTTTGAGGTAAAATATAGCATGATAAGCAATGAATATTATTGCTTAAAATAATAAATATTTATTATGGAGGAATTTACTATGTCAGTAAAAGTTGCAATTAACGGTTTCGGACGTATCGGTCGTCTTGCATTCAGACAGATGTTCGGTGCGGAAGGTTATGAGGTAGTGGCAATCAACGATTTAACAGATCCTAAAATGCTTGCTCACCTTTTAAAGTATGATTCATCACAAGGCAGATACGACGGACATACAGTTGAAGCCGGCGAAGACTACATCGTAGTTGACGGCAAAAAAATCACAATCTACAAAGAGCCTAAGGCTGCAGATCTTCCTTGGGGAAAAATCGGCGTAGACGTTGTATTGGAATGTACAGGTTTCTATTGTTCAAAAGAAAAGTCACAGGCTCACATTGATGCCGGCGCTAAAAAGGTTGTTATTTCAGCTCCTGCCGGAAATGACCTTAAAACAATTGTTTACAGCGTAAACGAAAAAACTTTGACACCTGATGATAAAATTATTTCAGCTGCTTCATGTACAACAAACTGCCTGGCTCCTATGGCAAAGGCTCTTAACGACTATGCTCCCATTCAGACAGGTATCATGGCTACAATTCATGCTTACACAGGCGATCAGATGATTCTTGACGGTCCTCACAGAAAGGGCGACTTAAGACGTGCAAGAGCAGGCGCAGTAAATATTGTTCCTAACTCAACAGGTGCTGCAAAGGCTATCGGTCTTGTTATTCCCGAATTGAACGGTAAATTGATCGGTGCTGCTCAAAGAGTTCCTGTTCCTACCGGTTCAACAACAATCTTAACAGCTGTTGTTAAGGGTAAGGACATCACAAAAGAATCTATCAACGCTGCTATGAAGGCTGCTTCTTCAGAATCCTTCGGCTACAACGAGGATATGATCGTTTCTTCCGATATTATCGGTATCAGATACGGTTCATTATTCGATGCTACTCAAACAATGGTAGCTCAAATCGCTGATGATTTATATGAAGTACAAGTTGTTTCATGGTATGACAATGAAAACTCATACACAAGCCAAATGGTAAGAACAATTAAGTATTTTGCTGAATTGAACTAATCGGGTTATATATTTTTTAACATTACTGCCGCAGATTAATTTTTGCGGCAGTTTTTTCTGTTGTAACAAATGCATCACAAAATCCTTTTTAATTAAAATCCCATTCGTCAGGGGAGGCTATTGTGCTTTTATGGAGAATAGTAGTTACTGTTCAGGTATAAATTATTGTTTAGATGCGTAATTATTTAAAATAACAAGTGTTAATCCGCTGATTTTTATTGCCTGCAACGTTATATGTTGAAATATATGTACTTTTGTTTGCCCAAAAGTACCAAAAGGCACATAAGGTGTTCCCCT
>JAXEIW010000197.1:0-6292 GCA_034101885.1 Clostridia bacterium | reverse complement strand
AATAAATGCGATTTTCAATCGCATTTAGAAAAATTATGACTATTGTCAAAATTTTTCGTGTAAAATCAAAGATTTTACACAGTTCGCATTGATAAAGTCTGCTGAAATAAATATTTTGGTAGCAAAATATTTATTCATAGTGCAAGGATTTTTTGCAAAAATGCACAAAATCCTTGCACCAAAACAATTCTGAAACGCTTGTAAGCCGCTGTGCGGCTGCGTTTCATAATTGTTCAGCAGTCATTATTTTAATACATATAAATACTAAAATTTAAATTTTTATAGAATAATTTTGTCGCTTTTGTTTTTTTTACGTTACAAATTATTGAAATTCAAAAAAAAGAATTGACATATATAAAAATATAGTATAAAATAGTAATGATTATTTAATTTACAAGAATCGGATTTTATTATACTTTTTGTATATCGGTTCATTTGTATTAATTAGAAAATATAAAGTATATAACGAAGCAAAAATGTATGTGCTTTGAATTATATTAAAACACCGGCAGACCGGTGGAATGGAGGATTTTTATGTATATAGGCATAGATTTGGGCGGTACCAACATTGCCGCCGGACTTGTAAACGATGAGTGCAAAGTAACGCACACCGGTTCAACACCGACTCTTTTGCCGAGAGATTACAAAGAAATAGTTGCTGACATGGCAAAGCTTTCAAAAGAAATTGTAAAAAACGCCGGACTTACAATGGATGACATTGACGGCATAGGTATAGGATGTCCGGGATCGGTTGATTCAAAAAACGGTGTTGTTGCATTCTCAAATAATTTGAAAATGGATCATACTCCTTTGGTTGCGGAGATGAAAAAATATTTTGACAAGCCGGTAAATATTTTAAATGACGCTGATGCCGCAGCTTACGGAGAATATATGATAAACGGTAAAAACGTTGATTCGTTTATATTTATTACATTGGGAACAGGCGTAGGCGGCGGAATTATAATAAATAAAAAGGTATACAGCGGGTTCAACGGTGCAGGCGGCGAGCTGGGGCACATCACTTTAGTACATAACGGAGTACCATGCAACTGCGGAAACGTGGGATGCTGGGAGGCATACGCTTCCGTTACAGCACTTATCAGACAAACAAAAGAAGCAATGGAAAAAAATCCCGAATCCAAAATGCACGAAATTGCAAATGAAGAAGGAAAAGTCAGCGGAAGAACAGCATTTATCGCAGCAAAGGAAGGCGATGAAGCAGCAAATGCCGTTGTCAAGCAATACATCGAGTATGTTGCCTCCGGTCTTGTAAGCATAATAAATATTTTCCAGCCGGAGAAGCTGGTTATCGGCGGCGGTATCAGTAAAGAAGGAGATTACCTTTTAAATCCGATAAAAGAATACTGCAATAATCATGAATACAACAAATATCTTGAAAAGACGGAATTAAGCATTGCAACTTTGTATAATGATGCGGGTATTGTAGGTGCGGCTCTTTCCTGCAAAAAATAAATTTATAATACAATTGCTTTAAATATTCGGCATACAGGATTTTTCGGCAGGGCTGTCAGTCTTATTGTTATCACGAAGCAGCGGAATGGAGGATTAAAGTGAATAAACTTCTAAATTCAAAATACGGAATATTAATATTTTCTTTATTTGGAGGATTGGGATATTTCTTACTTATTCTTACTTTAATATCGGAAACAAAATATTCTTATTTACTTGGTTTTTTCTTTTTTCCGACAATAGTCTGCGGAGTCGCTTTATGTATTTTTAAAACAATAAAGCAATGGCAGCAGGAGGAACAATATCAGAAAATATACAGACTTATTTATATTCATATTGCTCTTTTTGTGTTTTCCGTAATATTTGCCGCTGCCGTATTTCTCAATCGCATTTGAGCAGTAACAAAGGATGTAAAACATCTGTGATTTACGGTGTTTTGCTATTGTATAACCGAAAACACATTCTTATTAAAAATAAAGAAATGTAATTTTCTGTTTATGTATAAAATGATAAATCAGAATGATATAAAGACAAATTATAGTTTTGATTTCTCAAATAAAAATTAGGAGTGATTTTTTTGAACGAACAGTTAAGTGTACTTGACATAATTGATATGCTTTTAAGAAGATGGATTATTATTTTGATTTCCGCTGTATTGGTAGGAGTATTCGCATTTGTATATTCGGAAATATTTATATCGCCCGTATACAGTTCAAAGGCATCTCTTTATGTTAATTCTTCAAGAGAAATAACCACATCGGAAATTTCACAGGCAAATATGAATTCATCCCGTCAATTGGTTATGACTTATGCGGAAATTCTGCAGGCAAGAACTTTTCTTGAAAAGGTTGCGGATGATATGGATAACAAATATACCGTAAATGAAATCAGAAACATGACCACAATGGAAGCGTTGAACGAAACGGAAATTCTTTCAATTACCGTTAAGGGTACAAATGCCGATGATGTATATAAGATAACAAGAAGTATTATAAAATATGCCCCCGATGAGCTGATAAGAGTTGTTGAGGCCGGATCGGTAAAAGTTCTTGATAATGCAAGTGAAACAAAAACACCTATTTCCCCGAATATACGGCGTAATACTTTTATAGGTATATTTATAGGTATTTTGTTGGGTGCATTTATAATTATATTGCTCGAACTGTTTGATACAAGAATTAAAAGCGGAAACGAAATAACACAGCGCTATGAAGAACCGCTTCTCGGTGAAATCCCATCCTTTATTAAGCAATATCCGGATTCAAATGAACATTCAGGCAGGAGGGATAAAAAATGAACTTTAACATTAAAAAAATTGTAGGAAAAATAAATGAAACCAAGGCAAAATCCAAGTCTACGGAGCAGGAAAAAATTTCCGCTCAATCAAGATTAGAAACAATTCTTGATAATAAATCCAATTTTATGATGGTGGAAGCATATAAGGCGGCCCGTACAAATATTATTTTTACATTGAGCAATGTTGAAAGTAAGTGTAAGAAAATAATTATTACAAGTGCAAGTCCGAATGAAGGAAAAACAACGACTTGTCTTAATCTTGCTTTGGCATTTTCTCAAACAGATTCAAAAGTGCTTCTTATCGGTGCCGACTTAAGAAAACCGAGAGCATACAGATATTTAAAAATAGAAAGAAAGAACGGGTTGTCCGATGTATTATGCGGGCTTGTTTCTCTTAAAGATGCTATAAAGCATTGTCCTGAAGTCGGAATCGACTGTATCACCGCCGGTCAACTGCCTCCAAACCCTGTTGAGCTTCTTGCTTCAAAAAAAATGGGAGAAATTTTGGATGAACTGTCCGAATACTATGATTATATTTTTATAGATACCCCGCCGGTTACTCTTGTTTCCGACGCAACAGCAATGTCAAAATACACAGACGGAGTTATAGTTGTTGTAAGACAAAATTATACCATTCATGAAACACTTGAAAGAGCGCGCAACAGCTTGAATTTTGCCGAAGCAAAAATTTTGGGATATATTATTAATGACGTTGATACTCTTACAAGCAGATATGGCTCATATAAGCGCTACGGATATGGTTACGGACGTTATTATTCAAGATATTCATATAATCATTACGGCTATGGCTATGGTTACGGATACGGTTATTCCGATTCCGATGAGAACGAGAATTCCGATAATAAAGCAAATAAGTTTTTTGGAGTTGATGAAGACTACGAAAAAGATAGCTTTATCGGGTACAACCACGAAGAAGAAAATGAAAAAAATAACTCCGATAAAAAAAAGAAAAATACAAAAAATAAATAATCTCAAGAAAATTTTCCACCCGAACTGTTTTGTTCGGGTGTTTTTTGTTTCAAAAAAAAATTTAGGATAAGCAAAAAGTAAAAACACCTATTTGCCAATCATATAATTTAATAAAAATATGAATAAAAACAATATAAAATTGTTTTAAATCTGTTATCAAAAATGAAAACAGGAAATAATGTGAAAAATAAGCGGCTCATCTCATCTCGAAAGCCTGCCTTTAAGTATACACATACGTTGGCGACAGTCTTTCGAGCGATCTGCTTGCTTCCTCTTCACATTAGATTTGTGCCGCCGCATGGCGGAGGAATGGAGGATTATTATGTTTGAATTTCTGATTCAATTGTTACATGAGCTTATGTTCCTGACAGGATATATAGGGGGCGGTGCAGCTTTTCCAAAACAGCTTTCCGGTGAAGAAGAAAAAAAATATCTTGAATTATATGCCAAAGGCGATAATAATGCACGGAATATTCTTATAGAACATAATTTAAGATTAGTTGCGCATATTACAAAAAAATACAGCAGTGAATCAAATGCCGATGATCTTATCTCTGTTGGCATTGTCGGTTTGATTAAGGGTATAAACACATTTAATCCCGAAAAAAATGCTAAGCTTGCGGCATATATTTCAAGATGCATCGAAAATGAAGTTTTGATGTATCTGAGAAGCTCAAAAAAGCAAAACAATGAGGTATCTCTTGATGAATGTATCGGTACCGATAAAGAAGGTAATGCTCTTACCTTTGCCGACATTCTTCCCGCAGACAGCAACGATATTGTAGACGAAATAGCAATAAAAATGGATATAAACAAACTGTACCGTATAATGAGCAAAGCTTTAAAACGCAATGAAATAGATATTATAATATGGAGATATGGGCTTACCGGAAAAAAAAGAATGACTCAACAGGAGGTTGCGGACATTTTGGGTATATCACGGTCCTATGTATATCGCTGCGTTTAATGTAAGTAGACAAGGGGACGGTTCTGTTGTTTTGACAAATCTCTTTTTATATGATATACTTGTAATCGAGGTGAGAAAATATGCCAAGACAAGCAAGAAAAAAGAGCAAAAGCAATATATATCATATTATGCTCAGAGGAATTAATCGACAGATAATATTTGAGGATTCGGCAGATTATACGAAATTCATTGAAACATTAGATAGGTATAAAGCAGTAAGCGGATATAAAGTGTTCGCTTACTGCCTTATGTCCATTCATATTCATATGCTGATTAAAGCGGATAAAGAAGAACCCGATCTCATAATGAAAAGAATATCGTGCAGTTATGTATATTGGTATAATTCAAAATATTATCGAAACGGGCATCTGTTTCAGGATAGATTTCGCAGCGAGCCGGTTGAAACTGATGATTATTTTTTGACTGTATTAAGATACATACATCAAAATCCGATTAAGGCAAAGCTGGTCGATAATATTGCTGACAATATCATTAGAATAACTTTTAAGGCAACACCACAACAAGGGTGTGCATTTCATAAAGTCAATTTGCCCTATCCCGTTTAAGGGGGTGCAGAAAATCGTAAGGGGTGTGCATTTTATCAAAATTGCAGTCCTTTGCCACATAAGAACGGTAATTTTGATAAAAAGTTACCGTTCTTCTTTTTTTGCCCGAAAACAGCGTAGGTATGCTGTTTTTGGGATATAAGGCATAGTAAAAGACCGACCTCCGGCGACGGAAAGTCGGTCTTATTTTTGTTTTGGGGTGGGTTTGAGAAAACTGGCGTGTTTCTTGTTGTTGTAGTATTGATATCACGGTCAAAAAATTGAATACCGAAAAAATCTTGAATAAGGCATTTCTGCAGTTTGAGGTTAAAACTTCAGTTCTCAGATTTTTGTTTTAGGTGTTGTCAGAATCGAATTTTGGTGGGTGGTGCAGATAGGACAGCTCGCACTCAAGCTGTGAGCAGAAAAATGGGCAGGTATTCCACCTGCCCCAAAAGTATTAATTGTGAAGTTCCTTATAAAGCCGTTCAGCAAGAGCCTTTTGTATTATACGATATTACCGAAAACATCTGGGGAAGCAGCTGGGATAATGATGTAGGTTCCCTGCGTGTGTTTATGGCAACGCTTAGGAAAAAATCGAAAAATCTCCCGATTCTCCGCAGTATATTCAAACTCATGTGGGAGTTGGATACAGAATGATAAAGGTTGAGTAGACTTGTTAATGACATTGGTAGAACCGTCCCCCGTATTACCCAAATCCTATTGCAAAAAATGCGCATATCACAATTTTCATATAAATTCGTACCGCTAAAACGTCAATTCGTACCAAGTCTATTGAAATTAATTATCTATTTATGTTATAATTATTCCGATTATATATTTATGGCAATACTGCGCAATTAGCGGTAAAGCCTTATAATTAATAAATTATAGGAGGTTTAAGAACCATGAAACTCAAAAGAAGTTTAGCGGTGCTTGTGGCGGTGGCAATGTGTCTGGCACTTTTTCCGTCATTTGCATTTGCAGAAGGAGAGAAAGTCAGCGTATTATCGGCAGGAGGAAC
>JAXEIW010000196.1:0-14047 GCA_034101885.1 Clostridia bacterium | reverse complement strand
ATTTTGCTACCAAAATATTTATTTCAGCAGACTTTATCAATGCGAACTGTGTAAAATCTTTGATTTTACACGAAAAATTTTGACAATAGTCATAATTTTTCTAAATGCGATTGAAAATCGCATTTATTCAGTGAGCATTATATATAATTTATATGCGAAATTATAGTTATAAGGAAGATTAAGTATGAAAAGCAGAATTGCTGAACATGGCGGAAACAAATTAATAGAAATTGACGGAAGAATATATGCACCTGCTGCGTTTCGTTCATTTAGACCGACGCCGGCAAACGTATCTTTTTTTTATGAGAACGGAGTAAGACTTTTTCAAATGTTATGCTCAGGTCTATACAGCTGTCTGGGTACACATTATTCGCTCTACGGCGAAATATGGAAAGGAGATGGGGAATACGATTTTTCGGCTTTTGACAAGCAGATGGAAATGTTTATGAAATTTGCCCCCGAAGGGTATTTTTGTGTTATGATACAACTTGATACTCGAGAGTGGTTCATGAAAAAATACAATATTCCCGACAGTTTCAGAAAATTTGGAATTGCGTGTTTTTATGATGAATGGAAAAAGGCTGCAAAAGAATATCTTAAAGCTTTTATTGAATATGCAGAAGAAAAATACGGAGAGCGAATATTTGCATACAGCTTTTCATCAGGATTGGCAACGGAATGGTTTACCGCAGATATGGGTGAATATGACAAAGTAAAGGAGATTGCGTATAAAAAGTATATGGGAGATGACAAGGTTCGTATTCCGAGTCAGGACGAGCTTCTTGAAAGCAATAAAAATTTTTTGAGAGATATAAATTCAACTATTGCAAATTATTATAAATTCACAGCGGAAAAAACAGCAGATACTGTATGTGAATTTGCAAAAGCTGCTCAGGAGGTAATAAAACATAATAAACTTATAGGTTTGTTTTACGGCTATATGATTCTCGATTCGCAAAAACAAAACAAATGGGGAACGGGTATGTATGAGCGAGTGTGGAAGTGTCAGGACATAGATATGATTTTTTCACCGGCAGCATACAGGGATTTTCGAAAAACGGAAAATCCCGCAGCATATCAGGTAGCTGTTGACTCAATAAGAATTAATGATAAATTATATATGCATGAAATTGACCATAGGACTCATTTGTCCAAATATCCTCTCGAAAACGGAGTAATAATTGAAGATGGTTATGATACCGAAAAAGAAACCGTAATGATTCTCAGACGTGAATTGTGTCAGATGCTCCAAAAAGGAGCCGCGCTTTGGTGGTTTGATTTTACGGGTGGGTATTATTTTACTCATACATACGACAAAGAAATAAATACAGCTGTGAAGATTATAAATAAATTGAAAGAACTGCCGAGAAAATCTGTTGCTGATGTTGCTGTGTTCTATGACTCAGAATCCTTATTTTATTTAAATGAAAATCTTGGTATAAAAGAAAATTATGTAAACAACCAAATATTGGAACTGGCAAAGACCGGAGTTTTATACGATATTTATAATTTGAATGACATTGGAAAAATAAATATAAAGCAGTATAAGCTGATTATATTTTTGGATGCATTTTTGTTAAGTGATAATATACTTGAAGAAATAGAGAAAATTAAATGTTATAAGCTATGGATTCATGCACCGGGATATGTAAAAAACCATAAGTCAGAGGATGTTGAAAAAATAATCGGAATGAAACTGTCAGAATTTTCAGGTAATGCGGTTGTTAATTATGATGGTGTTATGTTTGGATTTGACAGAGAGATAAGCCCTATATTTAATGTGGAAAATGCAGATAATGTTATTGCGTATTTTGACGGGACCGATAAGGCGGCAGTGGGACAAAAAGGAGAAAACATATATTGCTCCTGCGGAAATATACCATATGAACTTTGGTGTAAATTTGAGGAAATCGGTAAAGTCCACAGATATACTCATAATAAAACGGCAGTTTACGGAGATTCGAGGTTTATATGTTGTCAAAATGCATTTTCGGATAATTGTGAGATAAGCCTTGAAGAAGATGGGGAATATATTGAACTTTTTGACGGCGGTGAATATAAAACTCAAAACAAAATTTTAAAATATAAGACGCCAAAGGGAACGACTAAAATGTTTTTACTGAAGAAATAAGGGGAAGGAGAAATAATATAACTATTCCTTAAAATATGGATAATTATAGTATACATGAAATAAAATGAATTTTGAGAATTTTAAGAGTTTTATGGAAAGTCTGACCGATTGGATTATCCCCGGCAACAGCGCGGTTGTGTATAAGGATGGCAAAAAGGTGTTTGAATACGGTTCAGGTTATTCTGATATGGAGAACAAAACACCAATGACTGCTGATGATTTAATATATATTTATTCCTGCTCAAAGATTACGACCGTTACAGCTGCCTTGCAGCTGTATGAGCGTGGACGGTTTTTGTTGAATGATCCGCTGTATGAGTACATACCGGAGTTTAAGGATATGTATCTTGCCGAGAACGGAGAAAAGGTAAAGAATCCAATCACCATGTGGAATTTGTTCACTATGACAGCGGGACTTACATACAACAAAGATACTCCGGCATTTGACAAGGCGAAAAGGCTTACAAACGGAAAGATGGATACTTTGACGGTTGCCCGTTGCATTGCGGAGGATCCGCTGCTGTTCGAACCGGGGAAGGGCTGGAACTACAGCCTGTGCCATGATGTTTTGGCGGCGGCTGTTGAGGTAATATCGGGAAAACGCTTTTCAGAGTATGTAAAAGAGAATATATTTGACGCTCTTGATATGAACAGCTCTGCCTATCATCTTAAGGGTGAGGATAAAAAACGGATGTCACGGCTGTATATTTATGATAAGGAGGCAAAGAATAAAGAAATTGTGCACGATGCGGGGTGCGGAAATTCTCTCATATTCGGCGAGGAATACGACAGCGGCGGAGCGGGTATTATTTCAACCGTAAATGACTATGCCAAGCTTGCCGCAGCTCTTGCCAATAAAGGAATGGGCTTAAATAATAACAAGATACTTGCCCCCGGTACAGTGGAGCTGCTTAAAACAAATCAACTCAATGCCGTTCAGATGAAGAATTTTAATTGGGCACAGTTTGCCGGCTACGGCTATGGTCTCGGCGTAAGAACCATGATAGACAGAGTTGCGTCAGGCTCAAACGGTTCTGTCGGCGAATTCGGCTGGGAGGGTGCCGCCGGTGCGGATATACTTATGGATACCGATTTAAATTTGGCGGTATTTTATGCTCATCATATGCTTAACCCCCAGATAGCGTATTTTGTGCCGAGAGTTAGAAATGTTATATATTCATGCTTGTAAAAAAAAAATTATACGGTAACAGCACCTATATAAGCCGGATAGTTGAAAAGTAGATATAAAATATAAAAAACACAATTGAAAATTATAATCTGATATGTTATACTATAACTAAGTGATTTGTTTTGGCATGGAATATTTTCATTTTAAATTTTATACATAGATATTAAGGAGGATACGGATGTACAGTGTGCTTTTAGTAGATGATGATGAAATAGTGATTCGAGGATTGTTGACGGTAATAAATTGGGAAGAAATGGGAGCAAATGTTTTTTCGGCAAAAAACGGTTTAGAAGCAGTCCAAATTATAAATGAACAAAATATTGATTTGATTATTTCAGATATAAAAATGCCGATAATTGACGGAATTGAATTATCAAAGTACATAAGTGACAACAAACTTAATATTGAAGTTGTATTATTTAGCGCTTACGGTGAATTTGAATATGCAAAAAAAGCCATTGCTTACGGTGTTCGTGAATATTTTATCAAACCAATAGATTTGGATATTCTTAGCAGAATAAAGCAAATAGTCAAAACAGCGATAAATAAAAAACAACAATATATAGCTATAAAAGAAAAGATGCATAGTGAGGATTTTGAAAAAAATGTAAAGGACGCAGTATTAAATAATGATTCGGAGAAACTGAATGAATTTTTAGACATAGATGTAACCAATACAGATATAACACTTATAAGGGATTATTATTGTATATTGTTAGAATATGTGACAAGATGTATCGGAAAAACCGAATACTCGGATTTAAAGCCCGAATGGATTAATGAATTGTTGAGCTGCAATGATAATGAAAGTATAAAAAAAATCGTTTTAAAAAAAATAAAAGTGATGATCGAAACATGGAATGTCGAACGAAACAATAATGTTGACGGACTTATAAAGTATATAAAAAATTATATAGATCTGAATTATTTAAATTCAGACATGAATGTAAGCTGGGTAGCAGATAAATTCGGAATTGATTTAACATATTTAAGCTCTAATTTCAAGAGATTGTTTGGTGTTAACATAAAAAAATATATTTATTCACTAAAAATGAAAGAGGCATGTAAATTGTTGGAAACAACTGATTTAAAAGCGTATGAAATAGGCAAAAAAATCGGATATAATGATAGTCAGTATTTTTCAAATACATTTAAAAAAACCTTTGGAATGACGCCTGCCGAATACAGAAAAAAGCATAGATAACTTTTATAGGGATTTGGAAATTTAATAAAAATCACAAGGAATGGTAATCAACAAAAAAAGCTGTTTACCGTTTCTTTTTTTAATTTTTATATTTTTAACCGTATACGGGACAATTTTATTACAGCCGTATTAAAATGTAATGTAACTGTAAAAAAAACACAAGTTTTATAAAAAAAACACAATTGAACATAGTTATGCAATAATATATAATTATATCAGTAAGAATATCGTGAGGGGTAAAATTTTGTGTATTCTGCGGAAAAAGACAATGAGTGACAGAAAAAACGTAAATCGTGAAAAAGTAATCGGAAGGATAATAAGATTTATGACAAGCGAGGAGAGGGGAAGAATGTGAGTTGTTCGGTTTTATGTAAATGCTTTACAAGACAAAATAACGAGAGGAGAAATAAAAAGAATGAAAAAGAAATTAATATTACTGTTGGTAATGTCAATGTTTGGAATCGTAGGAGCAAATGCGGCTGAATTGAATGTTTCGGTATCAATTACGGAAGAAGGCAATGATACGGTAGAGCTTATAACAAATCATGATGGCATGGATCTGAAGTGGATTAGTGCATATGTTGAGGATGAAAACGGCAATCCCGTGTGGATAGGTGAAAAAAGACCGACAGATGATGAAAATTTAAAATTTTATTTTACTTCGTCTGATATAAAAACAAGAAATTATAAAGCAGTGGTTAGCTTTACGAAAAAGGATAATTCGGTAACAAAGCTTGAAAAGGATTTTACATATTACACTTATGATGAAGTTCAGACAGCTATAAGACAAGTCTTAAACAAAGAGAAGAATCTTAAAGAGATAAAGGATATTTTAGGACTTCAGTTTAATCTGCTGTATGAAACAGTTAATAACGATTCACTTATTGTTGATGAAATGAATTTGATTTTGCAAGATAAAGTCAATGTTACACAGAGTGATTTCCTAATTGCTTTCGATGCTGCTTTGATAAAGGCTGCTTTAAAAGACAGGAGCAGTGAAACGGTAGAATTTATTTTAACGAATTATGCCGACACGGTGGGAATTACCGACGAAATGCAGGAGAAAAAGTGGTATAATGAAATTTCATCAAAATCAAATATAATATCAAGAATGGCTCAGAGTGAGTATAACAATTTTGATGAATTCAGAGAAGCATTCAGAGCACAAGTTTTTATTGAAAAGGTAAACACTCAACACAGTTCAAAAATTATTTCATTTTTGAGAGAGCATCATGATAATTCATACAAATATAATGACGGAAAAGTATTTTCTCTTGATTTTTCTGAATTTGACAAGGAGCTTACAACAGCTGCAAAAAAAGAGTATGCAGGGGTGCTGCTTGCACAAAGTTCATATGATAAATCATCTCTTGAGGCTCTTAAAATAAGTTTTGACAGTGCGATTGCGGATGCGGCAAAATATAAGCCGCCGACATCGGGAGGAAGTTCATCGGGCGGCAGCTCATCCGGAGGAGGCGGTTTCAGTTACACTGTTGAAAATGATGCCGTAAACAGTTACACGAATGAAAAGAATAATAAATTCTTGGATTTATCGGAAGCGGAATGGGCAAGAAAAGAGATTGAATACTGCGTCGAAAAGGGTATTGTAAAGGGCAAGTCAGAAAATATGTTTTACCCGAATGACTTAATCACAAGAGAAGAATTTACAGCGTTGATTGTCAGAGCATTTGAAGTGAAGGCAAGCGGTGAAGCCGATTTTAATGACGTTGACAAAAACCAATGGTATTACGGCAGTATAAAAGCGGCATATTCTTCGGGCATAATAAAAGGTCAGGGTGACATATTCGGAATCGGTGATAATATTACAAGACAGGATATGGCGGTTATAATGTACAGAGTGGCAAAAAATAACGGATTGGATCTTGGTGCAAAATCCGAAAGAAAATTGTCGGATATTGACAGCTGTTCGGATTATGCAAGGGAAGCCATTGACACAATGTATAAAGCAAATTACATTAACGGTGTAAGTGAGGGTATATATCAGCCTATGGATAACGCTACAAGGGCGCAGGCGGTAAAGATTATATATAATTTGATTAAGAAATAATTTTATACATTTGAAAGAAGGGACGATGAAAATGATAAAAAGAATTGTATCATTGGTTATTTCTGCGGCAATGATATTATCTGCCTGTATCGGGCTGTCTGTGCAGGCGGAGGAAGATTATTCATTATTAAATAATTTAGGGATTTCAATAAATACAGATAAACTTGATGTGCCGATAACAAGGCTTGAGCTTGCGCAATTTGCCGTAGAGATAACAAAATCGAGTCTTATAAGTGAAGGAAAAGCTCAATTTATTGATATTCCGCAAAAACATAAGGATTTTGCCGTGATTAATACAGTTTATATTAACGGTTTGATGAACGGATATTCCGACGGAACATTCAGACCCAATGAAAATGCCGTTGCAATGGACGCAGCCGGTATGTTATTAACCATGTTAGGTTACGGATATATAGTTGAGTCAACGACGATTACGGAAGTTGAAAAGCAAAATATCGCAAAAAGTATGGGTATTTTCAGAGGTGTTTCAAACGGAACGCTTACAAACGGAGGCCTTGCAAAAATGCTTTTGAATATGCTTGAAGCAAAGCCGGCAGAGCCTACCATAAGCGGCGGGAAAATAAATTATGATCCGAGCAATGAAAGTTATCTTGAAAAGACGACAGGGTATGTTACCAAAAAAGGAATAGTTCAGGCTGTGGGCGGCGCGAGTCTTTTCGGCGTTGAAACCGTAGAACGTGACAGGTGTGTTATAGACGGTGAAGAATATGAATTCAACGGAATTGATATGCTGCAGTATTTGGGTATAGAAGTCAGGGTTATAATAGATGAGGAAAACGGTAAAATTATCGGAGTGAGATTAAACAGAAAAATCGATGAAAAAGTCATAAAAGCTGAGGATATTTCCGAATATAAGGACTTTTCATATTATTATGAAGAGAACGGAAGAACAAAAACAATAAAGATACCCTCCGGCGCAAGATTGATTTTTAACGGTAAAAATATGATTTATGACGAAAATCTGATGCTGCCGCAGGAAGGAAGTATAAGACTTGTAAATACAGGCAGCGGCGGATATGATTTGATTTTCATTCGTTCTGCGGTATATATGAAAATTATTTCATATGAAGAGGGAGAAGTTTTAAGTGATTCTATTCGGAAACTAAACATTGATATAAGTGATACGGAAATTTCTTGTTATGAAAACGGTCAGTCGGTTGAGACAAGTACATTGACAAAAGGAAAGTATATACGAGTATTCCCGGATGTTATGATATATGAAACAGTCAACGAAACCTTAGTGTTTAGACCGGATCCCGATAAATGTAAGGATATAAGAATTGAAGTAATTCCCGAAAATAAGATAAATGGCACTATTACGGGAGTAACAGGTGAGAGTATGATAATTGATTCGGAGGAGGTTATATATTCACATTATCTGCAAAGACTGATAGATGCGGGATTTATAGATAAGCCGGTGTTAAAGTGCGTTGGGGTATTTTACAAAGATGAAAACAACAGACTTATCGGATTTGAGATTACATCAAAATTTACAAGAGATTCGGCAATAAGATACGGATATATGACGCAGTTTTCATATGATGAATCGGAGGAAAAAATTTATATTACGCTTGTAGACGAACAGGCACATAAGAATGTATTTAACACAAGTGAAAATTTCAAGGTAAATGGCAAAAAGAAAACATACTCTCAGCTATACAATGACGAGAATGCCAATAATGAGAAAATTTTTGTAAACGGCGTTTTCAAGCATCAGCTTGTAGGTTATGAGACAGACAGCGAAAACAATATTTGCAGTCTTTATATAGCGAAGGATTATGCAAATCAGTTTGTTTTGAATGAAAATGGAGAGAATACCTCTGAAATTAATAAGGATTACAGAAAGACAGGGTATAAGGGTTACGATAATGAAAATTTCTCTCTTGATTATTCCACCGGAAAGAATAATATTCTTTACCGTAACGGAATAAATCACTTGTACTCCTTTGGGGATGAAAGTATATTGTTTGAAGTGCCCAAGGATTCTAAAAACTATAAAAAATATAAAGTTTTTACCGAAAATGCAAAAAGTGGAATTGTGACAAATTCAAACTATTATATTAAGTTGTATAATGCAAATGAAAACTATGAAATAGGTGCGTTGGTTATTGATTATACCGAATCGACAAGCGCATTGCAGGCAAAGAGAGATGCGGCATTGGAAACCTACGGAGGAAGAAGTCAGGCATGCATAATTACGAAAAAACAAACGGTGTATGATGAAGGGGAAGAAGAAATAAAGGACATATTGGTTGGCAGTGAATTTATATACGGCGCACCGGGAGTTTTACAGGAGGTTAATTTGAATTGTACCGATCCGGAGTATCTGGATACGGACACTCGTGTAAACGGAAACAATAAACCGTTCGGTAGTCTTCAATGGCAACAGCTTGAAACGGGGGACGTAATATTACATTCCTTTGACAGCGATGGCAATATTTACAGTTTTACGGTATTGTTCAGATACAGTGAACTGTATAATAAGGACGGTAGTGTAAATTATAGAAATATAAATGGATCGGTCGGAAATGAGGGGACAATTAAGCTTACCGTATCTAAAGTGATTTCGGTTCTTGATGACGCAGTTGTATTTTCATCGACGGGAGAAGATGATTATTCTCGGTATATAAAAGGAAGTACAAAAAATATTTGTGTTTATAACGGAAAAAATGTGGAGGCTATAGATATTTCGGAAGTAAGGATTGGAGATACGGTATTTACACGTTCTGAAAGCGGATTATTAAAAGAAATGATTGTATTTAGATAAGGAGGTAAACAGTGTGAAAAGATTGATCGGTATATTTCTTGCACTTTCGATTGCATTGTCGGGAGTATTCACGGTATATGCGGAAAAAACAAGAGGAGATAAACTTAGTGACGAGACGGTTATAAATTATGTAACCGAAAAGGGCATATGGAAAAACGGAGAGTTTGAAGCCGACAGAGCGGTAACAAGAAGTGAATTTGCCGGAATGATCGGAAGAGCAATCGGTGTTGCCGAAACGGGAATACAAAGCGGCTTTGACGATGTTGATGCAAGCGATGTAAATTTCAAGGAAATATCTGCATTATCGGCACTTAAAATAATAAACGGCTCAAACGGCCGGTTCAGACCTTACGATACCATAACAAGAGAGGAAACGGCGGTAATTGTTGAAAGAATATATAAGGGAATATTTGAAGAATTTAAAAATGATACGGAGTATCGTGAAACAAGATTTCTTGATTTTAATGACATTTCGCCCTGGGCGGTACAAAGTATAGTAAATGTATGCGATGCGGGTATTATGCCTGCAAGAGCGGGAAGAACATTTGAGCCAAAGGTGAAAACAACGGTTTTGGAAGCAACAAAATTAGCCGAATACATAAGTCACGAAAACCGTAACAGCTATGTTTACAGTGTATTTGAGCCGAGCGGAGATGCAAAGACAAAATACAAAATATATCAAAAGGCTGAAATTACTCCCCAGGGAATGGCAGGGTTTGGAATGGCGGCACGTTTTTCCGGTGCACCGGGAGAAATATATGTTTCAAGAACAACCAATAAACCTAAATATGAAAATAGTTGGGGAAATCCGGCAGACCCGGTGGCATTTGCAAGAATAACAGATCCTGACGGAAACGCTGTTGCAAGGGTTGATTTGAATTATATTGAAAGCGGCAAAATGGCAAAGGTTATAAATATACCCGACGGCAAGCCGGGCATATGGCAGATACAGATTGTTAACGGAAGAATGAACGATGTTGTCGAAATAGGTATAAACGGAGCTTTGAGCTGGGGAATAAGAGGAGAGCCGTCCTTTAAATTCACCGAAACCACTCCAAATGAAATGTATTTTTGGGTTCCGAAAAAATTCAAACAAGCGGAATTCGGAGCATCGGCAAGTTTTACCATAAAGGATTGTGAGGATGCAACTGTCGGTTCTCCTACGAGTGTGAACAGAGGATATGCAAAATTTGATGTGACATCAAGTACTCTGAAGCCTGAAACGGCATATAAGGTTGTTTTCTCCGAAAACTCAAACGCAACCCTTGCAATTATGGGCGTGCCTAAGCTGTTGTCCCCTACAAAGGAGATGGCAGAGGATTTAAAGGGAAATTATACATATTCACAGGACGGAATGCAGCTTCATGGGCCGCTCCAGCTAAGAGCAAGAGAGGCGGCGCTTGAAATATACAATAAGCGTGGCGGTGATTTTTCGGTCAGCTTTGACAAACCTGAGGAGCTGCCGGAGAATATTAAAAATGTCATGGGAGAGGCTTATGTAATGAGTCAGCCGGGAATTGCGGCGGTGAACGCAACTCTTGCCGACCAATGTCTTGATCCCGAAAGCCCGTATTTCGGAGGAAAAGTCGGAAGAAAAATAACAAATGGCGAAGCGGAATATCCTGCCGATTCCTGGGAGGTTGACTTTTATCCGGCTTACAGTAACGGTCAGCTTTTTACCTCTGCCATAAAACTGAACGCGCAGCTGAATTATCTTTATTATAATCAGGCGCTGATTGACAGGGCAACAATTTATTTGCTGTATGCAATATATTCAACAAATGATTTGATGACAATTGATGATACAACACCGTCAAACAGAGCAGGACATAATTACTGCTATACGCACTGTAATTTTTATCTTGAATATATGACAGGGTATTATTATGAGCTGAAGGATTATATATCTCCCGAATATGCACAGATAATAGAAGAGGGACTTAAAATTATGACCGACAAGATGATGAATTTCAGGGGAAACGGTCCTTCCAATCAATATACCCATTCAGTTATATCGGCGATGTATATGTATCTTGCCACAGGTGAGGAAAGATACCATACTTATTTTAAAAGAGGTGTGAGAATTGCATACAGTGTGAATGAGGGCTGGGGCGGCATAGGAATGGCGCCGGCAGGTTACTGCATAGAAAACGGCGGATGTGACGGTATGTATTATCAGATGAATGTGAATTTTATGAGCCATTTCCATGAAGATTACTGCAAAAGTCCCATGGCAGATCCCGAAACGGTTGAGGTAATTAACGACGCTATAAACAGGGCGATGGAATTTGAAACTCTCTTTCATGGACATATGATTGACGGTCTTACAACCGGCTCACCGAGGCATTTTACCTCAAGAACAGATTCCGACATGACAAACAGAGGCGGACATATTGGTTATTCAAAATTAATCGATGAGTTCCCTCTTGCAAAACGTATGTGGGAAAGAGGAATTGCCGGAACATGGGGAATAGTTTTCCCACATTTAATGAGCAGTGAGGAGGAAGCGGAAAACCAAATAAGAGAGGTTTGGGATAAATACGATCATTATTTTGACGGAAGCACCAGAGTAGCATCGGTAGTCCCCATGTATGATATGTTTGACGGAAGGGGTATGGTTGATTCCGAACCGTTGCCTGTTGAGCAGGAAGACGGTATTCACGAGGTGCCGGGGGTTATCGGCGTCAAACACAAGGGCTTGTATTTAGTATCTTTCTATAACAGCTCGCTTCCAAACGGCAGCGTGGCTTCGATGAGCTGGTACGGCGGAGGACCGTCGCTTTTAACAAGCGAAAACACCTCGGGTGTTATACAGTCTAAACGTCATACCGATACAAGCAGTGTTGACGGAGTATTTTCAAGCTGTATATTCGGAAACAACACAGACGGCAGCTTTTTCGTAAGCGGAAAGGAGATTGCGGAGCTTGAGTGGATTGAGGAAGGAAAGAAATTTGTTATTTCCGGTATCGGAAAAGGTAACGGAAAGAAAATCTCATGGACTTATGAGCTGACGGATGACGGAGTGGTTATGACGCCGTCTGTCGGAGCGTTAAAGACAGGAGAGGAATATTGGGTAAATCTTCCCATAACAGAACAGACAAATGAAAGCTTTAAATATGTCGATGAACCGGGAAAACTTATTCTGGACTATAACGGTGCAAAAACAATTATTGAATGGGACAGCACACTTGAATACAAATTCCTTCCTGCCGAAAACGGAATGAAGAGGCTTAGAATAAAGCTTCCTTCGGCAGGAGAGACAGCAGTAAGGTTTACAACTTCAAAACAGTGATATTTTGCTCATTAAATGAGCATGATATAAAATTTTATGTGCAAAGCACGGAAAGGAAAGTGATAAAATGAAAAGGATTTTATCGACAGCATTAGTGTTATCTCTGATGCTTGGAACTTCTGCTGTGATGGCAGAAACACAGACAACGGACTTGATCCCGTTGTATGATTTTAACGGTTACGAAACAGGTATAATTGATGATGCGGGATTGGCAGCTTTGGGAATAACAGCAAGTACGGACAATTATGCGGAAATGTCGATTGTTGACCTGTCCGGGGATGAAACGTACGGTTCGCTTGGCAAGGTGCTGCAGTATAAGCCGACATCGGGCGCGTCGGAAGGCGGAGCAAAAACAACATCAATAGAATTTCCTATGAGCTATGAGCTTAATGCAAATGAAAACCTTATAGTGGAATATGATATGCGCTATTATGCGTATTCATTAACCGACTGGTTTAATTCTTCTAAGTGGGGAAATGTCGGTTTGTCCGGAATAACCATTGACGATGGAGGAAACGGTAAGCAGCTTGCCTTAGTGCCGAGACCTGTAAGACAGTCAACTACAGTGGTTGACAGACGACAATATGCGGACGGAAAAACATCGAGCGGTAACAAGGAATGGTTAAGGGTAAAGATTGTTTATGATTATGAAGAGTATCAGAAGTATAATGTTGCAAATGATAAAACTTCTAAGGGTATTACGGCAACCGTTGTAAACTTAAAAAGCGGAACAAATGCTCTTGAAACAGGAACCACTGCAACAGGCTGGCTGAACAGTACAACAGCGGGAAATC
The DNA here is from genome assembly GCA_034101885.1 of Clostridia bacterium. Taxonomy (GTDB): domain Bacteria; phylum Bacillota; class Clostridia; order UBA1381; family UBA1381; genus RGIG1988. The sequence continues at coordinate 581 of JAXEIW010000196.1, read as the reverse complement.
TTACCTTTAATGAAACAAGCGGCGTCGGACTTGTACAGCTTGATAACATTCATGTATACACGATGCCGAAATTCCGACTTGAAACAACCTCAACGGAAAATAATGAAACGGGTGTATTTTATGATACCGAAAAAATCACTGCGGAATTTACAAACGATATTGAAAATGCAGATACCGTCAGCGTAAAATTAAACGGAGTTTCAATTGACGGCTCACTTTATACGGTGACCAAATCGGGCAAAACGATAACGGTTGATTTTAATGAAAATCTGAAATACGAATCGGAATATACCGTTGATTATACAGGAATTACCGACGTGCTGGGACAGACTCTCAGTGATACGGCAATTACATTTACAACGGAAGAAGCTCCGGACGTGCAGCTTGGAGAGCTAAAGCTGACAGAGAATATTGGCAGCACATATCAGACTGCATCGAGCATTACGGCGAAAAACGGTTTGCAGGGAGCTGAATTGAGTCTTAACAATACAGCTGCGGAGGCAAGAAACGTTTCGGTTATATTTGCGGTATATGCAGGGGAATCAAGGGTTTTAAAGGATATGATTTTTACCGAAACAACA
>JAXEIW010000195.1:0-3020 GCA_034101885.1 Clostridia bacterium | reverse complement strand
TATTTTGCTACCAAAATATTTATTTCAGCAGACTTTATCAATGCGAACTGTGTAAAATCTTCGATTTTACATGAAAAATTTTGACAACAGTCATAATTTTTCTAAATGCGATTGAAAATCGCATTTATTCAGTGAGCATTATTTATCCCTAATAATTATAACACCGTCAGACAAAAAATACAAGAAAAAAAACAACACAGATTCATGATTTTCGATTCTGTGCTGTCATAATTTCTAACTGTTTGATTTCGGTTTAAAAATAATTGAGGCAATCAGACCGAATAAAATTGCTGCGGTAATACCTGCCGCACCTGCCGTAAGTCCGCCGGTGAATATGCCCAAAAAACCATCTTCTTCAACTGCCTTTTTGACACCCTTTGCAAGAGTGCAGCCAAATCCGCTTAAAGGAATTGTAGCTCCTGCTCCGGCAAAGTCAATCAGCTTTTGATACCATCCGAAAATTTGTAATATTACTCCCGCAACAACATATGAAACAAGTATTCTTGCAGGGGTAAGCTTTGTTTTGTCAATAAGAATCTGACCTATTACGCAAATAATTCCGCCTACGATAAAGGCCTTTAAATATATCATTTTTAACCATGACTCCTTTCGAAAAAATTTTTGAAAATACTGCTACCGGGCTGTGATGTTCGGAATATGCCGAGAATAAGCGTTCCCTTAATCAAAAGGCTTTTTTTATATACTTGTTGAAATGGCTACCGCGTGGGCAATGCCCGGAATTGAATCACCCTGCTGTACTGTCATGGTATTCATTAAAGCACCTGTTGCCATTACAAGAATATTGTTAAGCTTTCGCTTTTTAAGCTCGCTGAAAATATATCCGCAAAAAACCGTTCCGCAGCAGCCGCAGCCGCTCCCTCCGGCGTGGACATCCTGGTTACTTAAATCAAATATTAATTTTCCGGCGTCCTTGTGCTTGTCAAATATGTCATAACCTTTTTTGGACATCAGTTCTATGAGAAGATCGGAACCGACAACTCCCAAGTCACCTGTCATAATTAAATCATAATCGTCAGGAGTACGACCTGTATCTCGAAAATGTGTTGTGAGTGTGTCGGCTGCGGCAGGTGCCATTGCGGCGCCCATGTTGTTTACATCGCAAACCCCCAAATCGATTATTCGCCCTGTAGTGGCGTGGGTGACATACGGACCTTCACCGCGGGCGGTAAGAATTGCGCATCCCGAACCTGTGACAGTCCATTGAGAGGTTGGCGTTCTTTGCCCTCCGTATTCAAGAGGAAAACGGAATTGTTTTTCGGCGGTGCAGAAGTGGCTTGATGTTATGCAAAGTGCCTTTTCAGCAAAGCCGCCGCCTATTATTATTGAACCTAATGTAAGTGATTCGGTCATTGTTGAACAGGCACCGTAAAGACCGAAAAATGAAGAATCAAAATCCCTCATAGCATAATTTGCTCCCACACATTGATTTATCAAATCTCCCGCAAGAATATAATCAATGTCCTTATCACATATTTTTGCCTTGCACATTGCAAGCTCGGCGGTATCCTTTTGCAGCCTGCTTTCGGCTCTTTCCCATGATTTTTCCCCTAAATATTCATCTTCAAGTATTCTGTCAAAGTATTCTTTTAAAGGGCCTTCACCCTCTTTTTTTCCGACGATTGAAGCTGTTTCATAAATTGTCGGCGGATTTTTAAATTCAATTGTTTGTTTACCTTTATGTTGACTCATAAATTCTCCGTTCCGCCGCTCCGCATCGGCATAAATTATAATTTCATGGCATTGCCGTTTTTTATAAAGCATATTGTCCCGTCGGCGGAGAATATTGTGACGGGGTTTCAGATGCCGTTATCTTCACGTTATTATTTTTCCGTAAAATCCCTCTATTATTCTTCGGGAAACGGTTTTGACAATATTGCTTTCATCATACTTTATATAACGTGTAAGAAAAACAGCAATCTCGGATTTTGTAAGTGTGTTATTGGGGGTTAAAGCCTCTTTTTCCGAATTTGAAAGAATGTTTGCGTTTATAAGATTTTTGACGCATATTTTCGCATAGTCGGGTATGCTTGCTTTATCTATATATTTTATTTCGGTTTCACTGCTTGTTTTGCTGCTCATTGCACGGTCAAGCATACAGAAAAACTCAGCCCTTGTTATATATTCGTTTGGGCATAGATATAAATCGTTATTTACTTTTTTGCCTGTGATAATTTTAGCAGTGTACGCGGCATTTACTTCTCTTTTTAGCTGTTCGCTCAGTTTGTTGCAATCGCAAAAAATATTCATACTCTCATCCTGCCTATCGGGAATATCGATTTTTGCGGCGGCATTAAGATAGCTTATTGCAGCAGCTCTTGTTATCGGTGCGTCGGGATAGAAGTAATAGCTGCTTCCTACCCGTTCGCCCTTTATAATATCAAGCTCTACAAGTTTTTTTGCAGCCTTTCCCGCTTCGTCATTATTCATATCCGCGTAATAAAAGTCTGTATCTGACGAATTTTTTTTGGTAGTATCCGAAATATTTACAGTACATACCGAAGTGTTTGAAGATATATCGGAAGCGTTGATCTTATAGCTGAAGGAATCTTTGCCGGTTTTGTTTTTATATGGGGTATATTCAAAGCTTTTATTATCCTTTAATATCTTGAGTCTGCCTTTCTTTGGAGGCGAGGTTATTTCAACCTTATAGCTTTCATAACATTCTATATTGAATTTTCCCGATACAGTTGTATTTTCCGATACTAAAAGCGAAATCGGAGCGGTTTTACATGCCAAATCATTGTATTGGGCGTATTCTTCAAAAACATCCGGTGCATAGCAATCTTTTGCCGCAGCGGAACAGCAGCAGGAAAAACATAATATTAATAGAGTAACTGTTTTTTTATTCATGTTAATAATCTCGTATAATATAATTATCATCAAAACTAAAGATAATTGTATTATACTTTTCCTTTCTTTAAATTTTTTATTTTAACAACTGCAATTATCTGTTTTGTTGATAAAATGTAGTTGTTTTTTTATTTTGCTTATACCAAAGG
>JAXEIW010000194.1:0-13201 GCA_034101885.1 Clostridia bacterium | reverse complement strand
ATGTCAATTGCGGCTATTCTTCTTTATACTGCGCCGGTAATGGTAATGCTTGTATCATGTTTGCTTTTCGGTGAAAGGTTTACCAAGAGAAAGCTTGCGGCACTATTGAGTGCATTTGCGGGATGTATATTTGTTTCATTGGGATCAGATGCGAAGGTTACGCCTGCAGGGTTTATATTCGGACTTCTTGCAGGGGCTGCATATGCATCATACAGTATTTTCGGAAAGCTTGCTCTTGACAGGGGATACAGTTCATATACGGTAAGTGCATATGCTTTTATTGTTGCTGCAGTATTTTCGCTGATTTTCGGAAAACCGGCAGAAATAGCATATAGACTCGGAGAGCTGGGATACAAGCCGGAAATATTTCTTTTGATTGCAACGTGTGCTTTAGTGACAGCATTCCTTCCTTTTTTACTGTATACAAAAGGTCTTGCGTCTACTCCGGCAGGCAGAGCGGCAATAATGGCATCGGCAGAGCCTCTATCAGCAACGGTATGCGGACTTTTTGAGGGCGAACAAATAACTGTTTCGGCTTTATGCGGCATAATCGGAATTTTGTTTGCGATAGTTATACTTAACACATCAAAAGCTGAGCAAGAAAAATTACGAATAAATTAAAAAACATATTGACAGATATTTATGTATAGTATATAATTTCATATAGATATGATTCTATGTGAGGTTAGATTATGAAAAACAAATACACCGAAACCGCTGAAATATTTAAGGCGTTTTGCGATGAAAACAGAATACGAATACTTGAAATACTTCAAACAGGTGAAAAATGCGGTTGTAAGCTTCTTGAAGAATTAAATGTTACGCAGCCAACACTTTCGCACCATATGAAAATTTTATGCGATTCGGAAATTGTAGAAGGTCATAAAAAGGGGAAATGGACTTATTACAAGATTTCGGATGAAGGACGAAACAATGTCTTAAAGTTGCTTGAAGAAATTACAACTATAAAAAATACCCGTATTAACAAATGCGGCGATTAATAAAGCCATTTTCATAAATGGCTTTATTAAAACAATACATATAGATATATTTAAATATATAAATTAAAGTCTGCTGAAATAAATATTCCACCGTTTACACTGATTTCTGTACGGATGGGGGTAACGACCTAAAAAAGGCAATATCGTTATATACCGTGTTTTTTATGTACGGAATACCTTTTTGATAATTCGGATAAAGTAACTTTTTCTGAATTTATAATCAAAAACAGTATTTCTATACGTCGTTCAAAGGTAGATAATTTATCTGACATAGCCGTTACACCTCCTTCCGAAATTAATTCTAACACCTAACGTTACAAGCTCATTGTAACTTTCAAAAAATAATTTCATAAATTTACTCCTTTGTGTAAATTTTGTTAGATTCTCACAAAGAGCAGTGGCTGTGCCCGTATATATTTAAAAATGTACTTAAAATAAAAACAGCCAAATTCACACGTATAATTTTTGCGTATAAATTTGGCTGTACGGTCGGTTAATATAAATCTATGTTCGCCGCAATCATCGGAATTGTCGGAAGTTTTTTTGATACGGGTGAGTTTTCTTCGCTTTCCTTTAAGGATAATTCCCCTAAAGCCGTATTTCACAATATATCACTCCGGTCGCAGGGTATATCCGTTTTTAAATAGCGATATGGCTATGTGGACAGATACACCGTGCCAAATTTAGAATAGCCAAAATAGAATATTATCCATGGTTTCAAATCGGATACAGTGTATCAATAGAACAAAAAAACTAACAAATAAGACAAAATAGAAAAGTCATTAGCAGTTGATTTTAAAAAAATTTATGTTATAATATATATGATAGGGAAGATGCACATTTTCTCTGTCTAAAATATATTAGGTGGTATCTATTATGTATAAATTTATTTTGATTGATGATGAATATGCAATAACAGAATATTTCAGAAAACTGATAAATTGGAATGAGATAGGCTACGAATGTGTGGGAAACTTTGCAACGGGAAAGGATGCCATTGAATTTATAAAACATAATCATATTGATCTGGTTGTTACAGATATTGTAATGCCGGATATGGATGGTCTGGAGGTCAGCAGATGGATATATGAGAATTATCCGTTGGTAACGGTAGCATTTTTAAGTGCTCATGACGATATATCTTATGCAAAAGAAGCGATGAAGTATAACGTCAGATTTTATCTGAACAAGCCTCTTATGACAAATCAGCTAAAAAAAGAATTTGCCGACATAAAAAAATATCTTGATATGGATAAAATGTCGACAGATTTCTTCTCTGCATCGGCGTATGCAGGCTATTTTAACGGAATTGCCATGAATCCTAAAGCATATATGATGTCAGACTATGCTTGCTACGATTTTTCTGATTGCTATTTCTGCATATTTGAGATTGATATTATCAAATATGATATGTCGGCTAAACTTTTAAAATCGTTATATAACATCTTTATTATGAGCAATGAAAATATAAAATTTTGTGTGCTCTCACATGAAAATAATGTATGCAGAGCTGTGATTTTTTCACATGAGGAGATAAACGAATCGTGGGATAGAGAATACATTGATACAGTTAAGGACAGCATAGGTATTGATATTGAGATAAATAACCTAAGATATTTTCGGGATGTTTCTGAGTTCAAAGATTACTATAAGTGCAAGTCGGATTATAACCCGGTCGATGCCAGTGAAGAAAGCAGGAAAATTGAAAACACAATAATTCTGAATGCAAAAGAGTATATATCGGAAAATCTTTCGCAGCCTCTCAGCTTAGAAATTGTTGCCAAAAAATGCTTTGTTTCCAATTCATGGATGTCAAGATTATTTAAAAAGTATACCGGAGAAAATATCAGCTATTATATTGCCAGAATATGCATTGAGAAAAGCATGGAGCTGTTATGCAACAATAAGATGACGGTACAGGAGGTTGCAGATACGGTTGGAATGAAAAATCTTCCGTATTTTTATACATTGTTTAAAAAATACACCGGAATGACTCCGATTCAATACCGCAATCAGATAAATCAATAAAATTTATGAGATGATATTATGAAAAATATACAAGCAGAAATAAGACGGTTTTTTTTGAAAAGCTTTTTAATTATATCAATACCTGCAATATTAGTTTTTATGTTGCTGTTGATGTATATATATAAAATACAGGTTGATAAGATTCGGGAACAAATACAGTTTGACTCGGATAATACTACCATTCATCGTATGGTGCTGACCGAAAATATTTTTGATGACTTTGACAGCTGTGTCAAAAATATAGAAAACAATCCGCAGTTAATCAATTTTTTTTCTAATCAAAATCCATATGAAAATTCAACAGAGTTCAGAAAAATGGTGAAGAGCTTTCGTGAAAGTGCAGACGTATCACTTCTGGGTTCCTCGCTGGTTAGCTATGTGTCGGTTTATTCTGAAAAAAGCGGATATGTTTTAAACAGATATTATAAAGGAAATGAAACGGAACTGAAGAACAGGATAAAAGTATTGAAAAACAATAAGGCTTTCAGGGGTTACTATACCGAAACCATTCAGAATACTAAATATTTGACAATGATAAGGCTGATATATGATGCCGATAATTTTGTTGGGGCAGTTGTGCAGGGTGTGTTTTATGATAATTTAAGCGAGTATCTTAATTTAAACATGCCTAATCTGCTTGGAATAACAATAAAAGATGATTTGGGATATATGGTACTTGATACATTTATCTCCGATAACGTTGGCTTGCGGTATATAACATCAGAAACTGAGGCAGACTCGGGGATAAAGATAACATGTTATACCGATGTGTCGGAAGCCATGAATATCGGCCGCATTTTTACTGTCGATTTGATAATTTTTATAGCAGCTGTATTTTTTATTTTGATATTATTTACAGCATTTGCAAGTTTGAAAATTTATCTTCCCTTCAAAGAATTGTTTGAACTTCAGAAAAGTGAAGATGTTATGGAGAAAATGGAAGAATATGAAAAAGTAATTGAAAATGATATAAAACAGCGCAGGACAGGCAGTTTTTTTGGTGTTAATTTTAAAGAACTTTTGAATAAGCTTGATAAAATGCAGACTGTCGCATTGCAAAACCAAATAAACCCGCATTTTATTTCCAACACACTGCAAATTATAGGTCTGCAGGCAGAGGGCCTGATTGGCGTTGATAACAAGGTTTCAAATATGCTGATGAACCTATCACAGATTTTGAAATATGCGATTTCAACAAAATCGCTCTTTGCAAGCGTTGAGGAGGAAATGGAATACCTGAAGCTGTATACCAATATCCAGAAGGAACGATTTAGAAATGTGTTTGAACTTTATATTGATATACCCGATGCATTGATGAAAATAAAGGTTGCAAAAGTAACATTTCAGCCTATTGTCGAAAATGCAATTCCGTTTTGCAGAAAGGCGGAAGGAAATATTTATATAAGCGGCAGAAAAAAAGGAAAAAAAGTTTGTTTTTATATAGTAAATGACGGAGAACCTATAGCGCAGCAAACTGCGGACAAGCTTAACAAAGAATTTTTGTCAAAAAAAATCCCGGATGGTCTGCATGTGGGGCTGAATAATGTAAATCAAAGACTTAAGCTTCTGTTCGGCAATGAATACGGTATCTATATTTCATATGATGAAAACGGAAGAACCATGATTAGAATAACTGTGCCGGATGAGGAGTTATAATGGCGCAAACTTCGTATATGCACGATACGGGGCGCAAAACTGTTTTTTTTCTTATCTGACAGCTGCTTTTTAAAAAGACAATAATTTAAAGTCTGAGGACAACGGAATGAATTGTTTTGTTGTCCTTTTTTTGTTATAATGAAAACAAGATAAGAGAAGAAGGAATGATGGACTTGAAAAAAAATAAAAATCAGTTTATGTATAATCTTATGGTGCTTCCGGGTGTACTGCTTCTGTTGATTTTCAGCTATATCCCTATGCTTGGACTGGTTATAGCGTTTCAGGATTATCGGTATAATCTGGGGGTATTTAAGAGCCCGTTTATAGGATTTAAGAATTTTGAATTTTTTTTTAAAAGTCAGGATGCGGGACGGGTTCTTTTTAATACGATTGTGCTTAATTTCAGCTATATTGTTCTTGGTATTGTGGCTGCGGTGTTTCTTGCATTGATGCTATACCGCATTAAGCATAAAGCTGCCATTAAGGGTTATCAGACAATTATGATGCTTCCGTATTTTTTATCATGGGTCGTTGTGGGATGCATGGCTTACGGATTTTTAAATCCCACTTCCGGAATCATTAACTGTATATTAAAATATATGGGGATGGAGGGTATTGATTGGTATGCAAAACCGAAATACTGGCCGTTTATTCTTGGTTTTTTCAGTATTTGGAAGAATGTAGGAATAAACTGCATAATCTATTATGCCGGATTGATGGGGACAGATGCAGCTCTGTTTGAGGCGGCTGAACTTGACGGTGCAAACAAATTTCAAAAAACCGTACATATTGCAGTCCCTGCAATAATTCCGCTTATTACAACGATGACGCTGCTTGCACTGGGCAATATTTTTCGCTCGGATTTTGGATTGTTCTATCAGGTTACCAGAGATATCGGGAAGCTTTATTCCACAACCGATGTTATTGATACATATATTTTCAGAGCCTTGAAAAGCAACGGTGATGTGGGAATGTCTGCGGCGGTAGGTTTTTTTCAATCGGTTGTAGGGTTTATTACAATTATAATTGCAAATGCGTTGGTCAGAAAAGTTGAAAGAGAAAACGCATTGTTTTAAGCGGAGAGGAGGTAAAAGTTTTGAAAAAAGAAAAAAATATTGGTGCTAATTGTATCCTTACTATAGTATCACTGCTTTGTATAATTCCTTTTATATTGGTATTATCCATATCCTTTACCGGTGAAGAAAGTCTTACCCGGTATGGATATCAGTTAATACCTAAGGATTTCAGCATTGAGGCATACCGCTATATTTTTTCCGATCCCTCGCAGATAATACAGTCATACATGGTGACAATAGCAAGCACGGTAATCGGAACCTTTTTATCGGTGCTTATAATGGCTCTGTTGGCATATCCTCTCTCAAGGCCGGACTATAAAGCCAAAACGGCAGTGTCGTTTTATGTGTTTTTCACAATGCTGTTTTCGGGCGGTTTAATTCCAAGCTATATATTAATTACGCAGTATCTTCATTTGAAAGATAGTTTCTTGGTGCTGATTTTGCCCGGTATGGTAATACCTTTTCATGTAATTCTGCTCAGAACTTTCTTTCAGCAGCTTCCGACGGAATTATTTGATGCCGCTAAAATTGACGGCTGCAGTGAATTACAAGTGCTTGGTAAAATAGTGTTGCCTCTTTCCACACCTGTCTTTGCAACCGTTGCGTTGCTGGGCTCCCTGATAAGATGGAATGACTGGTATACATGCTTACTTTATATAAATGATGATAGGCTTACAACTCTTCAATATCTTCTGCAGCGAATTATGAAAAATGTTGAACTTATAAAGACCCAGATGACTAATATGCCGCCGAATGTTGCCGCAATCAAGCTGCCTACTGAGTCGGTAAGGATGGCACTTGCCGTGGTTGTGTCGGGGCCGATGCTTTTGGTATTTCCGTTTTTTCAGAAATACTTTGCAAAGGGCTTGACCGTAGGTTCGGTAAAGGGATAATTAATAAAGCAGCTTAAAGCTGTCATGAGTTATATATAAAATATGAAAGGTTTTATAAAATATACAAAAACATAAAAGAAGGGTAGGAAAAGAAAATGAAAAAAATTAAAAGAATTATTGCTACGTGTCTGTGTGTTTCGCTGAGCGCCGGTTTTGCAGCCTGCAAAAGTGAAAAAGACGGAGATAACGGAGAGCTTTCGTTGATTTGGTATAATCTGGGAACAAAACAAAGCGATACTGAGCTTGTGGTTGATGAGTTTAATAAAAGGGTTAAGGAAAAACTTGGATTTACAGTGGATTTTCAGCTTATTGACCTTGGCACATATGCAGACAAGATGAATATGATTATTTCGTCAAATGAAGAATATGATTTGTGTTTTACCTCATCATGGTCTAATGATTTTTGGAAAAATGCCAAGAATGGGGCATATTATCCTCTTGATGAGCTTTTGAAGGAAACACCTGCTCTCTATGAGTTTATTCCGGATTTTGCATGGGAAGATGCAAGGGTAAACGGAGAGATTATGGCAGTCCCGAATTATCAGGCATATACCTATTATGAGGCTGTTGCTGTACCGAAAAGACTGGCGGAAAAATATAATCTTGATGTTAACTCTGTAAAAACTCTGACAGATCTTGAACCGTATCTTCAGCAGATAAAGGAGAATGAACCTGAGCTTTATCCGCTGAAGCCGAATAATTTTAACACATTTACATTAAAATATTTTCAGACAGGAGCACCGGGAGTGTCTATAATTAACGAGGACGCCGACGGAAAGGTATATTCATTTTATGAAACGCCCGAATATAAACAAAGGCTTACATTGATGCGCGATTATTATAAAAAGGGATATATAAGACCTGATGTTGTGAGCGCTGATGAGGAAGAAAGCACAGGCGTGGTTAAGTATGGTGCATGGAGAATCCAGGCGGGACCCGGAAGTGCAGCGCAGCTTTTGCAGCAATATGGCGAAGAGATAATAGAAATACCACTGGTTGATGAGGTGTTTTTCAGCGGCGGAGCACGTGCCACGATGACTGCAATTGGTGCAAACAGCAAGCATCCTAAGGAAGCGCTAAAGCTTATTGAACTTATGAATACAGACAAGGATTTATATAATCTTATATATTTTGGAATTGAAGGCAAGCATTATAATAAAATTACCGATAAGACAGTTAGGATTGTAGATGACGGCGGCTATGTAAACGGCAACGGTTTTGCATTCGGCAGTCAGTTTAATTCATATTACATAGAGGGTCAGCCGGAGAATCTGTGGGAAGAAGCCGATGCATTAAACAGAAGTACAAAGCCCGCATTTCTTCTTGGTTTTACATTAGATACAGATAATATAAAAAATGAAATATCCAATATTTCGGCTACCGAAAAGGAATATGAATATATAGAATTGGGTGCGGAAGATTATGAAAAGATTTATGAGGAATTTATTTCAAAGCTATACAGCGCCGGATTGGAAAAGGTGATGGACGAGGTTCAAAGACAGATAAATGAATTTATAGCTGAAAAATAACAGGCAGTGAGGTGAAGATAATGTTAAATACTCGCTTGGTATCTTTGGTGTTAAGCATATCGATGTGTGCGGCGATGTTTGTGCCGACGGCGTCTGCAAAAACCGATTCAAAAGCTTCAGATTCGGTAATAGGGCAAAGCATGGATATGGCGGACAACAAAGGAGAAGAGGCAAAATATGTATCGTCACGAAATATAGATGAAAGCAATCCGTACTGTATATATGTGTCACCTGACGGATACGAGGGAAACGGGAGCATGGAGTCACCTTTTTCCAATATAGAATCAGCCATTGCCGCAGCAAGAAAAATTCCAAAGGACGGTAGCTACAGCTGTGTAAAAATTATATTCCGCGGAGGAAGGTATAAGAGGAAAAACCCGATTATACTTACCCGGGAGGATTCCGGAAGCCGGGAAACTCCCGTTGTCTTTACATCATATGAGAATGAAAGGGCTGTATTTACAGGCGCAGACAATATTGATATGTCTAAAGCTGTCAGAATTACCGACAGCTCTGTTCTTAACCAGCTTCCTAAGGAAGTGCGCGACAAGGTGGTGCAGGTAGAACTTGCAGAACAGGGAATAAAGGGAGCAGGATATGTTCCGATAGTATATTACGGCGTTAAAAAATATACTCCGCAGGTGAAAATAATCTGGAATAACAGTGAATGTGTGTGCGCAAGATGGCCCAACGGCGGAGAATTTGCAAGAGTACAGAAGGTCTTATATGCAGGTACACCGTGGTTTAACACATCATTGAATAAGGGGAGTGCAGTGGTGCCCGACCTTAGTGGAGAAAAAGGATTTGTTTTCAGAACCGGTACAGAAAGAACAAAAAAATGGGCAATGGGGAAGGATGCTGTTCTGTACGGATTTTGGAAATATGGTTGGGCTGTTGATTCTGTAAGAATTGCGGGCGTAGACGGAACGGACATTGTTTTTGCCGAAACACCGGTTTCGTTTGGCGTGGTTCAAAACGGTATGTATTATGTATTTAATCTTCTTCAGGAGCTTGACTCTCCGGGAGAATGGTATGTTGATAAAGATACTGATATTTTATATATCTATCCGCCTGAAGAGATTGATGATAATACTAAGGTTAATGTGGTGTCATACGCAGACATAATGGTTGATGCCGATAACTGTGACTACATTAATTTTGAAAATATCAGCTTTGAAAATACTTTGGGAGGAGTTTTTGATATAAACCAATCGGATCATTTCCAGGTGGGCGGATGTGACTTTAATATGATACAGTCAGATGTCATAACGATTACAGACAGCGATTATTCCGGTGTTGTTTCGTGCGACATGAATAATATCGGCTCTTCGGGTATTAACATTGATAGCAATGATTGGGAAAATCTTATTGAAAGAAACTGTTATGCGGTCAACAACAAAATAGAAGGATATGCTCAGTATAACACTACATATCACCCTGCAATATCAATAAATTACAGCACGGGTGCCTATGTAGGACACAATGTAATATCGGACGGAAACTGTCAGGCAATCGGCGGTGTGGGGCATAATTGTATAATTGAATTTAATGAGATATATGATGTGTGTAAGACTAATGCAGATATGGGAATGATATATTTTTACTGGACATATATGATGGCAGGAAATATTATAAGGTATAATTATTTTCATGATACAATAGGAACCGGTCTTTCGGGTTGGGCTCCGGCAATATATTTTGATGAGTTGGCAAGCGGAAATGTCGCTTTTGGAAACGTGATAGATAACGTTAACGGCGCTCTTTTAATAAACGGCGGCAGAAGAAATGAATTTAAAAACAACATTGTTTTAAATACCCCGACGCAGGTGCAGAGTCCTATGTCAATATATGCACATCATTATATCGATGTATGGACAACGTGGGAATCAAAGCTGAGCTTTACAGGGCTTTTTCCAAACAAATCAAATGCATACCGTGAAAAATTCCCTGAGCTTTATTATGAAAACGATGACAAGGAATGGTATTATCCGAGAAATGTATATATTGAGGACAATGTATTCTATAACGGAATGTATATTCAACTTTCCGACAAATATCAAAACATGGCACACATGGAGTATAATATTGAATATGAAAAGGGCGAGGATATAGGCTTTGTTGATGAAGCGAAAAAGGACTATCAGCTAAGAGAGGATTCTGTTATATATAAGGATATACCTGACTTTGAACCAATTCCTTTCTATGATATAGGGTTATTTGGTGATGAATACAGAACGGATATAAAAGATTGTTTAGATGTGACGGAGAAAGGAAGAACAGATGAATAATTTATTAAAAAGAATAAGTGTTGCTCTATTGGCAGTATTTATGCCATTTTCCGCCTATGCTGTGAGCCTTGACGATATCTATATTGAAAAAGAAAGCGGAAATATTACGGTTAGCGGAGAAAGTGTGAACAACACTGCTGCGATAACTGCAAGAGATAAATCAGGGGAAATTATTTATATTGATTTGATAGACAATATTAATGGCGGGAACTTTATAAAAGAGGTGCCGATAGAAAATAAAGAGGGCGAGTATAATTTAAGTCTTAATGACGGTATTGAGAAAAGCGACAGCTATCTTAATATCCCCAAGCCGCTTTCTGACGGGGACGCTATGGTGATTTCCGGAAACAGTTGTGTTGCGGAACCGGGAAAAGTACTTAAAATAAGAATGTATGCAGATAATGTTCAGGATAAAAATTGTCGGGTATTGCTTGCAGTATACGGTGAAGGTGAGAGGCTTATTAATGTTTCGAGGCATAACAGCATTATACAGAGCGATTCGAGCGGTGAGTGTTATCTGAATTTTACAGTTCCCGATATAATCGGAGCAAAAAAGCTTAAAATTTTTGTGCTTGACGATGCTATAAAACCGTATTTTACTTCGGTAGAGTTCAATATAAAGGAAGATTATATATATGTTTCATGTGACGGAGATGATAATGCCGAAGGCACAGAGGAGGCTCCTTTTAAGACGATAGAGCATGCGTTAATCGCTGCATATTTGAAGGACAGTGAAAACCCTGTTTCAATCTGCCTTAAAGAGGGAGAATATTTTTATCCGAACGGACTGGAGATTGATTATTACAATAATATAAGAATAAGGGCGATGGGTGATAATGTCAGAATTACCGGAGGCACCCAACTTGACAACTCTAAATTCACACCGGTTACAGACAGTTCTGTACTTAATAAAATTCCTGCCTCTGCACGAGGGAAAGTGGTTGAGTATGATTTAGGGGCAGAGGGTTACACAGGTTTTGGCAGTGTGACACCGAGAAAATACAGCGAAGAATTGGTTCCGATGCCTATAATAACAATGAACAAACGCGAAATGACAAATGCAAGGTGGCCCAATGACGGATTTGCAAGGATTGTGAGTTTTATACAACAGCAGAATTTGTCTTTTGTGACCGACAGCATGAATGTTGATGCGTGGCCGTCGAACGGCAATGCCTGTATATTCGGATACTGGAACTATAACTGGGCGCCGGACACCTTTAAAATAGCATCGAAGGAGGGCAATACCGTAACTGTTGACGGAGCGCCCACATACGGTGCAAGAGAGGGAGCCTGGTATTATGTATATAACCTTATTGAGGAGCTGGACGTTCCGGGCGAGTGGTACATTGATGCAGATACTGATATTTTGTATGTTTACCCTTATGAAGATATAACAGACAACTCAGAAATTAAGATAAGCTTTAACAAAGGTGATTTGATTACAATCAATAATTGTAACAACGTAAGCCTTGAAGGAATAAAAATTTCGGACGGTATGGGACGAGGGGTTTATTTTAAGAGTTCTGAAAATTGTAATTTAAAGGGTTGTGAATTGTCGCAGTTTGGAAAGGATGCGGTAAAATTTACAAATACAGTGTCGTGCGGAGTGCTGTCATCAGATATTCATGATGTTGCGGGAAGTGCAGTATATATAGATAATTTTAACATAATAAACTTGAAGGACAGCAAAACAACGGTGGAGAACTGTCGGATTTATAATTATGCAAAACAGGCACATGCACAAGCTTCGGCGATTGCACTGAATTACAGCGTGGGTGTAAATGTAAGGCACAATGAAATCTTTGACGGACCGACGGCTGCGATAAGTCAACTGGGTCATTACAACTATATAGAATATAATAAAATACATGATGTGTGTAAAGAAGCGTCAGATTACGGAGCAATTTATACTTATCACACATACTACAGTGCAGCAAACACTATAAATTACAATGAATTTTACAATATTATCGGCAAGGGTGACGATGCATTGGGCTCAACGGTTGCTATATACTTTGATGAAATGGCAGGCGGATGCGAGATTTATGGCAATATTATAAGAAATACCGATTTACCGTATCTTGGAAACGGCGGCAGACGCATAACCTTTGAGAATAATATAATTACCGATATATCTGACGGTAATGACGGAATGAGTCTGTATATGTATCCGGTTGGACTGCACAGCGATAAATCGTGGGAGAATACACAAAGCTTTATGAAGCTGTTCCCGGTAACTTCGGCAGTTTATCTTGAGAAACTCCCCGAGCTTGCAAATGAAATGAACGATATGCCCAGACATCCTAAATATATAACCTTTAGGAATAATGTGATTCATAATCACGGCAGCATTGAGATTTTAAATTGTATTGCATCCGCTACAGGATATTACGGACAGGGATATTATGATGAAGAGCTTGGGAATGTATTTGAGAATAATGAAATAATAAACGAGGAGCTTGGGTTTGTCGATGAGGCAAACGGGAATTATACCCTGCGTGAGGATTCTGTAATATTTTCAGCTATACCCGGCTTTGAAAGAATAGACTACAGCATGATTGGCTTATACAGTGATGAATACAGAGCCGATTAAAATGCACTGAATATAAAAACGGAGGTGAGTACAGATATTTGTTATGTGTAAAAGTAAAAAGGAGAGGAGGGATAACGTGAAAGATAAGCGGCGCATCTCGCCCTTTTTCGGAACTTTAAGTACACAAAGTACGTCGG
>JAXEIW010000193.1:0-32885 GCA_034101885.1 Clostridia bacterium | reverse complement strand
CATTTAACTGTTCCTCAACGGATGACGCACTTTTTGTTTTTCATAATAAGTACTGCGATAAGATAAAAATGCTGTATTGGAATACAGAAGGCTTCTGTCTTTTGTATAAGCGAATTGAAAAAGGTAGATTCAGATTCCCTATCCATAGGCATCATCACAATTGTAAGTGTCTTTTATGTATTGCTCATTACCGAGCTTTTCGACTACCTCAGATGTGCGTTTTCCGCCGCTGTATATCGAGCGGATGACAAAGAATGAAGTGGCATTTTTTGATTTGGAAACAGATAATCTCATAACAAACCCCCTTAAAAAATATATTACTGCTATTATATCATAAATTACCACATTACTAAATAGATATTTAAAAATTTGACATAAAAAATAGCCAAAGTTGGCTTGGTTATTTTGTTTGTTGTGACGAAGCGGTTCCCCAAACTGTCAAACTTCCGGGTTTTTATTGACTTATTGATTTAATTATTATATAATACAGGAACAAAAAAATTCGTATTATGATGTTTGAGCTATTAAGATTATACTTATTGGAGGTTATTATGAATAACAAGAAAAAAATTTGCATCATTTCAAAGGAACATTTTGACATTGTCTGGAGAAGATGCTTTGACAGGAATTTTGAATTTAAGGGGCAGAATTATGTGTCATATGCCGATTTGCAGGAATACTACATAAAGGACAATATTGAATTGTGTAAAAAATATCCGTCCTACAATTTTGAAATAGAGAGCGTGGTGGTTTTAAAAAAATTTTTGGAGAGAAATCCCGATTATGAGGAAATCCTTAATGAATACATAAAGGAAAAGAAAATTTATATCCCGTTCTCCGGTGTAAATATTGTTGATTCCAATATGACAAACGGCGAAAGTATAGTAAGAAACTTTCTGTACGGATATTACTATCTGAAAAATAAATTCAATTATACAGCAAACGGAGTGGACAGAAACGACGCTTTCGGAAACTCGGCTCAGATTCCGCAGATTGTCCGTGGGTTCGGCTCAAAATGGCTGTGCCATATTGGTTACAGTCCGTGTACAGCTCCGTATTGGAAGGGGCTTGACGGAAGTGTTGTATTTAATATGGAGCCGCCTCGTATCGGTGACATCGGCGGTTATCTCAAATACAGACCTTGCCCTGTCTGTAACGGTCATCGTGACAAGCATTGTGATTACTGCAATGACAGAAGAATTGACGAACAGTATATGTGCAAGGTGAAATTCCCACTTGAGTTTGACAAAGAAGCGGTTGAAACGCTTGAAATTCCTGGATATATATATTCCGGTGGAGAAGAGGTTTTGCCGACAGATAATATAATTAAATGGGCGGAAGAAAATCAGGATAAATACGATATTGAATTTATTCCGTTTAATCATTATACAAAATATTATGCCGACTATATTGAAAATGTTGATAATCCGTCTTCGGAGGATATTTTTGAAAGCGCAGAATTGAACGCAAACAATACCGGAACCTATGTTACAAGAATAAAAATCAAGCAAGGGGTAAGAAAGCTTGAAAATTCAATTTTCGGTGCGGAAATTTTATCAATTGCCGCAGGGGGCGAATATCCGTACAAAAAATTTGAAAGGGTTTGGGATAACGCTTTGTTTACAATGTTTCACGATGCGCTTCCGGCAACAATTATAGATGCCGCTTATGATGAAATAATGGACTCAATAGCGGAAGCACAGAAAATAACCGATCAGATAGTTGATGAAAAAACCGGACTTGCAGTCAAGGAGAATGATGCTGTTCTTACTGTATTCAACCCGACTGGAATTGAGCTTTTGGCAGACTGTGAGGTCAGATTGAAAAACGGTTTGACTGTTGAGGGAGTAAGCATTTCGGATTTTAAGGAGGATGGAGAGGATGTTGTCATTAAATTTAATGTTGACAGCATAGGAGCCTTTGAAACAAGAAAATATAATATTATCCGAAGTGATGAAAAATATAACAGAGAGGTGCTGTTTGAAGCGGATGAGGAAACCTCATCCGGTGCAGGAATACTTACAAACCTTTCACCGAGAATAAGAGAGGGAAATGTATTGGGTGAGACAGTAATTCTTGAAAATGAATTTTACAGAATCAAGGCGGAAAACAGCGGAATATCTGAAATATTTGACAAAAGGTTGAACAGGGTAATAGCGAAGGAAAGTGAATACAAGATCGGTGAGTGGATTCTGGAGCATGACGAGGGTTCGCCATGGGCAACGCTATCTCCCGATATGAGACGGCAGCCTATGTCAAAATACACAAAAATCACATATAACGAAAAGACACCGGATTATCACAGAGTTACATATAAAATTATACCCGGCCCGATTGACGGCTATTCGGTATCGGGAATTGTGATTGTTTACAGTATTACTCTTGCAAAAAATAATGATAAAATACTTTTCGCGGCAGATGTTGACTGGAACACGCAAAACTACAGACTAAGAATTGCTTTCCCAACCGAGCTTGAAGGAAAGCATATATATGAAATTCCTTACGGTATGATTGAACGTAAACCGTATGAGCCTAACATTGTTTTTGAAGACGATTCCACAAACTGGGCGAGCGCTGCCGGAGATTATCCGGCAATCAACTGGGCGGGAATTGATGCCGGTAACGCAAGTGTTGCACTTTTCAATAACGGAACACCGTCATACCAGATTAATTCCGATAAATTTGACAAACAGAATATTTATCTTTCTGTTTTGAGAAGCCCATCGGTCGGTACATATCTGCATTCACCCCTTGAATATTCCATGACCGATTATGACGGAATGCGTGATGTGGGCATACATCATTTTGAATATGCACTGAAAGCATATGACGACAGCTTTGAAAATAACAGTGTCGTTGCCGACGGAATTGGGTTTAATACGCACCTTATCACGTTCGGAGGAGAGTGCAGGCTGAAAGAAATGCCTCATATTCTGACAGATAACGCAAGAATTTCTTCAATTATTCCGTCCCGGGATAAAAAGGGACTTATCATGCGTGTTGTTGAATACAGAGGTCGGGATGCACAGCTGAAAATAAAGCTGCCCGATTATGTAAAATCAGCTGCCCAAACCGATTTAAAAGAGGATATCATTAAGGATATATCGGTATTGAATAATGTAATAAATTCAGAAATAAGGCATTTTGAAATAAAAACCTTTTATCTTGAAGTTTAAAAGTATGGATGACAATATGAAGAAGGAATTGTGTGTTAAAACTATCGAGTAAATGAAGGAGCAGTACGGAAAGCAACTTCAAGGTATGATTTTTCACAGTGACTGAGGCAGTCAATATACCGGTGAAGCGTTCAAATCGGCACTTAAAGCCTGTGGAATAACACAAAGCCTAAGTGGTGCCGGACATTGTTTTGACAATGCCGGAATGGAAAGCTTTTGGGCTGCCTTGAAGAAAGAGAAAATCTACCGTATAGCTGCTTACAAGCTAACACGAGAACAAGTTAAGAGCATTGTTTTCATATATTACAACCGAATCAGAATTTACACATCCAATCCGTTCGGATTGCCGCCGGTCAAGTACAGAGATTGGTTAAACGGCTGCCGGAAAACCGCAGCCTGACGGCGGCGCGCGAATCTGTTTTTCCTCGTTTCGCTACGCTCCACTCAGAAAAACAGATTCGATGCCGCGTATATTTCAGATTTAGGGGATTTTTTGACTTCATATATCTTGACATTTCCAATAAGCAATCAAGATTATTTAAAATTAGTTGCAAGATAGGCCTTAGGAGATAAACCTATCTTATTCTTAAAAAACTTTGAAAAGTCAGAGACATTGTCAAATCCGATAGAATTTGCAATTTGGGTTATTGATAGATTTGTTTCGGTTAGTAATTTTTTTGCTTTGTTAAGCTGATATGTACAACAGTCGAAAGGCTTAGTTATTATCCGATGTATGGTCAGCAGATTTTTGATACAGATTTGAATAAAATGGTTTTTTGCATAGATCCCGATAATAAAAAATGGGTAGATTTTAATGGTAAAGATGTTTAATCTCGTCATCTGAAATAATAAATATGTCAATTTCAAGTTGCATCTATTTTGTACACGAAAGCCACAAATCAAGCTCCGCAGTTATTCTTCGGAGCTTGATTATTTTATATATACACTTATTTTAATGCTTGTAAAGACAAAGATTCGATTTTTGTATTGTTTAATGCATTGAGAAATGTTTTAAAATAATTGGAAAAAGCACTGCCAATTATGAATGGTGAATCATATCCCTCAAGGATATCATTGCCATTAATATGAGCGCAGATATGCGCCCAGCTCAGATATCCATATTCTTTCATTTCAATATCATGGAGGACGTATTCGGGTACAACAAGTGTTTCTCCGGAATTGGCGACAATTATTTTATCTTTGTAATAGCATAAATACTGTCCTTCGTTAACATGAACCACCACTGTAAATGGAAAGCATCTGTTTGTATGCTTATGAGGGGAGTGCATGGTGTTAATGCCCCCAAAAAAATAATTGTATTGGTTTTGAGATAAATTTTCCATTTATGTGTACCTCCTATGCTTTTAGTATAACACTTTATAGCTTTTTTTGCAAGATAGTATAAGAAAAAAAGCAAAATTTTATATTGTAATTTGATCAAAGTTAATATATAATGATTTTAAAACTAAAACCATGTTAGGAGTGTATTTTATGTACAGAGAAATATATGAGATGTGTAATCTTCAGTATCTGCCATTAGATAAAAGCGGAATTGAAGCACATTATGAGGGAAGCATTGACAAGAAAGGTTTAAATGATGATTGGAAGTGGGAATTATATCAAGATCCGTATAACAGAACAGAATGGGTGATTTTTGAGCATAGCGGTCCCGGATGTATACTGAACTTTGTTCAACACAGATTTATTGCAAGTCGTGATGTTGTTTTCAGATTTTATTTTGATGGTGAAGAAATGCCAAGGTTTGAGATAAAACCGCAAGAGTTTGGAGAAAAATATCCATTTTTAGAACCGCTTGCATCAAAATATATTTCTCGCGATACTTACATGAATACTCCAATAAGGGTAGTAAGAAGTTTTGTTCCCATTCCTTTTGCAAAATCATGTAAGATTACAAGTTCTTTACCGCTTCTTTGTGACCCATCAGTTCCGGAAGGCGGGTGGGGGCATATTGTATATCATACATACAGCGAGGACAGACAAACAGAAACATTTGACTCTTCAAACAAGGATTACCGTGAATTACTTGATATGTGGCTGGAATCGGGCAGAAAACCCATACGCAGTAAGACTGAGAAACAAGTTTCACAATTCATTCTTAATCCCAGAGAAAGAAAAATTGTATTTTCAGATAATAAAGCCGGTCTTATAACTGCAATAAAGTTTAATACAAAAGAGTTCAACAAGAAAGATTTACATAATCTCAGAATTTATGCCAAATGGGATAATCACGAAGAATATGATGTAAATACACCTTTCGGGGCAATGTTTTCAAACGAGCTTGGGCTTAACAAAACCGGATATATGTTGGCAGGTGTGGATACTGATGGAGGATATTATTGTTTCTATCCAATGCCGTATCTTGAAAATGCTGAGATTGTTGTGGATAACTACGGTGAGCAGGCGATTGAATTTTCGCTTGCATCAATTGAAACCTCCCGTGAATTTAACCAATTGTATAATGATAATCATTTTGGCTATTTTTCATCAAGCAAATATTATGAAAAAAAATGTACACACGGCTCAGACAGTATAATTGCAAATGTATCTGGTAGAGGTCACATTATTAGTTCAACAATAACTGCATATGCATTAGAAAGTCGTGCTTCCTGTGAAGGTGATGCGAGAATACACTTCAACGGAATTCGTACTCCACAGATAGAAAGTGATGGAAGTGAAAGCTATGCGTGCTATGGATGGGGATTCGAAGCACCGCCGCAATGCAATCCTGCAAGCGGATATGATTGTTGCAAATTAATAAGCGGTGGGGCTGAGAAGTCGTGGAGTATGAATCGCCATTTAATGGGAGACTGGTATCCATATAGGAACGGATTCAGGTTTGGAATTGAGTCCGGAGATTTCAATAATTTAGATATGGAACATTCGGGTGCCGTATTCTATTATAATACAGGGGACAGCGTTGAATATGAAATTGCAAAAATTGACATTGGAAATAAAGAATCGGAGATGGCTGCACATTATAATAGACTTGATGATTCAGAACTGTTGACGGAAACAAGTTATTTTGAGGGAGACGATGACAATACAGAGTTTACATATTCGGGATATTATGGAGGAAAGGGTTCTTCGTTTATTATAAACCTTAAAGATGGGACAAAACAAGTTATATTAAGAAGAATAAGTAATCAAAAACAATTTAGACAACTTGCCAAAGTGTATGTGAACGGAGAGGAGGTAACAGAATATCAATGGTATTTTCCCGATCACAACCCATATAAATCCTGGCTGGAGGATGAATTCATAATTCCGTCAAAATATGTTGAGGGTAAAAATATGCTTGAAATTAAAATAATACCGCAACCTTGTGTATGCGTAATCCTCGGTGAACCCGAAAGTAAAACTTACTTTAACGAATTTGGATATACAATATTGGGTGTAAAGGAGTAAACTGAAGAACCGTACGCCCCGTTTCGCCCGTTTTCTTGTAATACCGGTCAACAACAACCGACTTGTCCGAAACATCAAGCTCATCATCGTAAACATATTTGCTTATTTCGATTGTGCTTCCCGAAAGCTTGTTTGAATCCAAATCGGGATAACTGTTTTGAAGCACGTCATTGTCAACAAGATTAAAATAGAATATATTTGCCGATTGCTGTAAGTCGGTAATTCCGGGCTCCCAAAACAAATTCGGTATGTCAATGGTCTTAATCGCAATATCACCCAAACCGTTCTCCTTTGTGCTGTCCCAAAATACACCCTGACAGCATACGCCGTGTTTAAGATAATACCATGACATATCCGAATACTGCCAATAACATGATAATCAGCACTTTATGTAAAGGGTACATCACACTTCTTTTTCTGCGAGTATCCTCTATATTCTCCAAAACGCTCATTAAGCTTGATTTTTCATATGATATTCACCTGAAAAGTATTATATCATATATACGGCTGTAATGTTTTTAAATTTTGTTAACAATTTGTTTGTTCATTCAAAAACTGTGGTAAAATTGAAAAAAACTATTGACAAACTAATTTAACTGTGGTATAATTCTATTGTTAAACAAGCAGAACCTATCCGTTCTCACCGTCCGACGAAAGTTTTACGGTTAATATTTACCTGATAATTGTATATTTGTGTTCAGGCATATTGGCGGATAGTTTTGTATCCGTTTTTTTGTTGCAAAAATTAATTATAGTTCGGAGGGGATTTATATAGCTAACAAAGAATTGCAAATCAACGAAGAAATTCGTGATGCACAGGTCAGGGTTATCGGTAATACGGGCGATCAGCTTGGTATTATGTCCGGAAAAGAAGCATACGAAAAGGCACTGGATAAGGGGTTGGATCTTGTGAAGATTTCACCGAATGCAGATCCGCCGGTATGCAAAATAATGGATTATGGTAAATATAAGTTTGAGCTTGCAAAGCGTGAAAAGGAAAACCGCAAGAATCAAAAGATTGTCAACACAAAAGAAGTTCAATTATCACCGTCAATTGACACGAATGATTTTAACACAAAGTGCAATCATGCTGTCAGATTTTTGAAAAACGGCGATAAGGTTAAGGTTGCAGTCAGATTCAGAGGCAGGGAAATCAGTCATTCAGAGATTGGCGAAGCTTTGTTGCTTAGATTCGCTGAGAATGTAAAGGATTTTGGCAGCATGGATAAAGCACCTAAGCTTGAGGGAAGAAACATGACTATGTTTTTGGTTCCTTTGGCTTAATAATTTAAAGATTCGGAAGGAGTGTTACAAATGCCTAAAATAAAGACACACAGAGGAGCAGCTAAAAGATTTAATCTTACAAAAAAAGGTAAGGTTAAGATGAACAAATCATTCAGAAGACACATTCTTAACAAGAAATCCACAAAGAGAAAAAGACACTTGAGAAAACAAGCTTATTGTTCGGCAGCTAACGCAGCTGTAATCAAAAAGCTGATTCCTTACAAATAAGTCGAAAGAGAGGTAATTGACCAATGGCAAGAGTTAAAGGCGCTTTAAATACAAGAAAAAAGCATAAAAAGGTTTTGAAGCTTGCAAAGGGCTTCAGAGGCGGCGAAAGCAGAATATACAGAACAGCTAACCAAGCAGTTATGCGTTCGATGCAGAATGCATATATCGGAAGAAAACGCAGAAAACGTGATTTCAGAAGATTATGGATTACAAGAATCAGCGCAGCTGCAAAGATGAATGGTATGAACTATTCAACATTTATGGATGGTTTGAAGAAAGCAAACATAGACATAAACAGAAAAATGCTTTCTGAAATTGCTATTTCAGATCCTGCTGCATTTACAAAATTAGTTGAAACAGCTAAAGCTGCAAGATAATTTTATTTGTAATTTTGAGTATAAAATGAAGTAACAGACTTTGTTTTATACTCTTTTTATTAAAATTAGGATATATATTTTCAGGAGGAAAAAATCATGGATAAGCCGCAATTTCCAACTCCACATATCAACGCACGACCGGAGGATTTTGCAAAAACGGTTTTGATGCCGGGTGATCCGCTCCGTTCGGAATTTATAGCAAAGAATTTTTTAAAATCTGCAAAGCTTATAAATAATATAAGAGGTATTCAAGGCTACACCGGAAGTTATAAGGGGACCCCCATATCTGTTATGGCAAGCGGCATGGGTATGCCGTCAATGGGGATATACAGCTATGAGTTATTTAATTTTTTTGGCGTTGACAATATAATAAGAGTGGGCTCTGCCGGGGCTATTCAGGAGAATGTAAGAGTTAGGGATATAATTCTCGGTATAGGTGCCTGCACAAATTCCGCATATTTTCATCAGTTTGGTTTGCCGGGAAATTACAGTGCCGTTGCAAGCTTTGATTTGCTTTACCATGCCAAAACGCTTGCAGACAAGATGAATATACCGACGCACACCGGACTGCTTCTTTCAAGTGATATGTTCTATGATGAAGATCCGCAAATATACAAAAAATGGAAAAATGTCGGAGTTCTTGCAATTGAAATGGAATCGGCAGCGTTATATATTAATGCCGCAAAAGCGGGTAAAAATGCACTTGCGCTATGTACCGTATCCGATCAATTAATAACGTATGAATATGTTTCGGCAGAAGAACGGCAAACATCTTTTACACAAATGATAGAGTTGGCTTTGAATTTGGCTGTGTCGGATAACAAATAACTAAAAATAGGGAAGAGTATTTAACGTGAAAAATAAGCGGCGCATCTTGCCCTTTATCGGAGCTTGAAGTATCAACATACGTCGGCGCTCCTCAAAAGAGCAATCTGCTTGCTCCTTTTTCACGTTATGATTTGTGCCGCCGCATGGCGGCGGAATGGGAGATTAATATGCTTTTTATATCACTGTATGCGCTGTTTGACATACAGAAATTTAATCTATTGCTTTTTGTCAGAGGTTCGTTAGTGATAACAGACCTCTTTTTTTATTAATATGTATTTTGAAATAAATTTTCATTTTCGAAAAAAATTACAGTGCGGTAAAATCCGCACTGTAATAAAATTTGAGTAAGAATTATTATTTGCTTTCTTTAATCTTAGCCTGAGCAGCAGCCAATCTTGCGATAGGAACTCTGAACGGTGAGCAGGAAACATAATCCAAACCAATCTTGTGACAGAACTCTACCGAAGCAGGATCTCCGCCGTGTTCGCCGCAGATACCAACGTGTAATTCGGGACGAACGCCCTTACCGAGCTTAATAGCCATTTCCATTAATTTACCTACGCCGTTTTGGTCGAGCTTAGCAAACGGATCGTTTTCAAAGATTTTAGCGTTGTAGTAAGCCTCAAGGAACTTACCGGCATCATCTCTTGAGAATCCGTATGTCATCTGAGTCAAGTCGTTTGTACCGAAGCAGAAGAATTCAGCCTCTGTAGCAATTTCGTCAGCAAGCAATGCCGCACGCGGAATTTCTATCATTGTACCTACTTCGTACTTTAAGTCGATTCCGGCAGCTGCAATTTCTTCGTCAGCTGTTTCAACAACTACGTTTTTAACGTATTTTAATTCCTTAATATCGCCTACCAACGGAATCATGATTTCAGGAGCAACCTTCCAGTCAGGGTGTGCCTTTTTAACGTTGATAGCAGCTCTTATAACAGCCTTTGTCTGCATCTTTGCAATTTCAGGATATGTTACTGCAAGACGGCAGCCACGGTGTCCCATCATTGGGTTAAATTCGTGGAGTGAATCTATAATATTCTTTATTGTTTCAACACTCTTGCCCTGTGCTTTAGCAAGTGCTTCAATATCTTCTTCTGTTGTAGGAACGAACTCGTGAAGAGGAGGATCAAGGAATCTGATTGTTACAGGGTTACCTTCCAAAGCTTCATATAACTGTTCGAAGTCGCTTTGCTGCATAGGAAGAATCTTTTCCAATGCTGCTTCTCTTTCTTCAACCGTATCTGAGCAAATCATTTCTCTGAAAGCGTCAATTCTGTTGCCCTCGAAGAACATATGCTCTGTACGGCAAAGACCGATACCCTCAGCACCCAACTCTCTTGCTTTCTTAGCGTCGGCAGGAGTATCTGCATTTGTTCTTACCTTAAGAGTTCTGTACTTGTCAGCCCATCCCATAATTCTTCCGAAATAGCCGCTGATTGAAGCATCAACTGTAGGAATGATGCCGTCATATATGTTACCTGTTGAACCGTCAAGAGAGATTTCATCACCCTCGTGATATGTCTTGCCCTTAAGTTCAAACTTTTTGTTTTCTTCATCCATATTAATTTCGCCGCAGCCCGATACGCAGCATGTACCCATACCACGAGCAACAACGGCAGCGTGAGAGGTCATACCGCCTCTAACTGTTAAGATACCCTGTGAAGCTTTCATACCTTCAATATCTTCAGGTGAAGTTTCAAGACGTACCAAAACAACCTTTTCGCCTCTTGCAGCCCATTCTTTAGCGTCATCGGCAGTAAATACGATTTTACCGCAAGCAGCTCCGGGAGATGCACCCAATGCTTTAGCCAAAGGCTCGGCAGCCTTCAATGCTTTAGCGTCAAACTGTGGATGTAAAAGTGTATCGAGGTTTCTCGGATCTATCATTGCAACAGCATCTTCTTCCGAAATCATACCCTCATCAACCAAGTCGCAGGCAATCTTCAAAGCAGCCTGAGCTGTTCTTTTACCGTTTCTTGTCTGGAGCATATAGAGTTTTCCGTGTTCTACGGTAAATTCCATATCCTGCATATCTCTGTAGTGATTTTCAAGAGTGCTGCAAACCTTTTCAAACTGAGCAAATGCTTCAGGGAATTTTTCAGCCATTTGAGCGATAGGCATAGGAGTACGAACGCCTGCAACAACGTCTTCGCCCTGTGCGTTTGTTAAGAATTCACCCATGAGGTGCTTCTCGCCCGTAGCAGGATCTCTTGTGAAAGCAACACCTGTACCGCAGTCGTCACCCATGTTACCGAATGCCATCATCTGTACGTTAACGGCTGTACCCCATGAATAAGGAATATCGTTATCACGACGATAAACGTTAGCTCTTGGGTTGTCCCATGAACGGAATACGGCTTTGATAGCGCCCATTAACTGTTCTTTAGGATCGGTAGGGAAGTCCTCTCCGATTTTAGCTTTATATTCTGCTTTAAATTGTGTAGCAAGCTCTTTTAAGTCATTGGCTGTAAGCTCAACGTCTTGAGTTACGCCTCTTTTTTCCTTCATTTGGTCGATAAGCTGTTCGAAATATTTCTTACCAACCTCCATAACAACGTCAGAATACATCTGAATGAATCTTCTGTAGCAGTCCCAAGCCCAACGCTCGTTGCCTGACTGTTCTGCCATTGTGTGTACAACCTCTTCGTTAAGACCGAGGTTAAGGATTGTATCCATCATGCCCGGCATTGAAGCTCTTGCACCTGAACGAACAGATACCAAAAGAGGATTTTTCTTATCACCGAATTTCTTTCCTGTGATTTCTTCCATTTTAACGATGTATTCCATAATTTGCTGTTGAATTTCATCGTTAATCTTTCTGCCGTCCTCATAGTACTGTGTACAAGCCTCTGTTGAAATTGTGAAACCTTGCGGAACCGGTAAACCAAGACCTGTCATTTCAGCAAGGTTGGCGCCTTTACCGCCGAGTAATTCTCTCATTGAAGCGTTACCTTCAGAGAATAAATAAACATACTTCTTACTCATTGTTTTTCCTCCTGTTTTTTATCTTTTGAGTGAAATACACCCATACCCTTTTATTATACCATATTTTTTGAAAATGTCTATATTTTTTTTTAAATTATTTCATATTCATTACATTTTTATAATAAATTATATTTTATTGTTGATTTTTTAACGTACTTCTATTAAAAATTACTATTGTCCTATTGAACATTTTGACGGGTATTATTATGTTGAATATGTCAATAATAGAATAAAATAAAAAAATAATATTGACATTTTATATTAAATTAAGTATAATACCGAGGTAACTGTGTTTACCCACCATTATAATTTGGGTAAAAATGTAAAATAACAAATAGTAAAATGCGGCGGAGTTTGGATAAAACGTTGTAGATTTTTATTATTTGCGGGCGATTTGTTTTTTGTATCAGAAAGTAAAGAAAGGATTTGTAAAAAAATGAAGGAACGTGAAAAATTCGGATCAAGATTGGGATTTATATTGATTTCGGCAGGGTGTGCCATCGGACTGGGAAATGTTTATCGTTTTCCGATTACTACGGGAAGCTATGGAGGAGCGGCGTTTGTACTTATATATGTATTGTTTTTACTTTTGCTCGGTGTGCCGGTTATGACTGCGGAGCTGTCGGTGGGCAGAGCAAGTCAGAGAAGTATCGCAACATCGTTTGACCTGTTGGAAAAACCCGGACAGAAATGGCATTGGATGAAGGTTATCGGAGTTGTGGGAAACTATCTTCTTATGATGTTTTATACGACAATCTCAGGGTGGATGCTGATTTATTTTTGGAAATATGTTTCGGGAGCGATGGAAGGATTGAGCGGAGGAGAGACTCTGGGAAACGTATTTGTCGGAATGCTGCAAAATACCGGACTTATGGTATGTGCCACATTTGCGGTAATTATTATTTGCTTTGCCATATGCTCTATAGGACTGCAAAAGGGTGTTGAAAAGGTAACAAAGGTTATGATGCTTGCGCTTTTGACGCTTATGGTAGGTCTTTCGATTTATTCCTGCACACTTTCAAATGCTGCGGAGGGACTTAAGTTTTATTTGATTCCGAATATTGAGCATATGAAGGCAGCCGGAATTTCAACGGTTATTTCATCGGCTATGGGACAAGCATTTTTCACATTGAGCATAGGAATGGGCTCTATAGCAATTTTCGGAAGCTATATAGATAAAAAATGCAGCCTATTGGGAGAAGCTGTTACGATTGTCGGACTTGATACCTTTGTTGCGTTTATGTCGGGACTTATTATTTTTCCTGCCTGCTTTACATATAACGGAGGTCAGACGGCTGACGCCGGATCTGTGGGAGCAAGCTTTTTGTTTACAACGCTTTCATCAATTTTCAATGCAATGCCGGGGGGAAGAATAGTTGGATCGTTGTTCTTCTTATTTATGATTTTTGCGTCATTTTCAACTGTTATTGCCGTGTTTGAAAATATCATGTCCTTCTGGATTGAGTTTACAAATCTTAACAGAAAGAAGATTGCATTATTTAATATAGTATTGTTAATGGTATTGTCACTGCCTTGTATTTTCAGTTTAAATATATGGTCCGATATAAAAATCTTCGGAAAAACATTTATGGATCTTGAAGATTTTGCGGTTTCGAATTTGGTACTGCCGATAGGAAGCTTATTCTATGTTTTGTTTTGTACAGCAAGATATGGCTGGGGATGGGATAAATATTTTGAGGAGGTTAATACCGGAAAGGGATTAAAGGTTCCGGGATGGCTGCGCGGATATATGACATATGTTTTGCCGTTAATAATAATAGTAGTTTTGATTATGTCACTGTTTTAAAAAATATTTATTTCGATAACGAGATGTACCGAAAATCTTTATCCTTTATCAATAAAAACAAAAATTTCCCTGCCTTGTTATATAAAATAGGTAGGGAAATTTTTTGCTTTATCCCGAAACGAAATAAAAATATGAGATATGTTTTGACTATAATAAACGCAGTATTGCCGCAGCATAAAATTATACTGCGACAATAATATTATTAATCCTTGTATGCCGGCATAAAGTCTGCATATGCACTCGGTAAACCATGTTCTGTTACATCAAGTCCGGCAAGCTCTTCTTCCTTCTTAGCTCTTAAGAATCCGGCTTTGTTCATTATCGTGAATATAATGAAGCCCATAAGTGCCGACCATGCAACCAATGCGACCGCACCCAGAAGCTGAACGCCGAACTGTTGGAAGTGACCTGTAATCAAGCCTTCAAGCTCATGGTCGTTTGCAAATATTCCGACCGCAATAACACCCCATATACCGCAGCAGCCATGAACTGCAACAGCGCCGACAGGATCATCGACATGAAGCTTTGTATCTATCAATTCAACAGCCAATGTTACTATAATACCGGCAACAAGACCGATTATAACAGCTGATAAAGGTGATACACAGTCACAAGGAGCCGTGATAGCTACAAGACCTGCAAGAACACCGTTCAATGTCATTGAAACATCAGGCTTTCCGTATCTCTTCCATGTGAAGAACATAGCAGAAGCGGCGGCTGCACAGGCAGCTAAGTTTGTTGTGATGAATACCTTTGCCGCAAGCATATATGGCTGAGAATCAGCAGGTGCCGAGGAATCAATCAGTGACAATGTTGAAGCCGGGTTAAATCCGAACCAACCAAACCACAGAATGAATACACCCAAAGCGCCGATTACTATGTTATGACCGGGAATAGCGGTTGATTCTTTCTTACCGTTTACTATCTTATACTTTCCGATTCTCGGACCTAATATAGCAGCACCGACAAATGCCAATGTACCACCCATTGAATGTACGATACCGGAACCGGCGAAATCGTGGAAACCGAGCTTTGCAAGCCATCCGTCCGAACTCCATACCCAATGTCCTGCAATCGGGTATATGAACAACGAGATTAAGAACGAATACATTACATATGCTTTGAAGTTTGTACGCTCTGCCATTGAACCCGAAACAATTGTTGCAGTTGTTGCACAGAACACTGTCTGGAAGAACAATGTTGCATAATCCATTGTAGGCTCGAATGCGCTTGAGTTCATAAAGAACTGTCCGAAAGGAACACCGATTACACCGCCTACGGTTGTTCCGTACATTAAGCCGAAACCGATAAACCAATATACTATCGAGCCGAGCATAAAGTCTACACAGTTTTTCATTATAATGTTACCTGCGTTTTTAGCTCTTGTGAAGCCCGTTTCAACCATTGCAAATCCTGCTTGCATAAAAAATACCAATATACCGCCGAAAAATAACCATAAGACGTTTACAGCGGACGAAATAATTTCCATATCCATAATCAAAACCCTCTTTCATTTAATCCATCAATTTTAAAAACTAACCGCATTAATCGAAGATGTACTGTGCTATGTACTGTAAAAAATTTACTGTTTTATAAGTTCCGTATCTTTGTGCTTTTAATTCAAAACTCAGTGCACAGTGTGTTATACGTTTATAATGCTTTGTCGTCTTCTTCTCCTGTTCTTACCTTTATTACTCTTGAAACAGGAGATACAAAAATTTTACCATCACCGATTTCTCCGGTTCTCAACACCTTAATTGCGACGTCAATAACTTCCTGAGGAGGAATTGCGCAAAGTACCATCTCAACCTTTACCTTCGGCAAAAGATCGACGCTGTAATCAACGCCTCTGTATTTTTGTTTCTGACCTTTCTGCTGACCGTAACCCAAAACGTTTGTAACGGTCATACCCGTGATTCCAATTTCGTTTAAGGCATTTTTCAATTCCTCTAACTTGCTTTGTCGTGTAATGATTTCAACTTTAGTCATTTCCGGCATATTTATTACCCCTTTCTTTTTTCAACAAAACAAAAGAAAAGACGTGAAGCAGATAGTTTATCCGCAAACACGCCTTTGTGTCCGTTCGTTTTGTTTAATTATGAGCCTATTATAAATTTTTTTTTCGAAAGTGTCAAGAGAAATTTGAAAAAAATTTTTTTCTTTTGTGAAATCAGTTTATAATTAACAAGGTTGGACAAAAGAAAACATTGCATTTTGTTGAAAATGTAAAAAAACTATTGATAAAATTGTCGATTTAATATATAATTAAAAGTGAAAAAGATAAAAAAATCAGATTATTACGGTGATTATATGAATATTAATAATCTTTCCAAAAAAGATTTGACGGAAATTATAGAGAATAATTCCAATAAATTGTCTGAAGAAATTGCCAAGGCGGCGCTAAATGAAAAGAAAAAACATTACGATAACCGTATTTTTGCAAGAGGACTGATTGAATTTACCAATATATGTAAAAACAATTGTCTGTACTGCGGAATTAGGGGAGAAAACACAGGAGTTAAGCGATACAGATTAAGTAAAGAGCAGATTTTATCATGCTGTAAAACGGGCAGAGAGCTGGGTTTTTCAACCTTTGTGCTTCAAGGCGGAGAGGATTTGTATTATACCGATAAAATAATGTGTGATATAATATATTCGATAAAATCACAATATCCGAATTGTGCCGTCACGCTTTCTGTAGGAGAGAAAACGAAGGAAACCTATAAAGAGTATAAAAAGGCGGGAGCGGACAGATACTTACTTCGCCATGAAACAGCAAACAAAGATCATTATGAAAAGCTTCATCCTAAGGAAATGAGCTTTGAAAACAGAAAAAGGTGTCTTTATGAGCTTAAAGAGTTGGGATTTCAAACGGGAGCGGGATTTATGGTAGGTTCACCCTATCAGACCTATGAGAATTTGGCTGAGGATTTACTGTTTTTAAAGGAACTTAAGCCTCATATGGTTGGAATCGGTCCTTTTTTGTCGCATCATGAAACACCCTTTAAAAATTTTGAAAACGGAAGCTATGAACTTACCTTAACCATGCTTGCTTTAACAAGACTGATGATTCCCGATGTTCTTTTACCGGCAACAACCGCTTTGGCAACCCTAAGACCGAATTTCGGAAGAACGGACGCTTTTAATGTGGGCGCAAATATTGTAATGCCCAATTTAACATTGCCCGAATACAGAGGGGATTATCTTCTTTACGATAATAAGCTGTCAAGCGGTAATGAAGCGGCACAAAGTGTAAAAAACATTGAAAAGGAAATAATAAAATCGGGTAATATTCTTGATATGTCAAGAGGCGACAGCGAAAGAATAAAAGACGAAAGGAAACAGATATATGAGCATTAATTCAAAACAGGAAATAAAATGTCCTTATTGCGGACATCTTAATGATGTGACGGTATGGAGCTCAATAACGGCGGAGGACAGTCAGGACTTAAAAGAGGAAATTTTAAAAAGAAAAATCAATATTATGACTTGCAGTAATTGTCAGAAACAGGCGTTATTGCCCAATCCGCTGTTATATCACGACAAAGAAAAGAAGCTTATGATTTCTTTCAGACCATGCAGCGACAATTCGGAAAAAATGCGTGTATTTTCAGAGATAAAAGCTTCCTCTTCAAAATCGGGAGAATTAAAGGAATTTGAGGATTATAACCTGCGCTTTGTATACAGATATGATGACTTGATGGAAAAAATACTGATATTTGACAAGGGACTTCAGGACAAAGTAATTGAGGTTTTAAAGGTTCTTATTCTTATGCAGGAGCCGGAAAAGGCGAAGGACAGAACATCGGTTTTCGGAAAAACGGAAAATGACGAAATGGAGTTTTTGGTGAGGGATAATAGGGAGGAGAGGTTTTATACTTCAAGAGTCCCTGTGTCAACCTATGATACAATTAAAGAACAGCTGAGATTAAGCGGTGTAAAGTTTAAAAGCTTTAATTGGGAAATGGTTGATATTGATTACGGTGCAAGTCTTATTCGTGGAGCAAATAATATTTTATAACAATTTGTGTTTAATTCTATACATTACAGTTGTGTGTAATTGTTCTGCCATGAAATATTAACAGAAAAAAATAATTTATTTTTTGAAAGGAATTAATAAAAATATGAAAAGGTTTATAGCTTTACTTATTGCTGCGGCAACGATTATTTCGGCATCTGCCTGCACATCAACCGATGACGAGAGCGGTGTTAAAACCGAAACAAATTCCGCATTGCTTGAATATTACAAAAATGATGAGGCGTATTTTGATTATAAAACCAATCATTACAAGTTCAGAATACCTACCTACTGGAAAGGGAAATTTACGACAGTTGTTTCGGAACACAGGGAGGATTTTTATCTTCAAAGCGCATATGATACGGATGAAACGGGACTTGCGTTTTCTATTCTTGAATATGAGGACAAACGCTACAAAAGGGAGCTGAAAAATTATACTTATCTTTGCTATGATAAAAGATTTGAGCTGCACTATATTTTGGTTGAGCCGGAGGAGGAAATCTGCCCGGAGGAATATAAGGAAGAATATGAAAAGCTCAGGAAAATAGTTCCCATAGTAAAGAATACGTTTAAGGCTGAAATGTGATTTAATACGGAACAGAGTGTATGTTAATAAATACCAAATGACAAAATTTTGATATTTTTTTATTTGTTTTTTATATTAATGTTTGTAAACTTGTGCTATAATCTATTCGAAAATATGGGGCGTAAGCTATGTCTGCATATTTTATGATATGAATTTGTGCCGCCCAAAAGGCGGAGAAACGGAGGATTGAAATGAAAAAATTTAAAATTGGATTACAACTTTATTCGGTTCGTGACGAATTGGCAAAGGATTTCGAAGGTACTTTAAAAAAAATAAGCGAAATGGGTTATGAGTATGTGGAATTTGCCGGATATTATGATAAAACGGCAGAGGAAATAAAAGCTATTCTTGACAAGTATAATCTTAAGGCAATATCGGTACATCAGTCATATACGGCTTTTATAGGGGAGGATGCTCAAAAGAATGTTGATTTCATAAAGACTCTCGGAGTTAAATATGCCGCAATTCCGTGGATGGGCAAGGAAAAGCATAAGGGCAGCGATGATTATGAAAAGGCTCTTACGGAAATCAAGGAAGCTGCTAAAAATTTAAAGGATAGCGGAATACAGCTGTTGTATCATAACCATGATTTTGAGTTTGAAAAGTATGACGGAAAGTTTTTGCTTGAATGGCTTCTTGAGGATTTGGACGGAGTAATGCTTCCGGAGCTTGATACCTGTTGGGTTCATTATGCCGGAAACAATCCAAGCGAATATATGCTTAAATATAAAGGACAGCTGCCTGTAGTACATTTAAAAGATTTTGTATGCAAAAATCTTGCGTCCGGTCCGGTATACGGATTGATTGACGCAAACGGCAAGGAAATGAAAAATGCAAGCCGTGAGGATAACGGATTTGAATTCAGACCTGTCGGACACGGAGTACAGGATATTCCGGCTATTATTAAGTCATGCGAAGAATGTAACTCGGAATACCTTATCGTTGAGCAGGACGGATTTACCGACATCGAGCCTTTGGAAGCTGTTAAGCAGAGTGTAGATTACTTAAAATCTCTCGGTCTGTAATTTTAATACATATAATATTATTGAAATCGCTTTTGTAAGGCGGTTATGGATATATTTGAAAAAACGGCATAGATTTTTCTGTGCCGTTTTTTACGGTATGACCGTCATATCAATGCTCCGGGGCAAAAGTACAAAATGGGCAGCACGGATACCGATGAAATTGACAGCCGTTTTGAAATAAAACTGAATATTTACAAAGTGATATTGTGTTTTTTTATATACTCGTTAATAGACTCTGCAATTATTTTATGCCCGGCTTCGTTTGGGTGTATTCCGTCTTCGCATAAAAATGCGGAATAATCGGGTTGTTCGAGCATACGGGAGGTTATATCTATTACTTTAACATTATTGTTTAAAGCAATATTAAATACCTCTAAATTATACCTTTCATGCCAATCGGCAATATGCTGAACCTTACCGCCCAGCCATTTAAGTATATTATCCGAGTTCAGATTATGTGATATTTTTTTAAAATATTTTTCGGCGTCGATAGGGGGCAGAGAAAGAAGGACCGGAATCTTGCCCATTTCTTTTATCTTATTTATCAGTGAGGTGTAGGTTTGTGTAAAGGTTTTTATATCGCTGTTGGGAAAATGGGGCTTGTAAGGATTTTGGGAAATTTCTTCCCAATTAAAATCGCAGTCGTTTCCGCCAAATTCAAATATAACATATTTTAATAAACTGTTGTTCTTTATTTTTTCAAGATTTTTTTCTATTATTTTGCCGCCTCGAATTATTGTATTTCCGAATTTGCCTCCGTTTTCAATATCAATTCCGAAAGTTTTTCCGCATATTTCGGCAAAGTTGTTGCTGCATATTTTGTATTTGCTGTTTTCCGATATGACTCCTTTTAAAACGGAATCACCAAATGCTATTACATCCGGCATAACTATTCCTCCTGAATATATATTAGCTGTTTCTTTGATTAATTTTATCAAGCTCCGCATTTCTTTTTATTTTTGCGGTTGTTGTTTTTGCCATTGGTTCCGAAGATACGGATATATGCTTGATTTGCTTGTAGCTGATAAGCGTTTTGTTTATATTGTTTATTTCTTGCTCTATACATGAATATGCCTTTTCATTATTGTATATATCTTCGTCATAGACAATTTTTGCACATATTTGTTCTTTTCCACTTGGGAGAGTATTCATATAAACAAGACTTTCCTTTACACCCTTTATGTTGTCTGTAAGCTGTTCAAGCTCCTCAGGGTATACATTTTTGCCGTTGCCCAAAACAATAACATTCTTTTTTCTGCCTGTGATAAAAAGATAGCCGTCCTTGTCCGTATAACCCATATCACCGGTATAAAACCACCCGTTTTTCAGAACTTTTTTTGTTTCATCGGGGTTTTCGTAATATCCGAGCATAATATTGGGACCTTTTGCGATAATTTCTCCGATTCCGTTTTCGTTGGGATTGTCAATTTTTATTGTTACGCTGTCCATTGCTTTCCCTACCGAACCGCTTTTCATTATATTCCTTCGCTCTGCGCAAAGCACGGGAGATGCTTCGGTAAGACCGTATCCGTTTATCATTTTAATTCCTATATTGTTAAAAAATTCAGAAATATTTTTATCAAGCGCCGACGCTCCGCTTATAAGGAGTCTTATATTTCCGCCGAGTGCGTCATGTATTTCTTTAAACAGTTTTTTTCGGATATCTATACCGAATTTTAAAAGAACTTTGCTTAATTTTATGCCCAAATTCACTTTTTTTGTTAAACCGGCACGCTCTGTTTTTTGCATGATTTTTTTGTAAATTGCATTGTATATGGCAGGCACACCTACCATAACGGAAACCTCATAGTCTTTCAGGCACTTTTCAAGACGCAGTCCTTCCGGAAATACAATTCTTATTCCCGTTGCCGCGCACAGCGTTAAAGCGCCGCAGCCGAAAGCATGGTGCAGGGGTATCATTGACGCATATGTGTTGTTATCCTCAAACTCGAATACCAAACTAAGGTCATGCGTATTTGAAAGCACATTGTGCTGTGACAGCATAACGCCTTTCGCTTCATCGGTTGTGCCCGATGTAAACATTAATATTGACATGGCGTTTTCATCAAGGGTTATATTATCATATATGGCGGAGTCCTTTTTCAGAAATTCGTTGCCTTCCGAAATTTCATCATAAAATTTTATAAACCCTTCGCTGTCCATGCTGATATTTATTATATTGTCATATTCTTTCATTGTGTCGTTATGTCTTTTTGAAAATATAACCGCCGAAGCCTTGCTTCTTGAAAGAAGTCTTTTAATTTCTTCGGGGAAAAGGTGATTGTCAAGGGGGACAACGACAGCTCCTGCGCATAATACTGCAAAGTAGCTTACACACCATTCATAGCAGTTTGTGCCTATTACGGCTATTTTCTTTCCGTTCAATCCCATATTAATCAAAGAAGAGGATAAAGCCTTTATATCCGAATAATAGTCGGAAAAAGTTTTATCGACAAATCCGTTTTTTGTTTTCAGTGTAAATGCTTTTTTATTTCCGTGTCGAATTAATGTTTCATTAAACATTTCACGCATATTTTTATATGTTGCCGCCATATTGACACCCCTTAAATAGTTTTTATAACCTTTACAAATAGTATTCAATACTATGTTATCACATAGTTATTATTTTGTCAAGTAATTTTTCTTGATTTTTTTTTTTAAAGGTGATATAATAAACGCAGTGTAAAATATTATTGTTATTATTTATTAAGGATGTGCAGTTTATGTATAATAAGGAAGAATTAATAAAATATTTTAATGACTGGGAGCAGCATTTGAAAAAACAGAAAATACCAGGATGGGATGACTTGCCGAATCTTGAATTGTATATGGATCAGGTTTTGTTTATTGTAAATCAATATAACAATATATTAAATGCAAAAACGGAAAATGCGCCGCTTACATCTCCGATGATTAACAACTATGTGAAGCATAAAACAATTCCGGCGCCGGTTAAGAAAAAATATTCCCGTGTTCATATTGCGTATCTGATTATGCTGTGTACGCTAAAGCAGGCGCTCAGTATTTCAACAATAGAAAAAATTCTCCCGATAGGTCTTGAGGAGGAGGAAGTAAAGAAAAGGTATGAATCCTTTATAAAAAATCAGCAGAAAGCTATTCGGTATGTTTCGGAGCAGGTTACAAAGGTATCAAACCCTATTTTAAATGAGGAGGACGATCCGGACAGAATTAACGATTTGGTTTGGCAGCTTGCAATTTCCGCAAACATATTTAAAACGCTTACCGAACAGATGACAGTGTTAACCGATGATAAACAATAATTTGACATATAAATGTAACTTGACAAAAGGCAAGATATAATATAATATGTATATTATGGAAAAAAGGTAATATTATACATTAATATACGCGGCGAAAACCGAATATTCATTTGTCTATATCGGTTTTGACGGTATTTGTGCCGTTTTACGGCGGAATGGAGGATTTTATGAAAAAAGTAATATTAATGACAGCAGTCGCTGCGGCAGTATCAGCTGTTTCGGTGTCGGCTTCTTCACAGGTGGAGATTTACATTAACGGAGAAAAGTTAAACACACAATACGAACCGGTAATAGAAAATGACACAACACTTGTACCGATGAGAGATATATTTGAAGCTTTGGGGGCAAAAATCGAGTGGATAGAATCGGAAAAAGCGGTTATGGCTTATGACGGAGTTAATGTTTTGAAATTAACGGTAGGAGCGGACACAATGCTGTTAAATAACAATGAAGTTGAATTGAATTTGCCTGCCAAAATTATTGA
This sequence comes from Clostridia bacterium, assembly GCA_034101885.1. Classification (GTDB taxonomy): domain Bacteria; phylum Bacillota; class Clostridia; order UBA1381; family UBA1381; genus RGIG1988. The sequence continues at coordinate 9,380 of JAXEIW010000193.1, read as the reverse complement.
CGATAAGACATATGTTCCTTTGAGAGCGGTTTCGGAAAGCCTTAATGCGGACGTTTTATGGGAGGGGGAAACACGCTCCGTAAAGATTGAAAGACCTTCATCGGAGCATATAATTTCAAGACTGTACCGAGAGGAAAGTATTAAAGATGAGGACGGAAATGTTATCATTAATGCTTATGTTGCATATCCTAAAATAGATAATACGCAGAACAATGAGGGAATATCTGCGCTTAATGATTATTACGAAAAATATTCGCAGGATAAGTTGAGCGAGATAAAGGACATATATTCCGAAGCTGCAAAAGAAAGTCGTTTGGCTGCGGAAGAAAACGGCGTTGAATTTACACCCGTATTTATTTATTTCGGTTATGAAACGGCATATGACAAATATAATAAGATTTCTTTTGTAGAGCAGCTCACCGTGCATCATATGGGTAACACCGAAATAGTATATTTTGATACCTATAACTATGATTTTGATAAAAATGATGTTATGGAGATTTCCGATGTATTAAACGTTACCGAAAATGATTATAATATATTGTCGGTATACAGCTTTTATTTGTACGATGACAGCATTATTTGCTGTTTAAGTTCTGATAATATGATATATTATAATTACGGCTATGAACCGTCAATGGGACTTCAGTATAATGATGTGACAAAGGATGTTTTCAAATTTAATCCGATAACCGGAGAAGTATCGGAGGGTGCGGAGCCTGTTACTTTGTTTGAAACACAACAGCCGGATTCGGACAAGGAAATACAGGAATCTGTCGAGGAATTTAAATCTGTTGATGCAATGAGCAATGTAATGGGATTTAAAATGATTGAAACATCATCTCCCGAAAGATACACCCCTGTTGCATATCAATATATAAACGAATCGGTCGGTCAGGCGATTTACGAAGATATAAACAAGAACAAAGTAGTTTTGAGAAAGGCAGAGGGTGATTTTAATGTAACCGAACGTGACAGCACCGTTCCGGTAAAGGAAAAGGTTATAGGAAACTCATGCGTTCAATTTTTTGACGACGGAGCAGCTTGCTATGCCTGCTTTGCGATAGAGAAGGGTGAAAAAGTTTATTCCTATTCGGTAGAGCTTGAAAGCAGAGATATGGCAGAGCTTGAAGTTCTTTGCAAAAATATAATAAAATCCGAGAATATATAATATGACAATTATTTAAATATTTGAGAGGAGTTAACATATAATATGGAGTCTATTATAGAAAATATTGCGGCAATTACACCGCAGCAGATAATTATGTGGATTATAGGCGGAATTCTTATATACCTTGCCATTAAAAAGGATATGGAACCCTCGCTTTTGCTGCCGATAGGGTTTGGAGCTATATTGGTAAATATTCCTTTTTCAGGCGCGGTTGGCAGCGAAGGTGCGCTTACTGCACTGTATAATGCGGGTATTGCAAATGAGCTTTTTCCGCTGATATTGTTTATAGGAATAGGTGCAATGATTGATTTCGGACCGCTTCTGTCCAATCCAAAGCTTATGATTTTCGGAGCGGCGGCACAGTTCGGTATATTCTTTACTTTGTGTACCGCTTCCATGTTCTTTGATATAAACGACGCTGCGTCAATTGCAATTATCGGTGCTGCCGACGGACCTACTTCCATAGTGGTTGCGCAGATGCTTAATTCAAAATATCTCGGCGCTATTATGGTTGCGGCATATTCATACATGGCTCTTGTGCCTATAATACAGCCGCCGGTTATAAAGCTTTTAACAACAAAAAAAGAGCGTCTTATTAAGATGGAGTATAAACCTGCAAATGTTTCAAAGACAACAAGAATTTTATTCCCAATCGTTATTACTGTTATTGCGGGACTTGTTGCGCCGGCATCTGTTTCATTAATAGGTTTTCTTATGTTCGGAAACCTTATAAGAGAATGCGGAGTGCTTGACAGTCTTTCACAAACAGCGCAGAACGTTCTTGCAAACCTTGTGACAATACTTTTAGGTATAACAATCGCTTCGCAAATGCAGGCAGAGAGCTTTTTAAGAGCAGAAACACTTATTATACTGGGACTGGGACTCGTTGCATTTATATTTGATACTGCCGGCGGCGTTCTTTTCGCAAAGGTGCTGAATCTGTTCCTTAAAAAGAAAATTAATCCTATGATCGGAGCGGCGGGAATTTCTGCGTTCCCGATGTCGGGACGTGTGGTACATAAAATGGGACTTAGGGAAGATCCCCAGAATTTCCTGCTTATGCATTCAATAGGTGTAAATGTTTCGGGACAAATCGCATCGGTTATTGCCGGCGGACTTATTTTGAATTTCTTCCTGAAATAATCACGCATATTTGATATATTTTAAATTGTTATTAAGGAGCGATATATAATGACCTTTAATCCTATGAAATTTATAATTAATCTTAAATATATGGGCGAAGGGATGCTTTGCATACTTATTGTAATAGGCTTAATTGCAATATGCACTGTATTGTTAAACAAAATATTCTCGAAGGGAAAGTCTGAATAAATTTTCGCATCTCACTGCTTTTAGGAGCTCGAAGTATAAACAGCTTTTTCCACATATCATTTTGGAAAATCACATAAAAATAACATAAATTTATGTCAATTAAGGGTAAAATATTATAAAAAATAATAAAAACTATTGACATTGGTGTTTATTTTTGATATACTATATCGGTATCCGCATAGAATAGGTTTTAAAATTACATAAGTGATACCTATGATAGCGTGACTTCATATTTATAAGGAGGTGTTTTTATGTACGCAGTAATCGTAACCGGAGGAAAACAATACAAGGTATCTGAGGGTGACGTTGTTTTCGTTGAAAAGATGGAAACAGAGGCAGGCGAAACCGTTACATTTGATAAGGTTTTGGTAGTAGCTGACGGAGAAAACGTGACTGTAGGTACTCCTTTGGTAGAGGGCGCTACAGTAACTGCAAAGGTTGAAAAGCAGGGTAAATCAAAGAAAATTTACGTTTTCAAAATGAAGAGAAAGAAGAACGAGCGTAAAAAGAAAGGTCACAGACAGCCTTACACAAAAGTTACAATCGAAAAGATTAACGCTTAGTTCAAAGTAATTTTTAATTGAAAGCAGAGGTGTTTTAAATGGCTCATAAAAAAGGTATGGGTAGTACAAAAAACGGCCGTGACAGCGAGTCAAAAAGACTTGGTGTAAAGAGAGCAGACGGACAGTCGGTTTTGGCAGGCAACATTCTTGTCAGACAGCGCGGTACCAAAATTCACCCGGGTGTGAATGTAGGTAAGGGAAGTGACGATACTTTATTTGCTCTTATCGACGGTAAAGTTAAGTTCGAAAGAAAGGGCAGAGATAAGACACAATGCAGTGTTTACTCCGCTTAATTTCTTAAAATGATTATAAGGGCTGCCGAGGAAAATCTTCGGCAGCTTTTAAATTCCCGTAATGTTATTCAAAATATATAAAAATTAAAAAAATATTCATAAATTTGTCATTTTTTCTTGACAAACGGCGGATAGTGTGTTAATATTCAATTATGTAAAAAATGCTGCAAAAAGATAGAGGCGCAATAATTATCAGTAGCTTTGGTTAAACATCGGGCTGTGTTAAAGCGAAAGGAATTATTGCCGAAGCATATATTCTCAGCACGGCGGATATATGCTGGGACGTTATAAAACATATAACGTACTGTCACATTATTTGCGCTTTTAAAAAGCGCGGTATGCTTTATGCATTAAGAATATGTGGAGCACTATCAAACCGAAAAATTTTGCTGTGAACGGTTGTGGTGCTGTTATACCCAATCGTTTTTTTGTTGCAAAATTTTTGTTTTTTAGGAGGATGTTATGTTTAACACAAGAGAAAAAAAGAAATTTGCCGTTATGACAATATTAACAATTCTGTTTGTTTTTATAATGTCAATAACGGGCTTTGCCGAAGAGGCAGCTGAGGGTGAAGAATTTGTAAGTATGTTCCACAGTACTGCATTTGCGCTCTTACCGCCAATTATTGCTATAGGTCTTGCGCTTATAACAAAGGAGGTTTATTCTTCACTTTTCATCGGTATTGTTGTGGGTGCGCTGTTTTCAACCAATTTCAGACCTGTTGCCGCAATGGACAATCTTTTAAATGAAGGTTTGGTTGCTGCGGTATCGGGTACAGCAGGAATATTTGTATTCTTGGTTGTACTGGGAATTATGGTTGCCTTGATAAACAGAGCCGGGGGAAGTGCGGCTTTCGGAGAATGGGCGAAGAAGAATATTAAATCAAGAACGGGTTCGGTTATTGCAACATTTGTTCTGGGCGTATTAATATTCATAGATGATTATTTTAACTGCTTGACCGTAGGTTCTGTTATGCGTCCTGTTACAGACAGTCATAAGATTTCAAGAGCAAAGCTTGCATATCTTATAGACGCAACAGCCGCTCCGATTTGTATGATTGCTCCTATATCTTCATGGGCAGCTGCGGTTTCTTCATATGCCGAAGACGGACAGGGACTTGCATTGTTTATAAAAGCAATTCCTTATAATTTTTATTCGCTGCTTACCTTTGTTTTCATTATTGGAATAACCTTGATGAAATTGGATTACGGTCCTATGAAAACACATGAGTTTAATGCAATAACAAAGGGTGACTTGTTTACAACAGGACAGGAAAGCAACCAAACCGAAGAAGAAAAAGTTTCTTCAAAGGGTAAGGTTATAGACTTAATTCTTCCTATTGTTGCTTTGATAGTAATATGTGTTTTGGCACTTGTATATGTAGGCGGATTTTTCTCGGGAGAATCGTTTGTTACTGCTTTTGCAAATACCGACGCAACAGTAGCTCTTCCATGGGGCGGTATTATTGCTTTGGTTGTTACTGTAATTTATATGTTATGCAGAAGAGTTGTTACATTTAAAGAATCTATGGAATGTATTCCAAAGGGATTTATTGCAATGGTTCCGGCTATTTTGATTCTTACCTTTGCAACAGCTTTAAAGAATATGACGGGATTGCTCGGTGCAGCTGAATTTGTGGGCGGATTAATGGAAAATGCATCACAGGGACTTTCAAGCTTCCTGCCTCCTATAATTTTCCTTGTTGCTGTAGGTCTTTCCTTTGCAACAGGCACTTCGTGGGGAACATTCGGAATACTTATTCCTATTGTTACCGCTATATTCCCCGAAGGAAACGAGCTGTTGATAATCGGTATGTCGGCTTGTCTTGCAGGCTCGGTGTGCGGCGATCACTGCTCACCGATTTCCGATACAACAATCATGTCATCGGCAGGTGCTCAGTGTAATCATATAAATCACGTTTCGACTCAGTTGCCGTATGCACTGACTGTTGCGGCTGTGTCCTTTGTATGTTATATAATTGCCGGCTTTGTTCAGAACGCATGGATTATGATTCCGCTTTCATTCGCTATAATGATAGCTACACTTTTCGTTCTGAAAGTAACGGTGGGAAAAGATAATAAGTAATTTGTATTCACAGCAAAAATTTAAAATATTGAAAAAAGTTTTAATAATAAAAGATGCCCTATACGTTAAACAGACGTTGGGGCATCTTGATATATGTTTGAATATTTTTTTTAAATGATGCAGACATATTATGGTTATAACGCAATTATCGCTTGAACGGGGTTATTGTTTTTTTTGCTTTTTGTTAGTTTCAAGCTTTTTTCCGGAAGAAGATGAAATCAATATGCGAAAGCGCAAAGGTTCCGGGAGAAAAAGTATTCCCGCATAATTTAAGACATCTTTTTGCCCGTCCATATTACGGTATAGAAAAGGATATAGCACGTCTTGCAGATATTCTTGTACATTCAAGCATTGAAACGAGAAGAATTTACATAATGGAAACCGGTGAAATTCATCACATGCAAATACAAAAATCAGGATTATTGCGATGGTAAAAGAAAAACAAAGTTCGGCAATTTAACCAAATGCAACATAATACCAATTATGTTGTTAAACTTCTAAAAAGTATTCAAAAAATAAAACACTCGCTCAATTATGAAAGTGTTTATGTTAATTTATAAGCACAATTTTCAGACCAACGCTTTACTTAGAAATTCGTTGGTCTGCTATGATGTGTTTTAAATTTATACAAACTGACGAAATAAGTCGTAAATAATTGACAACTTTCTAAAAAAGTGATATAATTTTATATATTTTATATATAATTTTTATGTTTAACAACATAATTCACATTATGTTGTTGTGGGGCAAAGTGAAGTGTTTTTGTATGCGGATAAAATTATACAAACCTTAATATACGTTCCGATTATGTTATGGATGGAATTTGGATTGGAAAATGGCTGTCGGATCGGAAGAAAAATTATAAAAACAGTAAATTATCAAAAGATCGTATTCGGCGTCTTGAAGGCATAGGCATGAAGATTAATAACAGTAATGAAACAATAAAATTTTCAGATAATAGTAAACCGATTTTACAAAAGAAAAAAATTGTGAATTTTTAAATTTTGTATATAAAAAATACTTTAAAAAACTTACTTTTTGAAAGGATGGGTTAAATTGTTTAGAGGCTTTAAAAATAAAGTATTTCTTTCATCTCCCACAATGCATGGGGAGGAATTGAAATGGGTACAGGAAGCCTACAATACAAATTGGATGTCAACAGTAGGTGAAAATATCAACGAAATTGAACGTATGGCAGCTGAAAAAATCGGCTGCAGATATTCGGTGGCTTTGTCATGCGGTACAGCCGCTTTGCATCTTTGCATGAAGCTTGCCGGGATAAAGCCGGGAGATTATGTTTTTGTAAGTGATGTGACCTTTGGGGCAACAGTTAACCCGATTGTATATGAAGGTGGAGTACCTGTTTTTATAGATACGGAAAGAGATACATGGAATATGGATCCTATTGCTCTTGAAAAGGCTTTTGAACTTTATCCGAATGTAAAGGCGGTTGTGTGTGTCAACCTTTACGGAACACCGGCAAAAATGGATGAAATTATAAATATATGCAAAAAACACGACGTAGTTTTAATAGAAGACGCAGCAGAGTCTTTAGGTGCCGTATATAAAGGTAAACAAACAGGCACATTCGGACAATATAATGCTATTAGCTTTAACGGAAACAAAATTATTACCGGTTCATCGGGTGGTATGTTGCTTACAGACGATTTGGACGCATCAAACAAGGTTCGAAAATGGTCGACTCAAAGCCGTGAAGCGGCGCCGTGGTATCAGCACGAAGAATTAGGCTACAATTACCGTATGAGCAATGTCATTGCAGGTGTTGTTCGAGGTCAATTTCCTCATTTGGAGGAACATATAGCACAAAAAAAAGCTATATATATGCGCTATAAGGAAGGCTTTAAGGATTTGCCTGTTACAATGAATCCTTATGATGAAAAAATATGCGAGCCTAATTTTTGGCTTTCATGTCTTTTAATAGATGAATCTGCATTGTGTAAGCAGGTCAGATCAGATAATGACTATTGCTATATAAGCGAAAAAGGAAAAACTTGTCCAAGCGAAATATTAGATGCAATTGCAAGTATTAATGCCGAGGGCAGACCGATTTGGAAACCTATGCATATGCAGCCTGTATTCAGAAATAATCCTTTTGTTACTGTTGAAGGTGATGGCAGAGCAAAGACAAATGCATATATTGCAGGCAAAGGTCTTGATGTCGGTATGGATATATTTGAAAGAGGCTTGTGCCTTCCAAGTGATAATAAGATGACGCCGGAACAACAGAATGTAATCATTGAAACAGTAAGGAAGTGTTTCAATGTATAGAAAGTACATAAAGAGATTATTAGATATTTTGTGTGGTTTGGCAGCTATTATTGTTTTTTGCTGGCTGTATATAATATTGATAATTGTCGGTGCTATAGAAATGCGCGGAAATCCATTTTTTGTTCAGGAAAGACCCGGTAAAGATGAAAAAATATTTAAACTGATTAAGTTTCGTACAATGGATAACAGAAAAGATGAAAACGGTAAGTTCTTACCTGATGAGATTAGATTGAATAAATACGGACGTTTTCTAAGGAAAACATCTCTTGATGAAATCCCTGAAGCGTTTAATATATTAAAAGGCGATATGAGCGTTGTTGGGCCAAGACCTCAACTTATTCGAGATATGGTGTTTATGACAGATGAACAAAGAAAAAGACATAGTGTAAGACCGGGACTTTCTGGACTGGCTCAGATAAATGGTCGCAATGGCATAACTTGGGAAGAAAAATTAAATTATGATTTGGAGTACATAAAAAATATTTCATTTTTTGTAGATTGCAAAATAATTTTCCTCACCGTTTGGCAGGCTTTTGTAAAAAAGGATGGGATTTCTCAAGAAGGCATGGACACAGCTGAGGATTTAGGAGACTATCTGCTTCGTGAAAATAAAATTGATAAAAATTTTTATGACAATAAAATAGAATTGAGCAAGGAAATATCAGAGGTGTAATTTGTGGAAAACAGAAAAAAAGTATTAATAGTAGCAAGTGTTATATCTTTTATAGAGTGGTTTAATAAAGAGAATATTGAATTTCTGAAAAAAATAAAAAACTGCGATGTTCATATTGCAGTAAATTTTGATTATATGGAAGATACCAGTAAGGAACGAACAAAAACATATATAGAAAAACTAAAACAAATGGATATTGTTCTGCATAATGTACACTTTGCAAGAGAACCTATTAATAAAAAAAACATTTCAGCATATAAGGAATTAAAACATATAATCGATACAGAACACTTTGATTTAATACATTGTCATACTCCTGCGGCATCTGTGATTACAAGAATAGCAGCAAGAAAATCAAGAAAAAAGGATACTGTTGTTATGTATTCTTGTCATGGATTTCATTTCCATAATTCTTCACCTAAAAAGAATTGGATTATTTATTATCCTGTAGAACGATTTCTTTCAAGATTTTGTGATTATATTATAACAATTAATAAAGAAGATTATAAAAGAGCTTTAACTTTTCATGCGAAAAATGTTAGATATATTCCAAGTGTGGGAGTAGATATAAAACAAATAAAAAACATCGAAATTAATAAGGAAGAAAAAAAAGAATCGATTGGTGTTCCGCGTGATGCAGTCTTATTGTTATCTGTAGGGGAACTTATTGAGCGAAAAAACCATGAAATAATAATACGTGCATTGGCAAAAATAAAAAACCCAAATATTTATTACGCAATTGCCGGAAAGGGACCATTGGAAGAATATTTAAAAAATTTGGCAACTGCCTTAGGCGTTTCCAAACAGGTGATTTTGCTTGGTTTCAGAACTGATGTTTATGAACTTTATCATGCTGCGGATATTAGTGCATTCCCTTCAAAGATTGAAGGACTCGGTTTGGCAGGTGTAGAAGCAATGGCAGCGGGCGTTCCGCTTGTTTCTTCCAATGTGCATGGAATACTTGATTATGTAAT